>JALWUQ010000042.1 GCA_026993075.1 Campylobacteraceae bacterium
CAGTAATAAAATTATAAAATTTTTCAATTTCTTTCCTTTAACTCTTTAGGTCCATATTTTTTTCCATATAATTTGTGAAATCTCTTTAGAGCGTCTTTTCCCCATTTAATTAATTGTTGTGGAGTCCAATATCCATATATTATCATATGTTTTTTACCGTTTCTTGCTAGCTTTTCTTCATTTGGTCCCATAAATATAAAAGCCGGGGTAATACTTACAATAAATCTAGGAGGTGCCTGATCTGTAACTTCATCTTCAATAGAATCAGAGCCTGTTGATGTATCAAGAGCTAACTTAATAAAATTTTTATTTAAGAATTTTTTAACTTTAGGATTTGGCAATACTTGTTCAATAATCTTGGGACAGTAAAAACAACTTCTTGAATGTAAAAAAACAATAATAGGTTTTTTTTGCTTTTTTGCCGCTTCTTTGGCATCGTTTACATCATTTCTCCAATCAATTCCAAGTTCTGAACCAAACAATGATAAAGTAAAGGTAAACATTATAAACAATAAAAATATTTTTTTCACTATATCTCCTTACATCGAAATAATACTATCAAACTATAATAATTTTTTATTTTTGAAAATAATACTGATTATATTCTTAAATTTATATAAATTTATATAAATAGTATTTTATATCAGAAAAAGCACTTTACAGGCACTTTCATTTGCTACAATTTCGAATAGTCATAACAATAAGATTATAAAAAAGGAGAAATCATGTTAAGATCTAACTTAAGCAAAGTTATACTTTTTATAACTTTAATATCCACTTGGACTTTTGCTGATTGTCTGTCGTGTCACAAAGGCATAGAACATATAAGAAGTGAAGACTCTGGTATGATGAAACAGATAAAAGCATTGGGTGCTAGCGTAGGAGATCCTGCCGGTTGTACTATCTGCCATGGTGGCAATGTAAAAGCAACTACAAAAATGGCAGCTCATAAAGGGGCTCCGGGACATCCTGGCGGCTTAGAAGCATTTGTTAGAGACCCGGGAAGTTTTTGGATCATGGATAAAACCTGCGGTCTTTGCCATGCTGACACAGTAGCCAATATGAAAAAAGCATTGATGGCAACTGAGGCTGGCAAAATTCAGGGCAACCTTCATACTTGGGGAAGCCTGGATACTCAAAAGGTTATATACGGAGATTATGCTACTAAAGACACTGATGGCAAAACTCCTTCATGGGGAACAAAAGTATATAAAAAATATATGCTTTCTATGATCAAAAAGTATCCTGATCAGTTTCCAACTGAGCTTAAACAACTTCCTTTACCTCCTCAAAGCCGAAAAGATTTGACGGGAAAAACAGAAAAAGAGATTGCTTATGATGCTTCTATAAGCTATCAAAGAAGTGACTGCCAAAGATGTCATATAGGTGTTAGAGGAAGAAAAGGCAGAGGTGACTGGAGAGGGATGGGATGTAGCTCTTGTCATATACCTTATGGAAATGAAGGTTATTATGAAGGAAATGACCCGACTATCAATAAAAAAGAGCATGGTCATTTACTCGTTCACGAAATGCAAGCCACAAGAGATGCCAAAGTACATGTACCATCAACTGGTGTAACATTTAGCGGTATTCATCCTGAGACTTGTAACTCTTGTCACAATAGAGGTAAAAGAATCGGCGTTTCATTTATGGGGTTAATGGAACAACCTTACGGCTCACCACTAAGACCCGGAGGAAAACCTCAGCTAAAAACTCATGGCAAAAGATATCAACATTTAAAATCTGACATTCACTTTAGAGCAGGTATGACTTGTCAAGATTGTCACACATCCATAGATATGCACGGCGATGGTAATATCGCAGGAACCACTTTGGGTCAAGTTGAGATAGAATGCTCAGACTGTCATGGCACTACTACTAAATTTCCTTGGGAATTAAAAATAGGATATGGTGAAAACAATCTCGCTGTTGGTGCGCCAGAAGGCGCAAGAGGCTTGGCTAATACACTTCCTAACTGGATGAAACAAGGAACAGTTTATAATCCCGAGGGTGGATATTTACTAAGTACTAGAGGAAATCCACTTGGCAATGTTGTTAAGAAAAAAGGATCAAATACTGTTATCGCTCATTTGGCAAGTGGTAAAGATTTAGTTGTACCTATTCTGAAGTCATTAGAAATTAAGAAAAAATTATCCAAAAACGGTCAAGTTGCAATGTATGATGTTAAAGCGCATATGAAAAAATTAGAATGCTATGCATGCCATTCTAGTTGGGCTCCACAATGTTATGGATGTCATGTTAAAACTGATTATAGAAAAGGTAAGAGTAAAATCGACTGGATTGCAAGTGGTTCGACTCACTTTAAAAACGGTGAAACAAGTGAATCTGTTCTTGGAACAAAAGGCAAAAGACAAATCGGCAAATCAAGCGAAACAAGAAGTTACACTGAATGGGAAAATCCAATACTTGGAATAAACGGAGAAGGTCTTGTAACTCCGATAATTCCAGGATGCCAAGTAACCTATACAGTAATCGGGCCAAAAGGAGAAACTCTGATACTTAACAAACAAGCCAGAGTTCATGACAATGGTCATATAGTTGATGCTATCGATATGTCTCCAGTTCAACCTCATACAACAACACTTCATGCTAGAACCTGTGAAAGCTGTCACTCAAGTCAAAAAGCACTTGGATACGGAAAGAAAAACAGTATCATAGATGAAGATAAAAATGTTAAAGTTGACTTACAAAATCTTGCAAATGGTAAATTTGCTTCATCACACACACAAGTACAGATTCAAGCAATTCCAGGTATGGATTTTGCATGGTCAAAAGTTGTAACAAGAGATGGAAAGCAACTCGCTAATGTTGGATCTCATTGGCCGGCATCTCGTCCGCTTGATCAAGATATGAGAGAAAAAATGGAAAGAACAGGAGTCTGCATGGGTTGTCACCAAAACATGTCCAATAAAAAATTATGGGCAAAAGTAAACACAAATCCTGGAATATTAACCGACAAAGACCATATCAATAAAGTTAATAAGATTTTTCACGGATATGTAAAAGGTCTTAAAAAATGAGAAAAACTTATATTAAAGTTTTAACAGGGTTGCTTTTTGCAACCTTGTTTTTATTTGGTGGATGCAATGAAAACACTTCAGTAAAAACTATAAATCATCAATCGAATAATGTAGTGAAAAAAGATAAAGTTAAAAAACAAATCCCACAGGTAAGCAATACTATACCAACAGTCAGCTTAGATGGAGTTTTTAAAGATACTGCTTTGGTCACACCAAAAGGCAAGTATATGATTCTAATATTTGAAACTGCAAATGGGCCGTATTGCAAAAAATTGAGACTTGATATACATAATAATAAAAAACTATATAATGAGTTAGAGAATCAATTTTCAACATATAGTTTAAATGCCCTAAAAAATAAAAGACATAAAATTGAGCATGAGGGCAAAATAATGGATGTTGATACAAAAACATTAATCGATATCTACAATGTTACTTCTGTTCCAACACTGATCTTTACTGATAAAAGCGGTAAGAGTATATTTATAGTGCCAGGATATATGCCTGCAAAGCAATTTTTGGTTACACTTGATTTTGTAAAAAGTGGTTTATGGCTCGGTAAGAATAGAAAAAATACAGATGTATATAAAGCTTTAAAAAAGTTTTATATAAAAAAAGGTATCATAAAAGATAAAAAATGATTTTATCAAAATTTTTAAAGAGGGATTTATGAAAAAATTTTATGTATTGATTCTCATGTTATTAACATCATTTGCAATTTTAAATGCCAATGATAATATCTTGCAGCATACAACAAAATTGGTTGCAAATGGAAAAAATATTCTACTTTTGTTTGAAACAAAAACTTGTCCTTATTGCAAAATTCTTAAAAAGGATATAGAAACAAATAAAGTTTTGCACAGTATATTAAAAAAGAGTTTCAATGTATACTCAATCCCCCTTGATGAATATCACGAATATGATATGGGGGATAAAAAACCACCAAAAAAAACCAATACAGTTTCACTAAAAATGGGCTTTAGTGTCAAGGCAACTCCACAAATTATAATATTTGACAAACATTGGAATAAAATCATACAATTACCAGGATATGCTGATCCTAAGCAAATGATTATTTTCCTAAACTATGTTTCAAAAGGTATCTATAAAAAAGAAGGGCTTAAAAAATATCTACAAACTATGGGTATGATGTAATTTGGAACAAGCACAGATTAATCAATTTATTTTATTATTGTATATAAACTTTAAGGAAATTTTTTAGTGAAACTCCTCATATTGGAAGATGACAGATTTATAAGAGATGAAATTGAAACTTATTTTAAGATAAAAGGTCATGAGGTAAGTGGTTATGAGAATGCTGATGAGCTATTTGATGATATGAATCTTGAAAACTATGATATACTGCTTTTAGATATCAACCTCCCAGGATTTAATGGCTTTGATACTTTAAAAGAGCTCAGAAAATTTAATATAAATACGCCTGTTATTTTTATAACATCAATGTCAGAGATTGATTATGTCAAGGAGGCATACTCTCTTGGCTGTAATGATTATATAAGAAAGCCTTTTTATTTTGAAGAACTTGAGCTTAGAATCAATAAACTATTACTTAAAAATTCTTCAAGCAATATTATTGTACTAAATAACACTTACAAGTTTGATATCACCAAATTAGAATTAATTGATAATGAAGATAATGAAATAGAGCTCAGTAAAAATGAGAAAAATTTAATATTTCTACTTATCAAAAACGCTCCCCATATTGTCAGCTATGATACTATAATTGAATATGTATGGCAAGCAAAACCTATCAACAGCAATACTTTAAGAACGCAAATAAAAAAATTAAGAGCAAAACTAAAACATAATTTTATAATAAACATAAGAGGCTCTGGATACAAAATAGAAAAATATGATTGAACTTCAAAACCTTAAAAGGCAAAAAAAGAGATTTAAGATTTTTTTATTTTTTTCATATTTGCTTTTTGCTATTGTTTTGCTGTCCTCAATCTTTGCACTACATATTTATTTTAATAATTTAACATCGATTAATAAATTTGAACATCAAGCAAAGACACATGCAAAAGATAAAATGCAGTACCTTAACTTTTTCTATGAAAATGCTTCAGATACTTTAAAAGCCATAGCCAGCAATAAATCTTTCTTAAACTTTGTAAAACATCCAAATAAAAATCTTATTGTAAACAATCTTTTTTTAACTATGATGAATAGTGATAAATTTTACATGCAGTTAAGATATATTGACTCCAAAGGGAATGAGATAATAAGATTTGAGAGAAAAAAGGTTGGCAAGAGAGCATTTGATGTTCCAAAAAAAATGCTACAAAACAAACATCTTAGATATTATTGCAAACAATGCTTGAATCTTCCAAAAAAAGTAATATGGTTCTCAAACATAGATCTTAATATAGAGCATGGAAAAGTGGAGAAACCATTTAAACCTGTTATTAGAATAGCCTATCCAATCTATATAAAAAATGTTTATAAAGGCTTTATAATCTTAAATGTTTTTATGAAACAATATTTACAGATATTAACATTTTCACCGTTATTTAATGTATATTTAATAGATGAAAAAGGGTATTTTATAATCAATAAAAATAAAATGTTTAATTGGTCAAAATATAAAAATAACAAAAAAACAATATATGATGAATTTCCAAAATATGCTAAAATAATTATGCAAGTTAAAAAGCCTATGTTTATAAAAGAGAAAAAATATTATATTCAGCCATTACAATTTAAAAATTCCCAAAACTTAAAAATGATATATATAGAAAAGATTACAAAAATAAAAAATGAAAGAAACTATATAGAAAAAAGAACTTTTTTTACAGTTTTATTGGCAATATTGGTTGCAATACCATTTGCATTTCTTTTATCTTCACCAATCAATAAAATGTATGAAACTTTAGAAGAAAAATCAAATGAATTAAAGGATTTAGCAAATAATCTTGAACATAAAGTAAATATTGAAATAGAAAAAAATAGAAAAAAGGACAGATTGCTTGAAAATCAATCAAAATTGGCAGCTTTAGGAGAAATGTTAGCAAATATTGCACATCAATGGAGACATCCACTGACAAGACTGAGTCTGATACTTCAAAATATAAGACTATACAGTTCGCATGGCAAATTAGATAATATACTTTTAGATAAATATATTCAAAATTCATTAGAACAAATAGAATACATGTCACAAACTATCGATGATTTTAGAAATTTTTACAAAAACGACAAAGAAAAAGTAAGTTTTAAAGTTAAAGATTCAATAAAAAGTGCTTTAAATATTATCGCAGGCATCATAAGACACAATGGTATCAAAATAAAAACTCAAATAGATGATAATATTACCTATAAAGCTTATCCAAATCAACTCTCTCAAGTTATACTCAATCTCTTGCATAATTCAAAAGATGCATTAGAATCTAACAAAATAAAAAATCCATTTATAATAATAAGGCTTTTCAAGGAAGATAATTATATAAAAATAGAAATTGAGGATAATGCAAAAGGTATTAAAGCTGATTTGATAGATAAGATTTTTGAACCACATTTTACTACAAAAAAAGGCTCAGGTACAGGAATAGGCTTATATATGTCAAAAACTATAATAGCTGATAATTTTAATGGTAGATTATATGCAAATAATGGAAAAAATGGAGCAGTTTTTACTATTTTATTGCCACTAAACGATTAAGTCTAATGGCAACTATATTTATACATGTCAAATATTATTTTAATCCAGTTATATATTTGGCTATAACTTTTATCTGCTTGTCGTTATAAGAAGAAATTTGACTTTTCATAACACCTTTCATCGGACCTCCAAAAGTTCCAGCTTTATACCCTTCTAATGCCTTTACTATCTCATCAGCTTTCATATTCTTTACAATTTTTGAAACTCCGAGTGCCTTTTTACCAAAATCAGCACCATGACATCCGGCACATTTTTGAGTCAATGCCTTACCGTCTGCTGCCATCAGAGACAATGCTCCTGCTATAAATATTGTTGCTAATGTTAACTTTTTCATTCTAACTCCTTTAAAAAATATAAGAAATTATAAAGCAAAAAAGTGAAATAATTGTGTAAACTATTTTTTAATTTTTAGCTTTCCAAAAACTTTATACTTATTCCAATAAATGTCTATAGCCTTTTTTAACTCTTTATCACTTAGCTTTGACGGAAGTTTTACACCATATCTGTTTATATATCCTTTTGGCATAACTGTTTTAAAATATGACGGATGTTTTAGATAATTATAAAGAGATTTCTTTACCATTTTTTCGCTACTGTATTTTAGTAAATATTGAAAAAAAAGCTTATCTAAGGTTACAGCTTGATTTTTGTGGCAACTTACGCAATTCTTTTGATAAATATTCTCTTTTGCCTGTACATTTACAAAACTAACACTTACTAAAATAAAAACAAAAAATAATTTTACCATTTTACCACCACCTTTGTATATTCGTTGAGTTTTGATTTCACAGTTATTTTCATCTTATACTCTTGTGCTATTATCCAAGCTATATTTAACCCTATCCCAAAACCGCCTTGGCTTTTATTAAATCTTTGATATCTGTCAAATATTTTATTTAATTTATCTTTTTCTATACCGATACCACTGTCTTCAACAATGAATAAACCATTATCAAGTGTTATCTTTATTGTTCCTTGTATTTGATTGTATTTAATTGCATTGGAAATAATATTATCTATAAATTTTGTAATTTTATTTTTATCAATAAGTAAAATAACATCATCTTGAATATGTGAAATTATATCAATTTTTTTTGATTTTGCAATAATTCCAAAATACTCTATTCTATCTTTAAGAATTTCTGAAATATTTAAATTTTTATCAATAGATTGTATTTTATGATTTAAAACCAAAAAAGTCAAATCTTGATAAATATTTGAAATTGTTTTTGCAGCTATATTAATCCTATTTATTTTTTTTATAGTTTTTTTATCTAATAGATTCATATCTATAGTCTCAATATTCGCCAATATTGCAAAGACAGGTGTATTTAATTCGTGAGTTGTATCTTTTATAAATTTATCAAGCAACAACAATGCCTCCCTCATTGGTCTTAAAAATAGTCTCATCAAAAAGTAGCCAAAAATTATCATAATTATAAAAATCGGAATACCAAACAAGATAGTTTTTTGATAAAATCTATGAAACCAGGAAGGATCACTTATCTCAAATACAACATATTTTGCACCAAGATAATAATAATCCAACTCTTTTACATACTGAATATCATTTCCAACAGTATATATGATTTTATCTAAATCAGGTTTGTGGTGCAGCAAGGAAAAAATTTTAACTCTATCACTGTCATAGATTGCTGTTCTTATTTTTTTATTTGTTGGATATATATGTGTTTTTGAAAAATTCCTATGTAATTTTTGAAGCTTTAAGATAAATCCTTTTGAATAGTGTTGCAAATATTCTCTTTTTTGCTGAAGCATTAAATCTTTTTGAAAGTTATAATACAAAAATATCATAAAACACAAAACCAAAGTAGAAAAAAATATATATAGCGATAAAAATGCTACTAAACTCTTTTTTTCACTCTGTAATAATTTTGTATCCAAATTTTTTAACACTTAAAATAGTGTCTTTCCCCAGTATTTTTCTAAGATTTTTTATATATGTCCTAAGTGCATTGTCGCTATATGCTTCATCAAATTCCCAAAGAGTTTCATATATCCTATCATGAGATATAATCTGATTTTGATTTTGTAAAAATAGTTTTAAAAGCTTTTCTTCTTTATTATTTAAATTTATTTTACTATTGTTTTTGATCAGCATTTTATTATCAATATCATAGTAAGTCTCAGAATCAATCGTAATTATATTCTCCTTTTTATGATAAAAACCTCTTTTTAATATAGTTTTTATACGCAAGAGTAACTCTTTAAGTTCAAAAGGCTTTCGTATATAATCATCACAGCCACTACTGTATCCATCGCTTAGATTTTCAGTAGAGTTTAGAGAAGTTATAAATATAGCAGGTGTTTCATCACCTTTGTCCCTAATCTTTTTAAGTAATTCAAAACCATTTAAACCCGGAACATTTACATCTAAAAGCAAAATATCAAAATTATTTTCATATATAGTATCTTCAGCACTTATGCCGTCATAAGTACAAATAACCTCATACTCTTCATCTTCAAGAAATTCACAAATAGTCTCATTTAAACTTATGTCATCCTCAAGTAAAAAAATCTTGCTATTTTGCATCTTTTTTCTTTATTTGCTTGATGATTTTTAAATACTCTTTTTTTTGCTTACTACTCATTTCATTTACTCTACTTTTTAATTCTTTTAATATAGAATTTTGATCTTTCTTTATAACAGTATAGTTAACAATCGCAAGTAACTCTTGCGTGCTTGCTGCTGCATAATTTGCTCCAAACAATAAAGAAGATATAAAAATCAGTAAAAATAAGCAATTCTTCATTTAAACTCTTTTAAAAAATTATTTAATATCATAGTATAGAATTGTTTAAAAATAGTGAAATACAATTCTTATTCTCCAAACAAGATAACATCATATAAATGCTTTTTTTTAATCAGATTTTTATTTTCATCAATCGTGCTTTGTTTTTTTAAAGTTGCCAACTCTTTCTTCAAAAGCTCTATCTCTTTCTCAAATTCATCTATTTGATTCTTAAATTGTAAAACGATATCAACTCCAGCTAAATTGACACCCAAATCTCTTGTCAATCTTAATATCATTTTTATTTTATCCATATCTCTTTGAGAATACAATCTCATCCTCCCCTCAGTTCTAGAGGGCTCAATCAATCCTTCTCTTTCATATTGTCTTAATGTCTGAGGATGAATTGATAAAACTTTAGCTACTACACTTATAAGATAAACTGGTTCTTCATATCCATGCATATTAATCTCCTGGTAATTTTTCTTCCATTACTTTAACAAGTTTGTCATCAAGTTCTTCAACTTTAGGTAAGACAATATTTGCTTTTAAATACAAATCTCCTCTTTGAGCTGTTTTTCTATTGATGACTCCATGCCCTTTAACACGAAACTTTTGTCCCTGTTTTGTATTTTTTCCTACTTTAAGAGTTATATCTTTTAAATGAGTTTTTAATGTAACTTTGCCACCAAAGAGTGCAGTTTTCAAAGGAATATCAAAATTCTTATATAAGTTATCTCCCACTCTCTCATATTCGTTACTTGGCGCAATTTCAACTATAAGATACAAATTCCCCTTTCTGCCATTATATGATTTACCTTTATTTTTAATTCTTAATTTCTCATTATTTTTTATTCCGGCAGGAATCTTAACACTAAAACTTTCTCCATTATAATTGATAGCATGAGTACCGCCTAAGACTGCTACATCAAACGGTATAGTAATCTTTGCCGTTACATCAAGATCAGGTTCCCTTCTTTGTTGTTGCCCAAAACTACCTCCAAAACCTTCAAAGCCACCACTTCCACTAAAGCCGCCAAAGCCGCCACCGCCAAAAATATTTCTTAAAATCTCATCTAAATCAGCAGCATTGCCATGTGAAGAAGCAAAATCATGAAAATTTTGACCCCCAAAAATATTATCACCATGCATGTCGTACTGTTTTCTTTTTTCTTCATTGCTAAGTATTTCGTATGCTGCGTTAATCTCTTTAAACTTTTCTTCAGCATCAGCATTTTTATTAATATCAGGGTGATATTTCCTAGCAAGGCGTCTATAGGCTTTTTTTATCTCATCTGCAGAAGCTGTTTCACTAACCCCTAATGTTTCATATAGACTATTGCTCAATTTGCACTCCTTTGACTAACTAATTTAACCAAATTATATCATAATACTTTAGTCTATGTCAATCAATATATTATAAATTGAAAGTTTTTCTTTATATTTACCTGCCGTTTACAATAATCGCTTATACTTTTAAAAATTAAACTCAAGGAGAATGGGATGAAACGAAAATTATTATATTTAAGTGTGCTTTTTACAGCACTGTTTGCCACAACTTTATCTGCCAAGGTTACTTTCAAAGAAGCACCCAATGTAATGCAAAGAGTTGTGCCGGGTCAAAGCGGGGATAAAATACTTTCTTATTATGCAGTATTAAAAGGTCCTCAAAAAAGTATAGTTAATGTTTCTACGACCAAAAATGTTTTTGTTAACAATCAAATGTATAATCTCTACAGAAATCCTTTTTTTAGAGATTTTTTCGGACAAGGATTCGGTCAAAGATATCACAAAGTTCCAAAAAGATTAGAAAGAAAAATGTATGCACTTGGATCTGGAGTTATTGTAACTAGTAATGGCTATATTGTTACAAATAATCATGTTGTAGCTAATGCGAGTAAAATAAAAGTAACAATTACCGGAGAAAACAAAACATACACAGCCAAGATTGTTGGAAGAGATCCAAAAACAGATATTGCAGTTATCAAGATTGATGCTAAAGGTTTAACTCCTATTAAATTTGCAAATTCCAGCAACTTAAAAGTTGGAGATATTGTTTTTGCTATAGGAGATCCATTTGGAATTGGAAAATCAACTTCTGCCGGCATCGTATCTGCACTAAATAAAAATCAGGTAGGAATAAACCAATATGAAAACTTTATTCAAACAGATGCCTCAATCAATCCTGGAAATTCAGGTGGAGCATTAGTTGACAGCAGAGGTGACTTGATAGGTATAAACAGTGCAATCATAACAAGAAGTGGAGGAAATAACGGCATAGGTTTTGCAATTCCTTCAAATATGGTTAAAAGGATTGCTTTAGCTCTTATCAACAATGGGAAAATTCAAAGAGGATTTCTTGGAGTATCCATAACAAATCTTAGTAAAGGATTGAAATCTATATATAAAAGTGATCATGGAGCTTTTGTGCTTTCTGTAGAAAAAAACAAACCGGCATATAAAGCAGGTATACGAAGAGGTGATTTGATACTTTCAGTTGATGGCAAAACTATAAAAGATGCCAATAGTTTAAAAAATATTATTGGCTCATTTAAGCCAAACAAAGTAATTACTGTTAAAATTGAAAATGAAAACAATAAAATAAAAACTTTTAAAGTAAAACTTGCTAAAATGCCAGGTAGTACTTTAGCAATTGGAAAAACTAACAATCTAATAAACGGATTGAAAGTTACTGAGTTAGATAAACAAGTTAGATATAATTATCAAATACCTAAAAAAGTTCAAGGTGTTTTAGTTGTAAATGTAGAAAATAACTCAAAAGCAGACACAATGGGATTTCAAAGAGGTGATGTGATTATACAGATTAATTCGCAACATATAAAAAGTTTGGAAGATTACGATAATGCCCTTAAAAACTTGAAAAAAGGTATAATCTATGTTCAAAGAAGGAATTTTGTTATTCCACTTGCATACACAGCAGGTAAAAATAAATAATTTGGAGATCTTATGATAAAGATTTTAATGATAGAAGATGATGCTGAACTTGCAGAAATTTTAACTGAATATTTAGAACAATTTGGCATGTATGTAAAAAATTTGGAAGACCCTTATCTGGGTCTTTCAACCTTATCGGTTGAAAAGTTTGATATTATAATATTGGATTTGACCTTGCCCGGTATAGACGGTTTAGATGTTTGCAAAGAGATCAGAAAAGAGAGTGATATACCTATCATAATCTCTTCGGCAAGACATGATATTTTAGATAAAGTTACTGCACTTGAAAATGGTGCAGATGACTATCTTCCAAAACCATACAATCCAAGAGAATTAGAAGCTAGAATAAGAACAATCCTAAGAAGAAAACCTATTGTAGCAAATAATTCAAATGAAAATATTAAAAAAGATTTAACAATAGACGAATCAAAACAGGAGATAACACTCAAGGGGGAGACACTGGAGTTAACCGCAGCTGAATATGGAATACTGAGTTACTTAATGAAGAAAGAAGGCGGTGTTGTATCAAGAGAGGAATTGATATATAATATTGAAGCAATTAGTGAAGAAAGCAGCAATAAAAGTATAGATGTAATAGTTGGAAGAATTAGACAAAAACTATCAGAATCACCAAAAGAGCCTAAACATATAAAATCAGTCAGAGGAATTGGCTACAAATATATTGCATGAGAATTTTTAAGTGAAAAAATCATCAATATTTTCAAGTATCACTTTTATCTTTATCATTGCTACAATAGGTGCAATTTTTACTTTTGTACTTTTTTATCAATATGACAAAGAACAAAACACAAAAAATTTTTTAAACAGATATGCGCTCATGTCTAAATCAATTCAGTATCAATTGGTTTTTTCTCCCAATCTAAAAGATTTTTTTAAACTTTTAAAAGAATATAAAATGGAGCCGATAAAAAACATTAAGAAAGCTCTTAGAATTGTGAATAATACGCCTATTGTTTTTCAGCACACTTCATCAATTGGTACAGCTTTGATTTTAAAAAACAATAAAAATGCATATCTTTATGTTACAACAAAAAAATACTCATTGCTGCTTAAAGACAAGAATTACAATTCTAACAGAAATTTGATCTACAGCTCTATATTTTTATCTATATTAATACTAATAATAATGGCATATATTTTAACTATAAAAAAACTTTTACCACTTAAAAAATTAAAAATTGAGATAGATAAATTTGCCAAAGGTGATCTTGATGTAAATGTAAGACTTGAAAATGATGATGAAATAGCAGATGTTGCAAATGCTTTTGATAATGCTGTTAAACAGATAAAAAGATTAAATAGTTCTAGAATATTATTCTTAAGAAATATTATGCATGAACTTAAAACTCCTATAACAAAGGGGAGAATTAGTGCTGAAATGCTACCTGATAGCAAAAATAAAGATAGGCTGATTTCAGTATTTGAGAAATTACAAAATTTGATTGAAGAATTTATCACTATAGAAAAGATATCAAGCGGTTTTATCAAATTGGAAAAAAATACATATAGATTTATTGATATATTAGATCAAGCCATTGACCTGGCTATGATAGAAAAAAATCAAATAGAACTTATAAAAGCAAAAGAGATAACATTGAAAGTTGATTTTAATTTATTTAGCATTGCTGTTAAAAATATGATTGATAATGCTATAAAATATTCTCAAGATAAAAAAGTAAAAATTATAGTCAATGACAAGGCGATAATATTTAAAAATACTGGAAAACACCTCACAAAAGATTTGGATGAATACAAGGAACCATTTACTAGTGATGGCAATCAAAAAGATAGCTTTGGACTTGGATTATATTTAGTTGATAATATTTTAAGTGCACATAAGCTAAAATTGTTTTATAGTTACAATGACGGATGGAATACCTTTATTTTCAAAGGTATCAATAAATTAATAATTTAGGAAATACGATGGCTTGTATTCAATTAGACTTTAAAGATATTTTTCCTGTGATAAAACACCATATCTCCCTTGTAGAAAGATTTGAAGATAAATATCACAGAGACTTTTCACTGATTTTTATTAAATCAAATAAAAAACAAATAAAAGATATAATTCAAATGCTTACAAAAATACTAAGAAATACTGATATTATTTTTATCAATAAGAAAAATATTGTTATTTTCTCACCGGGAGCTGATTGGAATGCATCTTTTGATATTGCAAGCGGCATAAAGGAATTTTACAATATAGAAAATAAAGAAAGCGTTATTTCAACTTACCCCGATAATGGAGAAAATGCACTAAAACTGCTTGAAAATTTTAGTGCAGGTATTCATAAAAATTATGATATAACTATAAATTTTCTAACTAATGCAAGAAGTGTCTGATACCACTAAAATATAGGCTCATATTATGTTCATTTGCTGATTTTATAACTTCATCATCTCTTATGCTGCCTCCTGGTTCAATAATAGAACTTATTCCAGCTTCTGCTGCTGCATCAACAGAATCACGAAACGGAAAGAATGCTTCGCTTGCCAATGCACTTCCTTTAACATCAAGCCCTAAGTCTTTTGCTTTTCTCAAAGCACATTTAGCCGCATCAACTCTACTTGTCATACCCATACCAATAGCAACCATAGCAGAATCTTTAACATATACAACACAATTAGATTTAGTTAAACTGGCAATTTTATAAGCAATTTCAAGATCTCTAAAATCGTTGCTACTTGCTTTTTTTTCACTAACTAACTTAGCATTTTTAATCTCGTTAATCTTTACTTTATCACTATCTTGAAACACGAAACCACCATTAATATGTTTAAAATCATATTTGTCATCACTTATAATTAATCTTTCCTTACCAAATTCAAAAAGTTTTATTCTTTTTTTATTAGAAAAAACTTCTATTGCTTTTTTTGTAAATTTACCTGCTATTATAACTTCAAGGAAAATTTCATTCATTTTAAGTGCCAATTCTTCATCAACGATTCCATTTATCGCAGCGACACCGCCATAAGCTGATACAGGATCACACTTTAGAGCTTCATTATAGCTATCAAGTAGAGTTTGCTTCATAGCAAATCCACAAGGATTGCCATGCTTTGAAATACAAACAGCATTTTCACCGCCAAAAGCAGAAGCTATTTTTACAGCCCCATTTATATCAGTGAGATTATTAAAACTGGCCTCACCTTTTAAAGTTTTAAAATTTTTGCTATAAAAATTATTAAATTCATATAGTGCACCATTTTGATGTGGATTCTCCCCATATCTTGTTTTTGTTACTTTATTACCTACTATAAACTGTTTTTCACCAAAACCATTATTAAATCTTTCATTCATATAATTTGAAATAAGAGTATCATATTGTGCTGTATGTGAAAATGCCTTTATCATAAGGTCTCTTCTATAGTTTATATCATCTTTTTTACTCTTAATTATCTCAATCACTCTACTATAATCATTCTTATCAGTAATTACAAGAACATCTTTAAAATTTTTTGCGGCACTTCTTATCATAGTAGGCCCGCCAATATCAATATTTTCAATAATTTCTTCAAAATCTTCTGTTCTTTCAATAGTATCTTTAAAAGGATATAAGTTCACACATACCAAATCAATGGCTTGTACATTAAGCTTCCTTGCTTCATTTTTATGCAAATCCTTATCTCTTCTGTATAAAATTCCTCCATGAATATATGGATTTAGTGTTTTCACTCTACCATCAAAACACTCTGGAAACTTGGTAACATCAGTTATCTCGGTAACTTTGAGATTATTCTCTTTTAAAAGCCTGTAAGTTCCTCCAGTTGATATGATCTCAAATTCCATTTCATTCAAGGCTTTTGCAAATTGTACAATTCCTTCTTTATCACTAACACTCAATAATGCTCTTTTCATTCTAATATATCCTTTTTTTTATTTTTCTCACTACATTCCATAAATTTGTCAACTTCACGGGTATAGTTTAAAATATGATAATCAACAACAGTTGTATTAAGTTCAGTTGAATCATCTCTTAGTCCATACAGATAAACGCTCAATGCTATATATTTTTTTCCAAATCTTATTTGTGTATCCTCCGGCAGTAACTTTGCTTCATAAGCACTTCCACCAGATCTACGCCATAAACCTTCAAAATCACTATTTATTTCATCCGACACACTACCTATAGAGTCTTTATAATTATACACATCAGCAATATCAATTTCATCGATTTTGGTATATTTATTTATATGGTATTTCCACAATCCACTTTTTACAGGATAAATATAATCACCTTTTTTAATAAATGAATTTTTTTTAACGAAGTAGATTTTATCACATATCTTCATTTTTTTGAAATGAAGTTTTAAATACTCTTTTACACTTGCAAATAATTTTATATTTTTCAAATTAGCATCAATTATCTCACCAAACCTATCAGGTGCGTCCAAAAATTTCTCAGGATTATATTGGTCTGCACACTGTTTGGAAAAAAGTGAAGATATAAAAAGAATAATTAAAAAAATAAATCTCACAAATCACTCTGTATCAAATCTTTAAATGTATTATAATAGTTATTCTTAAGCGTATCCATATCCTTTTTTATACTATTTACTCGAAATATATCTGTACTATCCACAATACCGATTTTATCATAAACAATCCCAAACCTATCTGCAATTTTCTCAAATTCTTTATCATTTTTAACTTCTAAAATTGCTCTTGAGAAAGACTCACTAAAAAGATTTATCTCTTGTTTTACATTAACTTTTGCATCAACACTAAAAGAGCTTAAGGCAGACATTTTAGCTAAAGATACAGCTATTCCGCCCACATTAATATCTTTTGCACAACAGAGCAAGTCCTGCTCATTTGCAATTTTTACAAATTCCCACAACTTTAACTCTTTTTTATAATCAATTTTAGGTAACACTCCGCTTACTTCATCAAAAACTTCTTTCAGCAAAAGACTCCCTCCAAAATCACTGAAAGTTTCCCCAACAATATAGACAGAATTACCTTTTTTTTGGAAAAAACTTGGTATTGACTTTTTCACATCATCAATCACACCAACCATAACTATAGCAGGAGTCGGGAATATACCCTCACCATTTGTTTCATTATAAAGTGATACATTACCACTTACAACCGGAGTATTTAAATTTTTACAAGCCTCTTTGATTCCTTCACAGCCTTTTGCAAACTGCCACATAATCTCAGGGTTTTCAGGATTTCCATAATTTAAACAGTCTGTTATAGCTTTTGGCACCGCTCCACTCATAGCAACATTTCTGCCACTTTCCAAAACAGCAGCAGCAGCCCCACCAAGTGGATCAATATAACAATACCTTGGATTACAGTCACTACTCATAGAAAGTCCGATATCTGTTTGCTTAACTCTTATCACGGAACTATCCAACGAACCTGGACCTTTAACTGTATTTGTTTGAACCATTGAATCATACTGCTTATATATCCATGATTTATCTGCCACTTCACTTGAGTGCATAAGTTTATCAAAAACTTCATTTACATCCACATTACTAAAGTCAGCTTTTATATTTTTAATATCATCTAAATAGTTTGGCTTTTTTATAGGTCTATCAAGCACAGGAGCTTCTTGGGCTATAGGATCTATCGGTATGTTTGCTACTTTTTTTTCATGCCAAAAAAGCTCCATATTTCCGGTATCTGTAACTTCTCCAATAACTTCTGCATCCAAATCCCAGCTTTTAAAGATTTCTAAAACTTTTTTTTCATACCCTTTCTTGGCACAAATCAGCATTCTTTCTTGAGATTCACTTAACATAAATTCAAAAGGCTGCATTCCCTCTTCACGGGCAGGGACTTTATCAAGGTGCATCACCATACCACTTCCGCTTCGCCCAGCCATTTCAAAACTACTGCTAGTAAGTCCGGCAGCCCCCATATCTTGAATACCTATAATATAATCTTCTTTAAAAAGTTCTAAACAAGATTCCAATAATAATTTTTCAGTAAAAGGATCTCCAACTTGTACAGTGGGTCTTAATTCATTATTCTCTTCTGTAAAACTGTCACTAGCCATTACAGCTCCACCAAGCCCATCTCTACCTGTTTTGCTACCAACATAAATAACAGGATTACCAACACCCTCAGCAAGACCATAAAATATCTCATTGCTTTTGCAAATTCCAAGAGTGAAAGCATTTACTAAAATATTTCCATTATAGCAATCATCAAAAAAAGTTTCTCCACCAATAGTAGGAACACCCATACAATTACCATAATCACCAATACCTGCTACTACACCTCGAACTAAATACCTTTGATATTTGCCTATTTTATCATCTCTTTTTATATTGCCAAATCTAAGGGAATTAAGATTAGCAACTGGTCTAGCCCCCATAGTAAAAATATCTCTTAATATCCCGCCAACCCCGGTAGCCGCACCTTGATATGGCTCTATAAAACTTGGATGATTGTGACTTTCCATCTTAAAAATCGCTGCCATTCCTTGCCCGATATCTATAACACCTGCATTTTCACCGGGACCTTGTATGACCCATGGAGCTTTTGTAGGAAAACCGTTAAGATACTTTTTACTTGATTTATAAGAACAATGCTCACTCCACATAGAAGCAAATATTTGAAGCTCAAGCATATTTGGCTCACGATTTAATATCTTTAAAATATTATTATATTCATCTTTAGTTAATTTATGTTTTTTAAGTATCTCATCAAGGCTGTCCATCTTTAATCCTAAATATTTTATATTGATAATTATATAAAAAAAGTGCTAATTATTGGCTTATAAACCTTATGGAATATATCCTAAAAACGACAAGCAGTTGTCGTTTTCTTAACGGATTGATTGGATTTGCTTCGCAAATTAACCCGTTCGCTTCACTCTCTATCAAGGTACCCGGACTTTTTTCGTGCAAGTTTGCACATGAAAAAACTCGAAAAATCCTAAAAACGACAAGCAGTTGTCGTTTTCTTAACGGATT
>JALWUQ010000043.1 GCA_026993075.1 Campylobacteraceae bacterium
ATACATAACAAAACAGAGTAGTCAATAAATTACCTAGCGGCAATTTATTGACTATCTTCAAACATTATCATCAGCAATTTACTCAAATGATATTACTATCATCTGTCCCCCCATTTACAGTGCCTGTTCATATAGCATCTATGCTTAACTATTCTCTTTTATATTTTCTTCATCCTTTTCTCCTCTTTTTCTTGGAAAAACAAGGATAGGTGATCCTTCATATTTAAAATGCTCTCTTATGGTATTTACGATGTATCTTTTGTAACTAAAATGGAGTGATTTGGGTCTATTCATCACAAGTGCTATCTTTGGTGGTTTTATGTCAAACTGGGTTGCGAAATATATTTTTACTACTTTTCCCATATCTGAAGGTAAATGATGTTTATTGTTGGCAAACTTGATAAGTTCATTTAGTTTTCCAGTTGTCATCCTTCTTGAATAATTTTCATAAACTTCTAAGATTTTATCATTTATCTTGTGAACTCTTTTTTTAGAAAGTGCGGAAACTGTGATGATTGGAGAATATGCAAGAAATTTAAATCTATATCTGACATCCTCGACTACTTTTTTGTATTCATCTCGTGCCTTGTCCCATTTATTTAAGACTATGATTGAACCGAGTGCAAACTTATCTACCAAGCTTGAAATTCGCTCATCCAACTCTTTAAACTCTTCACTTGCATCAAGAACTATAAGCGCTATATTGGCATCTTCTAACATTTTTTCGGTACGATTGAGTGCAAATCTCTCTATCCCCTCTATCTTCCCTCTTTTTCTGATACCGGCAGTATCAACAAAAGTTATAGTTTTGTCATGATATTCAAGTGACTCGTCAACCGGGTCTATGGTCGTTCCGGCTATTGAGCTTACAACAGCCCTGTCTTCCCCAAGCAGTGCATTTAAAAGTGAACTTTTACCTACATTTACTCTTCCTACTATTGCAACTTTTATCTCTTTTGTTTCTTCTGCTATTTTTTCTTCAAGTTTATTTTCTTCTTCTTTAAAATCTTCTAAGAAATCTTCTAAAGAGTCATCGTTATCTTCAGTCAATTCCAAAGTCTCTTCTTTTGGTAATTTTGCATAAAGCCAGTTTAAAAGAGGTGTAATGCCTCGATTGTGAGAAACTGATATGGGAAATATCTCTTTTATGCCAAAACTTTGATATTCCCAAACTATCTCATTCATTTTGTCATTATCTATTTTATTTATAATAAGAGCTATATCCTTACCAAGCTTTTGAAGTTCAAAAAATATCTTTCTATCTTCATCGCTTGGGAGCATCTTGCCATCAGCTATGTATAGCAATATGTCAACATCAGCTGCAGTTTTTAAAGACTTGGCTTTGACTACTTCAAACATTTCGTTGCTATCATCAAGTCCACCTGTATCTACTAAAAGAGCAGTTTTATCATCTATTTGCATAGTCTCTTTTTTTATATCTCTTGTTGTTCCGCTGATATCTGAAGTTATGGCTGTTCTGTATCCTACGAGTCTGTTAAAGAGTGAACTTTTACCAACATTTGGTTTTCCTAAAAGTGCTATTGTTTTCATCATTTTCCTATTGTTTTTCTATATATATTGATTGACTTGGAAATGCAAATTCTCCACCATTTCCCTCAACGATTTGCATTATTTTAAAATTTATATCTTCTTTTGCTCTTAGATATTCGCTCCATACGGCACTATTTACAAAAGTGTAAATAAATATGCTAAGTGAACTATCTTCAAATGCGTCAAATCTCACAAGAAGTGTCTCGCTTTTTGCTATTTGAGGATGTGATTTTAGCATATCGGTAATTTGTGCGACAATTTTTTGAATCATATCTTTTGATGAGCTGTAAGTGAGACCGATTCTCATCTTAATGCGTCTTTGTCCCCTTTTTGAAAAGTTTTCAATGGGACTGTTTGCTATAGTTTGATTTGGCATTACTATCAGGCTTTTCTCAAATGTTCGTATTTTTGTAGTCCTAAGACCTATATCCTCGACCGTTCCCTCAACACTTCCTATTTTAACCCAGTCTCCTATCTTTAGAGATTGATCAGCCAATATAGTAAGACCTCCGAAGAGATTGGCGGCTGTATCTTTAGCTGCTAATGCAAAGGCCAAGCCACCGATGCCAAGAGATGCTATAAAAGCACTGACATTGATACCCCAGTCTTGAAGTACTGCAACTATTCCGACAATAAGTACAAAAGCTTTTACAGTTTTTATAAGAAAGTTTCCTATTTCTTTATATAATTCTTTACCAAATTTTTTGGAAAAATTATAAATAAAATTATCAAGAACAGAGACTGTACCAAATAAAAGCCAAAATATAACAATCGTAACAAGTGTTCTTATAAAGTGAGACAAGGCAGTAGAGTTTATATCTAAAATAACTGCGAAAAAATAAAATCCTATGATAATAAAAGAAAATCTGACAGGTCCTTCTATAATGGTAACTATCTTATCATCTATGTCAGTTTTTGTTCTTTTTGTAAATTGTTTTATAGTTTTTAGAATTGTCAGCGTGAAAACTTTTCTTAGAAAAATAAATGTCAAAAAGACAAAAACTGCCAACACTATCTTATATAAAGGTACATCAAGAAAGGTTATATTTATATATTCTACCAATTTTTCCAATTTTACTCCTACAATAAAAACATATTTTAACAAAGTTTATATTAAAATCTCTATCATGAAAAAGATTATAATAATTTTACTATTTATATTGGGTATATCAGATGCTAAGAATATCACTGCTACTTATAAAGTAAGCTTTGGAATTTTTGGCAGAATCGGTGTAGCAAAAGCAGTTTTACAGGTAAATAAAGATAAAACTTATCATATTTTTATACAGGCAAAAGCAACAGGCTTGGCAAAGCTGTTAAGTGATGGGCGAGTTGAGAAATATGAAAGTTCTGGCAAGATAATAAATGGCTTTTTAGTACCTGATATATATACGGCAACTACAACAACACATTCAAAAATATATAAAAAAGTTTTTATATTTAATCATAAAAATAAAAAAGTTAAAGTTTTAAAATTTAGAATTCATGCTAACAATACAAGTAAAAGTGTAGAGATATTGGAGTATTATGCAAATAATGATATATTGACTCTGTTTTTCAATATAAAACATTATCTTGATGATTTTAGATTTATAGGTGATAAGATTTTACATGCAGTCGGTGCAAATAAAAAAGATGGAAAGGTGAACTTGATAGCACCTACTGGAAAAAAGCTCAATGATTTAAAAGGGTATTTAGGCAAAAAAGCAGGGCATTTTCTTATAGTTTTCATAAATCAAAAGATTTTTGCTAGTAAAAGAGGCGAATTGTATCTTGATTTGAATGATGACGGGATTTGCACAAAAGCAGTTTTAAAAGATGTCATCTTCTTTGGCGACATAAGAGGAAAACTAATCAGTCTAAAGGAGACAAATTAATGATAATAATAGTAAAAAATTATGAGGGATAATTTAAAACAAGGTATATATTATATGCTTTTTGCTTCTATTTGTTTTGCAGTTATGGGTGGTTTTGCAAAAGAGTTATCAAAAGATATGAGTGCCGTTGAAGTTGTATTTTTTAGAAATATTTTTGGGGTTTTGTTTATATCATTAACTCTCTTAAAATACCCGATAACCCAAAAAGGAGGAAAAATTTTACTTCTTTTATTTAGAGGATTTATGGGATTTGCCGCACTTTTGGCATTTTTTTACAACATTGCTCATATATCACTTGCTGAAGCTATGACATACTCAAGAACATCCCCTATCTTTACGGCTATTTTTGCATTTATATTTTTGAAAGAAAAGCTTTATAAGTTTGGCTGGATTGGAGTATTGGTTGGATTTATAGGGATTATTTTTATAACAAGACCTGAGGGTATTTATGAATTTGACAGATATGATATGCTTGGCATTTTTAGCGGAGTAGGTGCTGCTTTGGCTTATACTGCCGTTAGAGAATTAAGAGAATATTACGATACAAGAGTTATAGTGCTTTCTTTTATGATTATTGGAACAATAGGTCCTTTGATATTGTTTTTAATAGGTTTATTTGATGCACCCAAAGGTTTTGATTATATTTTTGTAAAATTTATAATGCCAAAAACAGATGATTATATATTGATACTGTTTCTTGGCTTTAGCGCAACTTTAGCTCAAGTTTACATGACAAAAGCTTATAGTGTGACAAAAGCAGGTATTGTAGGAGCTATTAGTTATAGCAATATCATTTTTTCTGTTATTATAGGAGTTTTCTTAGGTGATGCTTTCCCTGATCTTTTGACAAGCGTAGGTATCGCTCTTATCGTTATCGCAGGTATATTGGTGAGCATTCAGCCCAAAAGTAGTGCTTGATACTCTTTATATCCTTTTTCTCTTAGTTTGCAGGCAGGACATTTTCCACATCCATATCCCCAGTCGTGAAAACTTAAGTGATTACCATTGTAGCAAGTGTGTGATTCGTTTATAACAAGATCCAATACTCCTTCATCTTTAGCCAATTTGAAAGTTTCTGCTTTACTTAAGTAAATGAGTGGATAGAGGAATTTTATATCAGATTCACTTCCAAGATTTAAAGCTTTTTCAAGAGGTTTTATAAACTCTTCTCTACAATCTGGATATCCGCTGTAATCGGTCTGGTTTATACCTGTTATCAGAAAAGTTGCTCCAGTTTTTTGTGCGTATGCATGAGCTAAAGTAAAAAATATAGCATTTCGGTTTGGCACGAATGATGCAGGTAGATTTGGTTTGTTTTGGTGAGAAGCATTAACATCTTGTGAACTGTTTATGAGGGCTGAGTCGTTTAACTCTTTGAAAGCATTTATTTTTAAGATACTATTTTTTACTTTGAGAATATCTGCTATCTTCTTAGCCTGTTTTAGCTCAACCTTGTGTCTTTGTCCGTAATCAAAGCTTAAAGTCTCAACCTCACCAAATCTGTTAATAGCCCATCCAAGACAAGTAGTGCTGTCTTGTCCTCCACTAAAAATAACAATAGTTTTTTTATGTTTCAATCATAATCCTTTAATACATAGCCTTGCCCAAAATTTGTCTCTATTTTTAACTCAGAAGCTTTTTGATTTTCTTAAAATCTTTTTATCAAAACCTACGCCGTTATCTTTTATAATAGAGTGTATTATATCCATCTTTTTTTGAAAAGCTGATTATGATTTGAGGATTTTTAATATTTTTTAATAGGCTTAAAAGTATATGTAAAGGTATATAGGAAAGAATAAGTATTATCACTATCAC
>JALWUQ010000044.1:0-16736 GCA_026993075.1 Campylobacteraceae bacterium
TAAAGCCTATACTTCTTCCAACTATAAAAAAGGCATTTAAAGTTCCGCTTTCTATGAATTCCTCTATCTCTTTTTCACTGTAATTCAAAGCTCTCCACATATCAACCATCAATATACCGATAGTTCCATCAACATTTAGGATTAGATTGTCTTTTTTACTTGTTGTTAACTGTTCAACTTTCAAAGCATAATCCAAAAGTGGGGTTGCTGGAAAATATTCTTTTGCAAACTTTTTAAGACCCTCAACTCTAAGATCCGGATTTCTCAAAGATTTTATCCTGTGTCCGATTCCAGGAATCGGAATACCCTGTTTTTTCATATATTTTAAAAATTCTACCGGAGTTAACTCATGGTCATCTGCGTATTTAAAATATTTTGCAGCACCGTCAATCGCTCCGCCAAATCTCGGACCTATGGTCAAAAGTCCTGTTACAAGTGCTTCTACTACACTTTTTCCTGCTCTTGCTGTTACTTTTGCATTATGAGCACCTGAGACTGCTGGGCCATGATCAGCTACTGTTTTCATCACGGTTTCTATAAATTCTGTAGCCCATTTTGGATACTGCTTTTTAAACCAAAGAAGAGAAATAACATCACCTATAGTTTTTCCGGTATCCGGAGTTGCAACTGAGCTTATAGGAAAGCCTGCATAAGTCGCCTCTTCTCCTCTATCATCACTAATAGTACAAATAAAATTTTTAGATCTTCTATTTGGAGATATAGTTTTAACAACCGGCTCTTTTATATCTTCTATAATACCTTCATCTTTTAGTTTACTATATACTCCGTTAATCATTTTTGGTAAATCGTTAAAACTTTCAGGTACATAAAACCCGGCTTCTTTCATAGCAGCATTTTTGGCAAGAGCTGTTTCTTTATCAACATTTGCACTAGCACCTGCGTGACCAAACTGAACTCCAGAGCTAAAATGTTGTGCGATAGTTCCAATACACCAAGATATGATAGGCTTAGTTATCTTTCCCTCTTTTACCGCTTCTATAACTTTATACTCTTCAGTGCCTCCAACTTCTCCAAGAAGTATCATGTATTTTACTTGGGGATTATCTTGCATTCTAAGAAGATTGTCGATAAATACAGACCCTACGAACCTATCTCCACCGATGGCTACACCCTCAGCTATCCCATCGGCATTTAAAGATATGATATTTGACATTTCATTAAAAAGTCCGCCACTTCTTGTGACAAGCCCACAACTTCCGGCACGATGAAGTTTTGAATTTATAATATTTTCGATAGTTCCACCGATATTGGCTATCTTAAATGCACCAGGAGCTATCGCACCTACGGTGGCGGGTCCGATAACGGTAATGCCCACATCTCTTGCAGCAGAATTCATAGTTCTTGCCATTCTCTCAGGAATCCCCTCCGCAGTAACCATGATAGTTTTAAATTGATTTTTTATGCCGACAGCCTCCATGGTTACATCATAGGCAGTTCTGAAGGAACCAAAATTTAAAAGCACATCCGCATTAGGAAAATCTTTCACGGCTTCAGTTGTACTTTTATAAACCGGAACCATTATTTCATTATTGCCATAGAAAAATTTATCAAATTTGTTATTACTTGTTGGAGCAACGATTGCAGCAATTGATGGCTTTTTTCTGTCTATTGTATAATCATAATCAAGCATTCTTTGAATCGCACTTCTGTTATTGTTCCAAAATATCGCTTGTGTGTCTTTAGTAAATAATGCACCCATTTTATTTCTCCTCCAATGCCATACGAACTATATCGGTAACATGAGTTTCAGGACCGTAAACTTCCATGTAAAGCCCAAGTCTATCAGCAGCTTCTTTTATATCTTTTAAACCTTTTTTATAATTTGGTCCGCCTCTTCTTACATAAATCTTCACACCTATTTCCTTTAACTTATCGGCATACTCTTCAAGAGCCTGAATGATACCTGTAAATGTTTTGGCAACATCAGTAAAGTTAGCGATCGCACCACCTATGATAAGAATTTTATCTCTTCCTTTAGGATCTTTTCTTCTTGTCATAAGGTCAAAAACTGTTTCAGCATAAAACTTTGTTTCACTTGTTGTAGGGCCACCACTATATTCACCGTAATTTGCAAGATCACTTACATTTGTCATGTCAGCAATAGTATCAGCATAAACAACACTAGCTCCACCACCTGCGACCATAGTCCAAACTCTTCCCATTGGATTTAATATAGTAAGTTTTAAACTTGCTCCGCTTTTCGCATCAGCCTCTGCGATAGCTTCTTCTTCTGGTGTTTTTTTATCCATTCCGAAAGAGGTTGGAAACTCTATATCGCCCCAAATACTTTTCATCATAAAACCTGCTGTATCATCAAGTCTTGCAACCAAATCCAATATTTGCATTTTATTTTCTATCATAACCAAAGGGTTAATTTCAAGGTATGCAAAATTTAAATCTCTGTAAAATTTATAAAACTGCTTGGCAAATGTTATAAATATCTCTTTTTTATCAGCAGGAATATCCTGAGGAACATTTGCCCTTATTAAATGTTTGATATCCTCATCATTTAAATCTATAGGGATTACGGCTTCAGTTACTTTTTCACCCCATCCCTCTTCGACTTCCATTCCTCCCTCAGCAGACATATAAAGAACATCATCTTCCCCTACTGTAGTAGCAGCTATATAGTATTCTTGGTCATCGCTGTGAGGAGCAAAAGGTTCAACTATAAAATGGGTTAATACTCCTTCTTGTCCTGATATAAGAAGAGTTTCATGAGATCTTTTCTCGTCAATCCATTTTGCGGCATCTTCAAGTGTTACATCTCCTGGCTTATCTACTTTAAAAAGTACTAAATTATTTTTACCTCTTTTGCCAAATAGCATATCTGGTTTTGCGACCAAAGATTTTTGGGCAAGCCACTCAAATCCATGTTCTTTTGCTTTTTCTCGAAGCTCATCTCCGCTTGTTACTAAAACTGACTTAAATCCGTATTCAAATCCACTGAAATAATCATTCCAGTGTTTTGCAAACAATGATTTACCTGTATATTCGCGTATCGCCCTTTGAGCCATAGCTACTCCTTGTTAATAATTTATTATAACTCATTATACAATAATTAATGATAAATATTCAAATTTTTAATAGAATACTAAATTATTTTTTGTTATTTGTGTATTTTAGAAACATAGAGAGTAAAAATTGGTTTTTTAAAGTAACTTATTGTAACATTTTTACTATTTTTATATTGATGTTTGGTTAATAAATAATTATCACCGTTTTTGATTTTATAAAATTTCAATCTAAGCAATAACCTTTTATCTTTGCTGTAAATATTTTGGATACCTAATTTTTTTAATTTACCTGCTATTTCTTTTGCAAAATTATATCTATAGGCAAAATGTTCTTTAGGATTACTCAAAATTAAATATAAAGATTTATTAAAATATATTGCTAAAAAATTTATAACCAAAGTGCCAAGAACCAGTATTAAAAAGAATTTATGCCAACTTCTAAGCTCTGGGATTCTCACTCTATAACTTGATAAAAAAACTCTGAGCATAAGCGGTGTTGATATGATAGCAAATGGAGCAAAATCTTCTATCATTATCCTTTGTCTAAATGAAAGCAAAAGAGAAAATAAAAATGCTACAAAAGAGATAAACCACAAGATATTCTTTTTTTCTTTAACTAAAATTCTGTATTCGGTGTAAAAAAAGTATAAAAATACAAGTGGTGAGAATATAGCCATATATACTGCTAATGTAACTATAAAATAATCTTTTGGCTTACCTCCTGTGTCAAACCCCCAAAAATACATACAAAGGGCAAACAAAAGTAATGAAAATACTAATAGTTTATTATCTTTTTTATAGATGGAATAAAAAAATAAAGATATATAAAACACTGCAAAAGAGTTATCTACGAAGATAGAAATAGATAAAACAAGATAGGCTAAAACCATCTTTTTTTCTTCAAAAAGATAAATAAACAGTAGCGATAGAAATATAACTATTTCTGAACTGTTTACAATCAGTGCCGCACTGTTTGTTCCAGGTAGCAAAATATAAATAATAATAGAAAACAGTCTATCGCTCTTTCTTTTTAAATATTTTTTACTAATTCTATATAAAATAACAGTGCTTATGATATGAAAAAATACAAATGGCAAACGAAGGGCATAGTCATTTTGTCCAAACAAATAAGTAGAAAACTTAACCATATAATGAACAAAGCTGTTTCCGTAAAAATATATTTGAGCTTCACTGTAACTGATAGAAAGAGTTGAAACACCATATAATAAAAATAAAAAATCAACACATAAAATAAGAATAACTAAAAAAACTTCATTCTTATAGTTAAATTTCATAGTTTTAAAAAATTATCTAATATTTTATGACCATGTTGGCTTAGTATTGATTCTGGATGAAACTGGACTCCATATATATCATAACCTTTTACCTGCAAAGACATTATCTCATTATCATCTTTGCTATAAGATGTAACTTCGATATTTTTAGGTAAATTTTCTTTATTTACAACCAAAGAGTGGTATCTTGTAGCTATAAAATCTTGTGGTAACCCGTCAAATAGAATAGTTTTTTTATCACTTTTTTCAATGCATGAAGTTTTACCATGCTTCATGTGTTTTGCCCTCACTACCTTAGCGCCAAAACATTGAGCGATAGCTTGATGACCCAAGCAAATACCTAAGATAGGGAGTTTATCTTTAAAATAATCTATAACTTCAAGCGAAATACCAGCATCATTTGGAGTAGCAGGTCCAGGGGATATGATAATCTTTTCAGGCTTTAATTTTTCAATCTCTTTTATATTCATTTCATCATTTCGTATAACTTTAAGATCTGCTCCAAGTTCTAAACAGTACTGAACAATATTGTAAGTAAAGCTGTCGTAATTATCTATCATCAAAATCATTTATAAACCTTTAATTCATTATACAAACTATCTCTTTCAACAGGTATAAAACCGCTATCTTTTATAAGATGCACAAACTCATCCAAATCTACACCATTTGCACTTTTAGCCCCGGCAGCTGAATTGACAGACTCTTTTTCTATAGTTCCGTCTAAATCATCTGCTCCAAACTCTTGAGCTATTAGAGCCAGGTTTACAGTCGAGGTTACCCAATAAGCTTTTATATGAGGGACATTATCTAGTAAAATTCTCGAAATAGCATAAGTTTTTAGTATCTCCTGCGAAGTAGGAAAGTTTTCAACTTTTAGATAATTATTTTCTCTTTGATAAACAAGAGGAATAAAAGCATTAAAGCCTCCTGTTATATCTTGAAGATTTCTTATCCTTATCATGTGATCAATTCTGTGAGCTCTTTCTTCTATGTGCCCAAAGAGCATAGTTACATTACTTTTTCTTCCTCTTTCATGCCAAAGTCTGTGTATTTTGAACCAATCATTTGAGCTTACTTTACCTTTACAAATCTTATCTCTGACTTTTTCATCAAATATCTCAGCTCCACCTCCTGGCATCGAATCAACTCCATTTTCTATCATCAAATCAATCATTTTTTCATAGCTTAAAGAGTTTGATTCACTCAAAAAGTTCACTTCTGCAGCAGTCAATGCTTTGATATGCAAGTTGGGATATGTTTCTTTTATCTTTTTAAATATACCAAGATACCAGTCAATACCGGCTTTTTCATTGTGAGCAGAGACTAAATGTACCTCTTTTGCATTATGCTCAACTGCTCGTTTAGTGATACTTAGTATCTCTTCGTGACTCATTGTGTAGGGATTTGGATTTTTTCTATTAGCTGAAAATGCACAAAATTTACATATATCTTTGCATTCATTCGTAGGATTGATATGCCTGTTTATATTGAAAAAGCTTTTTTTACCATACATTGCTTTTCTTTTTTCATCAGCTAATCTACCAAGTACGAACAAGTCCATATCATACAAACTAAGTGCTTCACTAAAATTTATTCTTTCATTTTTTTCAATTTTTTCAATCAAGTTTTTCATTATTACTCTTTGTTTAATTTTTGAGATTATACCAAAATTTAAAATATATATAGATATAATACATGATTATTTTATATAAAAGGAAAAAAATGTTGGGTATGTTTCAGCTGAAAGAAAGAGATACAAATGTAAAAACGGAGGTAAGAGCCGGTTTTACAACTTTTTTAACAATGATGTACATAGTTCCTGTTAATGCTATCATAATGGGAAAAACAGGGATGGATATGAGTGCTATCATGACTGCAACCGCACTTATAACCATCATATCAACTGTTTTAAACGGACTATGGGCAAATACGCCGATTGCTATGAGTGTTGGCATGGGTCTTAATGCATATTTCACTTTTGGTTTGGTTTTGGGGATGAAACTGCCTTGGCAAACTGCCTTGGGAATCGTATTTATCTCGGGGGCTTTGTTTGTTATACTTTCTTTCACAAGATTTAGAGTTTGGGTGATGCAAAGTGTTCCTAAAGATTTAAGGCGTGCAATTAGTGCCGGTATTGGAGCTTTTATAGCTTTTATAGGTCTTAAAGAGATGGGTATCGTAGTTGCAAATAAAGCCACTTTAGTTTCACTTGGACATTTATCAGACCCTCATGTACTGCTTGGAATATTTGGTCTTTTTGTAGCCTTTGCTTTTTATACATGGAGGATTAAAGGAGCTTTCATACTTGCTATTTTGTTGACTTCTGTAGTCGGTTGGAGTTTTGGGCTTGGTCAGCTTCCAACATCACTGTTTTCAATGCCGGCCTCTATTTCACCAATCTTTTTAAAACTTGATATTATGGGTGCTTTATCTTTATCTTTGATACCTGTCATAATAACATTTTTGATAACGGATATGTTTGATTCACTTGGTACACTTGCGGGAGTAGGATACAGAGCAGGGCTTTTTGAAGATGATTCAAAAGAACTTCAAAAAACATTAGAAGTTGATGCAGTTGCCACGAGCTTAGGAGCACTTCTTGGGGTTTCTACAACTACAAGTTTTATAGAAAGTGCAAGTGGAGTCGAGGAAGGTGGAAGAACTGGACTGACAGCAGTAGCAACTGGTTTATTTTTTATACTAACTCTTTTTATGTTGCCACTTTTTAAATCTATCCCTGCAAATGCGATTTATCCAATACTTGTTATGGTTGGAGTTTTGATGTTTACAGAATTGGAAAATATCAATTTTAAAGATATTCCAACCGCCATATCGGCTTTTATCATAACTCTTATGATGCCTCTGACTTACTCTATAACCAATGGCTTGTCTCTTGGTTTTATAGCATATTTGTTTTTACTTCTTGTAAGAGGAGAATTTAAAAGGATAAACATAGGTGTTGTCTCCATAGCTGCCATCGGCTCGCTCATTTTTATATTTCATTAGGGATTAAGATGATATTTTACTCTTATGATGAATTTAGCAAAGATGTTGAAGTGATGGCAAGAGACTTACAATCTTTTGGTTGTGACACTATAATAGCGATTGCAAGAGGGGGAATGACGCTGGGTCATTTCCTCGCTGAACACATGAGCATAAGAAACCTTTATTCACTTAATTCAGTCCATTATGACAATCAAAAAAAGCTTGAATATATAAAAGTTTATAATATTCCTGATTTATCCAAATCAAAAAAAGTCGTTATAGTTGATGATATCATAGACAGCGGAGAGACGATGTATGAGATAACGCTACTTCTTAAAAAAAGATTTCCTGAAGTTGAATTTAAAAATGCTGCTATTTTTTACAAACCAAATTCTTTAATAAAGCCTGATTTTGCAGTTAAAGAAGCAAAGGGATGGATAGAATTTTTTTGGTCGAAAGCTGAGAATTAAGAAATAATATGAATACTTTAAGCTTCAAAATCGAAGATTTGATAGAGAAAAATGCTACTGATTTTGAGATATCCAAAGAAATCAAAAGTCATATCAAAGAGTATTTAAACTCTATTGGATATATTTTCAAAGAAAATCAGGGGAAAGATTTTCTTGTAAAGCATACTAAAAAAGTTGATGAGTTTATAAATACAACTTTTAAATATGTTTTGAGAAAATTTTTTGGAGATTATTTGCCATTTCAAAGTCAAATTCCCATAGCCTTGTCTGCTCTTGGAAGTTATGGAAGAGAACAACTTTGCATATACTCAGATATTGACTTGATGATTGTCTATGAAGATATTCAAGGATACAACATTGAGCCTATTATAGAATCACTGCTTCATATATTTTGGGATGCAGGATTAAAACTCGGACACAGAACTCACAAAATTGATGAATTACTCAGCATTAGCAAAACAGACATTACTATCAAAACAGCTCTTATAGAAGCAAGATTTTTATGCGGTTCAAAGATTTTATGGATGAAAACCGAAAGAGAGATAGATAAGATAAGAGCATATAAGCAAAAAGAGTTTATCTCAAAGCTAAGAGACACCAACAGAGCAAGATATAAAAAATTTCAGCTCAATATGGAACCAAATATCAAAGACGGAGTTGGTGGACTAAGAGATGCAAACTCTTTATTTTGGATAGCAAATGTACTGTATAAAGTAAAAAATACAAAAGAGTTGGTGCCAAAGTATATAAGTGAAAGTGAATACAAAGAATACAGGGTTGCACTTGAGTTGTTATACAGGGTAAGATCCGCTCTTCATCTTTGCTGCAAGAAGAAAAATGATATTTTAAATCTTGAAAATATACCTGAAGTGGCTTTACTTTTAGGCTTTAGGGACGGAAAATTCAGAAATGCTCAAAACAGGCTGGTAAGTCAAACTTTGCACTCTTTATGGACTATAAAAATAACAACAAAATTGCTTATAAAAAAATTGACAAAGACTGTACTTTTTGAAAAGGACAATATACCAAAACTAAGAAAAAGTTATATCGGCAAAGGATTGTATGATTGTGATGGTCATATCGTAGCCAATCTCAATAAAAAAGGTGACACATATATAAATGTTTTAAAACAAAGTTTAACTTTTCAAGAAAAAAATTATACTTTTGATATAAGTTATATAAATTATCTTAAAAAAACAAAATTTACAAGAACTGGCTCTAAAGAGGTTTATAAGATAAAAAGAGAAATATTTTTTAAAGATTATCAATTTAATCTTTTTGATACTTTTTTTCAAGCTGATATTTTACAAAAGATTTTTACACCGTTTAAAAAGATTATGAATTTACCCCAATTTGACGGATATCACAAATATCCTGTTGATATACACTCTATAAAAACTCTGTATTTTCTTGAAAATATAGAAGAGGAGAATATAAAAAATCTTTTTAAAGAGTTGAAAAAAGAGGAAAAAGCACTTCTTAGACTTGTCATATTTTTTCATGATATAGGAAAAGGCAGAAAAAAAGATCATCGGATTGTAGGTACCAGTATCTTTAAAAATCAAGCTAAAAAATTGAATTTTTCAGAAAATCTCATAAATACAGGAGTTACTCTCATAAGATATCATACGCTTATGAGTACAACTGCAAGCAGAGAAGATATATATAGCGAAAAAGTTATACTTTTTTTTATATCAAAGTTAAGAAGTGTAAAAGTTTTAAAAATGTTATATATTTTAACATATTGTGATATGAAATCAGTCAATAAAAAGATATATTCTCATTTTTCATCTTCTCTTTTGAAAGAGTTATATTATATCTCTCTCAACACTTTTGAAAAAGAAGAGCTTATCGATGAGACTTCAAGAAGACTCAGAAAAGAAAATACTCTTAAAAAATTTGTCGATTTTATAAATCTATCTAAGATATTACAAAAAAAGATTTTATCCATCAATTCAAATATATTTTTAATCAAATACAAACCAATACAAATCATAAATATAGCAAACTGGGCAGACTCACTAAAAGAAAAGGAGTATGATTATAAAATATATACAGAAGAAAATCTAAGTATTAAGATAATCAGAAAGAACGAGTTAAATATAGGATATCTGCTTGGTAAATTAAGCTCTCTTAGTATTGCAAGCATGGATATTTTTAAACTTTTTGATAATATCAAATACTTTAAGATAGATTTTTTAGAAAATATTGAAAAAGATGAAATTTTTTATATAAAAGAGATACTTGATAAATCATTTGATATGAGTCATCACATAACATACAAAACTCCTGTCATTTATCCTGATGATTTGATTTTTGATTGTAAACACTCAAAAACTTATGCTAAAATGATACTTCACACCAAAGATCAAAAGGCACTGATAGCTCATGTAGTATCAGTTTTTGATAAATTTGGTGTTGATATAGCAACTGCAAAAATCCAAACCATTAAAAACAGAGCCCATAATCTATTTTTGATAGAAAAAAATGGAAAATTTTGTAATAATATAGAAAAAATAAGAGATGAAATAACAAGGAATAATACATGTGCGGAATAGTAGGCTACATAGGTGAAAAAGAAAAAAAACATATCATACTTCAGGGTTTAAAAGAGTTGGAGTACAGAGGATACGACAGTGCCGGATTGGCGGTTTTAAAAGATCATGAAATAGTACACTTTAAAGCCGTTGGAAAACTTGAAAATTTAAAAGAAAAGACTAAAAATTTTCAAAGCAAAGGATTTGGCATAGCCATTGGTCACACAAGGTGGGCAACACATGGAAAACCCACAGAACTCAATGCTCATCCACATTTTGGGGAGTTTTCATATATCATTCATAATGGGATTATTGAAAATTTTCAAGAATTAAAAAAAGAACTTGTATCAAAAGGATACAATTTTTTATCTCAAACAGACAGTGAGGTTATAGTACATCTTTTTGAAGAAAACTTAAAAAACAATAAACCATTTGAGGCATTTGAAAAAACTATACAGGCTCTAAAAGGAGCTTATGCCATACTTCTTATCTCAAAGGCTGATGAAGAAAAGATATTTTTTGCTAAAAACCTAGTTCCTTTGATTGTAGGTAAAAACGATGAGGATGAGATATTTTTCAGCTCAAGTGATGCACCTTTGATAGGTCTTGCAGAAGAAGTTATTTACTTAAATGATTTTGATCTTGGATATGCCAAAAAAGGAGAAATAAAACTTTTAAATAATTCAAAAAGCAAAATACTAAACTATAAAAAACTCTCTACCAGTAAACTCTCTGCTCAAAAAGATGGTTATAGATTTTTTATGGAAAAAGAGATATATGAGCAAAGTGCAGTTACAAGTGAAACTCTTATGGGTAGAGTTTTTAAAGATAATATTGAACTTGAAAATATAAATGATGACTTTTTTGACGGAATTTGTGAGATAAAAATATGTGCTTGCGGCACAAGCTATCATGCCGCATTAGCTTCATCATATCTGTTTGAAAGAGTTTCAAAGATAAAATGTACAGTAGAAATAGCTAGTGAATTTAGATATAAAAATCCACTTTTACAAAATGATACTCTTTTTATAGTTATTTCTCAAAGTGGTGAAACTGCTGATACTCTTCAAGCACTTAAGATGGCAAAAAATGCGGGACTTAAAACTTTAGCTATTTGCAATGTGGACAACTCTTCTATTGTTAGAATAAGTGATGAAATTTTGCTAACAAGAGCAGGTATAGAAAAAGGGGTTGCCAGTACAAAAGCATTTACTACTCAACTGGCAGTTCTTTGGATGCTCTCTTTAAAACTTGGCAAGATAAAAGGTAGTTTGGCAAAGCAAACGATAGAAAAAGAGATACAAGCTTTGCTTAAAGTGCCTACTGTACTCAAGGTTGATGATAAAATCCATGAAAAGATAAGAAGACTATCCAAAAGATATCTTCACGGTCATGGCTTTTTCTTTATAGGAAGAGATTTATTTTTTCCATTGGCATTAGAAGGTGCATTAAAACTTAAAGAGATAAGCTACCTTCACGCTGAGGGATACCCAGCAGGTGAGATGAAACATGGTCCTATTGCACTAGCTGATAGCGAACTCTTTACGGTTGCATTGATGCCAAAAACTTTGCTTTATGATAAAGTTAAAAGCAATGTCGAAGAACTCAGTGCCAGAGATGCCACGATACTTGCTCTTAGTCCGTTAGAGTTTGATATAGCAGATGATTTCATAAAAACAAAAGGATATGAGCATCCGATGCTTGAATTTTTTGAAATGAGTGTTATAATCCAACTTTTGGCTCTTGAGATATCTATAAGACTTGGCAATGATGTTGATATGCCAAGAAATTTAGCAAAAAGTGTAACGGTTGAATAGCATATCTTGAAACTGCCATAAGGTTTAGTTATGAAATTTTGGCCAATATCAAATATCCAAAAAACAGAAGGTCCAGAAGTATCAAGATATATAAAAATATTTTTTTATAGGCAGAAAAAAGTGAAAAAAAGATAAATAAAATCAAAAACCATAATGGAGTTTTTATCTGTATTATGGTTGCTTTTATGGAAAAAAGTTTTAAAATCATCCCATCCAACAAATCTCCATGATTTATAATATGTAAAAAAAGTTCAAGCGGATAGAAAAGGATAAACAACATCGATAAAATCGGTGAGTAGATCTGATATAAACTAAAAAGACCAAATATTGCATGAACTATGGGTTGCATCATAAGATAGACCCAAAAGTTAAGCAAGATAATGATTTGCCAAGGTTTCAAGGACGAAAAATACTTTAAAAATAAAAATATATAAAATACACCGCTTATAGAAAACCAAAATGATATGGAAAAAAGAAGATTTGGAAAAAAAGATAGCAAAAGAACAGTTGTTAATGCTAAAGTTTGAAATGAGATAATCTCTATGTGTCTGATATATAAAATATATACGATAACAAGCATCGTGTATGCCCGTATCAATGACGGCATGAAGCCTACAAGATAGAGATACCCAAACAATATAAAAAGTGTAACTATCATCAAATCAAGTCTAAGGTTTCTATATGGAAAAAACTTGTTTTGAAAAAATCTGTAAACAGGGGTTAAGATAAAAAAAATTATAGCCGATAAGACACCAAGATGGAAACCACTTATTGCCACCAAGTGAGATATTCCAAGAATTTGTATCTTTTTTCTTAAATTTTTTTGTAAAGAAGCACCTAAGAAAAGTGCCGAGAAAAGTTCTTTTATTGATCTGCTTTTATGTTCATTTTGTATTATTGTGGATATCTTTTGTTTTAAACCTACATTATGATTTGTGATTTTCATACCATATACAGGAGCAAAAAAGCCTTTTAAGTATCTATAAAAGCTTATCTTTTTGGTATTTATTTTAAGTTTTATTGTATTGCTTTGCATATTTTTTAAATTTTTCTGCCAACTTATACCATAAAATTTAAGAGAGTTATCGGTTTTTAACTTTAAAACTGTATATTTTTTACCTTTTTTTGTAGTTTTTATATATTGGCTTAAAACTATCGCTGATGTTTTAAAATATTTTGAGGATTTAAAATCTTGAAATTGTTTATATTTTAAAAAGATATTAAATGAAAATAAAATCGCTAAGAATAAAATAAGTGCAAAAACTTCTCTTTTTCTTGAAAAAAGAGAAAGCTTCAGCTCATCCATTTAAATCACCGAAGGTATCTCTATGTTTGTTTCTCTGACATCTTCGTAAACTATCTCTGTCGGCATCTGTGTCTTATCTACAAATCTTGTGCAACTTTTTTGAAAAACAAGATCAGCCACCCCGACAGGTCCATTTCTATTTTTACCTATGATGATTTCTGAATCTTCTTCCGGTTTTGAGAAAAAGTTACTTCTATACTCTTTTCCGTCATTTCTTGCTTTTATCTCTTTTTCTTTTTCTTCTCTTATCCTGTAAACATCATCCCTGTAAACAAAAAGTATAAGATCAGCATCCTGCTCAATAGCCCCAGACTCTCTTAAGTCACTTAACATCGGTCTTTTATCGCCTCTGCTTTCAAGAGATCTGTTAAGTTGAGAAAGTGCGATGATGGGCATGTTTAACTCTCTTGCCAAAAGTTTTAAGCCTCTGCTTATCTCTGAAACTTCCAAGTGTCTGTCTTTATTGCCTGATGAGCTCATAAGTTGCAGATAGTCTATGATAGCAAGAGAGATTTCAGGATGAGATGATTTTAACTTTCTAAGTTTAGATCTTACATGGTGAATATCCACAAGTCCGTTATCATCGACAAAAAGTTTTGATTTGCTCATCTCGTCCATAGCACTTGAAAGTCTGCTCCACTCATCATCATTTAAATCACCGATTTTCAGTTTTTGCATAGGTATGGAAGTTATAGAGCTTAGCATCCTTATCATAAGCTGTTCTGCTGGCATTTCAAGGGAAAATATAGCAACTCCAAGTTTATCTTTTAAAGCTCTCTCAGCAAGATTTAGAGCAAAGCTTGTTTTACCCATAGCAGGTCTTGCCGCTATGATGACAAGATCTCCCTCTCCAAATCCTGTTGTAAGTTCATTTAGCTTTTTAAATCCCGTATCAACTCCAACAACTCCTGAATTCCCTCTTTTTTTCATCTCTTCAATATGTCTCAAAGTTGATTCCACCATTTCAGGGGAATCTCTAAAATCGCTGCTATTTGCTTCCTCTGTTATCTTGTATAACTTTTGCTGGATAAGGTCTACTACATCATTTGAAGGCAAATCTTTTTCTACCGCAACTTCTTTTATATCGCTTGTTAAAGAAACCAACTCTCTTTTTATGGATTTTTCTTTTATTTCATTTATATAAGCTGATGTGCTTGAGAGTGGGTTTGAAGTGAGTATATCTAAAAAAGCTCCCTCATCAAATCTGTTTTTTTGTTTTAATTTTTTTTTCAAAAATTCTTCATCAATAGGCTTATCTTCCCTTTCACACTCAATCATCGCTTCAAAAAGATATTTGTGAAACGGAAGATAAAAGTCTTTTGGTTTTAGCTTTTCTGCGACATTTTCAAAACTTACAGGATCAAAAACAATGGAACACAAAACTGCTTTTTCAAGATTTACACTATTTAAAGAATCAACCATTTTCTATCTCCAAAGCTGCTTTTTCCACTTCTTGTACAAATTTATCGACAAGTAACTTTTCATCAAGTTTCGCTATTATCTCACCTCGTTTTATCACAAGACCACTCCCTTTTCCGTAGGCTATGGCAACATCTGCACTTTTAGCTTCACCCAAAGCATTTACAGCACACCCCATAACAGATACATTTAGAGGAGTTTTTATATGTGAGAGTCTCTCTTCGACTTCTGCTACTGCTTTTACAAGGTTAGCTTCTATCCTGCCACAAGTCGGGCATGAGATGATATTGACCCCGCTTTTAACTACTCCGCTGTCTTTTAGTATGGCCCTTGCCACTTCTATCTCTTTTTCAAGTTCCCCGGTTATTGACACTCGCATAGTATCTCCTATGCCCTCAAGTAAAAGTGTGCCGAGTGCTATGGAGGATTTGACGGTGGAGTGAAAAAGAGTACCGGCTTCGGTAACTCCTAAATGAAAAGGATAATCCACAAGCACTCTTAACATCCTATAAGCTTCTACAGTTCTTTCAACATCACTGGCTTTTAGTGAAATTTTAAAGTTTGTAAAGCCCAAATCTTCAAGATATTTTATATTATAAAGAGCGGATTCCACCATACCCTTTGCACTTTGACCGTACTTGTTTTCAAACTGGGCTTCAAGGCTTCCTGAATTGACTCCTATTCTTATGGGTATGCCTCTGCCCTCACAAGCTTTAACCACCTCTTTAACTCTGCTTTTTGCACCGATATTTCCAGGATTTATTCTTATACAATCCACACTTTCAGCAGCAATCAAAGCAAAACGATAATTAAAGTGTATATCAGCCACCACAGGAAGTGAGCTTCTTTTTTTTATCTCTTTTAAAGCATAAGCATCTTCATAATCCGGCACTGCGACCCTGACTATATCGCATCCTGCAAAATGAAGTTTTTTTATCTGAGCTAAAGTAGCCTCAATATCTCTTGTTTTACTAAATGTCATAGACTGCACAGATACGGGTGCATCCCCGCCTACTGCTACTGCACCTACAAAAATCTTTTTTGTTTTATATCTTTTTATCATTTATATCTTCTTTTATTAAATATAAGGTTTCAACAACCTCATCTATATGTTTATTGCAAATTGAATAAATTATTTCTGCATCAATATCAAAATAGTGATGAGAAATAAAGTCTCTGATTCCTTTTATCTTTTTCCAATCTACCTGAGGATACATACTCAATAATATTTTATCAGTTATTTTATCTATATTTTTTAAGCTTTCTCCTATGGCTATCAATTTTATACAAATACTGTCAAGTTTTTCTTGTCCAACTTCAGTATCACAAAAATCTTCAACACATTTAGCATATTTACATTTATTCTTAACCTCTTCGGCAGCTTCTATAATTTGAGTTAATATATCTAAAACCAACTGAATATCATACATAATTACCCTCACTTAAAATCCTTTTTTTCAAGTATGGATTCATCTTTTCTCGCAGTCTTATCAAATCAACTTTTAAATTTAACTCTTCTTCTATCTCTTCTTTCAAATCATAAAGTAGAAAATAATCACTCTCTTTGGTGTCTATTGCCAAGTCTAAGTCGCTGTTTGTATTTTGTTTGTTTTTTGCAAATGATCCAAAAACAATCATTTTTGATATTCCATATTTTGTTTTAAAGTCATCTTTTTTATTTGAAAGATAATTAAAAATATCCTTTTTTTGCACAGTCAACTCCTCCTGATAGCAATTTAGATATATTATACATAAAAACAGTTTAAGAAAAAGATATGGGGTCTATATCGATTTCTATATGTGATTGTTTGCATCTTGATATGGTTTGCAAAAGAGCTTTTGATGAAGTGGATCTTAGGAGTATATCGT
>JALWUQ010000044.1:16836-18735 GCA_026993075.1 Campylobacteraceae bacterium
ATATTATACATAAAAACAGTTTAAGAAAAAGATATGGGGTCTATATCGATTTCTATATGTGATTGTTTGCATCTTGATATGGTTTGCAAAAGAGCTTTTGATGAAGTGGATCTTAGGAGTATATCGTATCTGTATTTTGAGGCAATTTTTTTTATATTTGCTTCCCCGCTTCCTACTATCTCTACACCTTTTTGAAGATTTGCCTGCAAACACTTACATACATTTGAAGTGATATCTTTTGCTTTGTTTTGCTCTTTGTGAGATACAAGAATTCTTGCTAGTTTTTTAAATGGAGGGTATAACTCTTGTCTATACTTTAACTCATCTTTTAAAAATAACTCATAATCATTTATATATTTTTTAAAAAACTCTTCATTGGAAGTTTGCAGTACTACTTTACTACTGCCAACTCTTCCGCTTCTTCCTGCTATTTGTATAGCCAAAGACAAGGCATTTTCTCTTGCACGAAAGTCATTTTGGGCTAAGATAGCATCTATCCCCAAAATCACTGAAAGCTCAATACCCTCATAATCATGACCTTTACTAAGCATTTGAGTGCCGACAAGTATATCTGTTTCTTTGTCATTAAACTCTTTTAATACTCTATTTAACTCTCTTGTACTTTTGATGGCATCTCTGTCAAATTTAGCTATATTTGCATCTGGAAAAAGAGATGTTAACTTTTCTCTTACCTCCTCAGTTCCCATCCTAAATGAGCCAAGATGAGTGCTTTTGCATTTTGGACACTCTTTTACAATCCGTTCAGTATATCCGCAATAGTGGCATACAAGAGCATTTTTATCTTTGTGAAGGCTCATCCCAACTGAGCAAAAAGGACAAGTTACACAAGAACCACAATCAAAACAGCTTATATACTTAAAGTTTGCCCTAGTAGGCAAAAATACTATAGCTTGTTTTTTCTCTTTTAATATTTTAGATAACTCATGGATGATATTTGAAGATAAATCTTTAGAGTTTTTTTCATATATATACTCTTTTTTTTCACCTGCGAAGCTTCCTTTTAGTCTAAAGTGGGGATATTTGTGATAACTTGTAAGTGACGGGGTAGCTGAGCCTAAAACAACTTTGCAGTCTAAAACTTTTCCAAAATAAACCGCTAAATCTCTTGCATTGTATCTTGGGCGTGAATTTGACTTGTAACTGTTGTCGTGTTCTTCATCTACTATTATGAGTCCAAGTTTTAAAAGTGGCAAAAAAAGAGCTGACCTTGCTCCTGCTATGAGTTTTATCTTTTTACTTTTTATCCCTTCTAAAATCATTTGTTTTTTCTTTTTTGTAACTTTAGAATGCCACAAAGCTATATGTTCACCAAAAACAGCTTTGAGCCTTTTTTCCATCTGTGGAGTCAGTGAAATCTCCGGCATCAAAAAGATAGCACTTTTTCCCTCTTTTAAAACTTTGGCTATCATCGTTATATATATCTCTGTTTTTCCACTTCCTGTATCTCCAAAAAGAAGAGATGTTTTTTGTGCATTTAAAAAGCTAAGTGCTTTTTTTTGAGATGCAGAAAGACTAAGCAAGGGTTTATAGAGTGTTTTGATGATATCGCTTTGTTTATCTTCATCCTTTGAAAATGCTACAAACAAAGAAGAAGCTTCGCCCAAAGAGCAAAAGTAGTATTGGCTTATGAAGCTTGTTATTTTTAGATAATCTGGATTTAGATAGTATTTTGTCAACTCTTTTATATATTCACATTTAAAATCAGGCTCTTTGACAGGCTTTATCACGATTGCAAAGTTTTCTCTGCCTCTTAAAAAAAGTTTTACCAAATCACCGGCTTTCAAAGGATCGTGTGATTTGTAAGTCAGAGGCTTTAGTGGTGATTTTAGTATGGCTAGTTCATAATATCTTATGACTTTTCCTATCGGTTTATTCTGT
>JALWUQ010000045.1 GCA_026993075.1 Campylobacteraceae bacterium
GCCATATCCAAAGGTTTTGGAGGAGATGGTTCTTTTGGAAGCAGGCTAAATGAGAATACAGACTTTTCAAGATATAACATAAACCTCTCATACAACAGATACATAAATGAAAAAAATAATATTCTTTTTACTCTAAACTCCCAATACAGCTCAAACAGACTTCCTCTTTCTGAAATGTTTACTTTAGGAGGTCTTAACAGTGTAAGAGGATTTAACTCAGCTGTTAAACTTGGAGATTATGGATATACCACATCCTTAGAGTGGCTTTATCATCCTTCAACAAATTATAAATGGTTAAAAAATGCCCTTCAGTTTGGCGTATTTATAGATAACGGTATAGCCTATGCAAATAATCCGGTTCCAGGAGAAGAAAAATCTCTCAATTTAACAGGAGCCGGAGTAGAACTTATAGCAAATATAAAAAAGAAGTATTCAGCAAGGATAGGAGTAGGATTTCCTATAAATTCTTCAAATAAGACTATAGATAAAAGCGCAAAGTTTTATCTTCTTGTAAATGCAAAACTTTGGTAAAGGAGTTATTATGTTAAAAGCAATAAATAAATTTATAAATTTGAGTAATAAGCAACATATCGCACTTATCATGAGCATAGCTTTTTTTATGTTGCCCATTCAGATACAAGCCTTGCCTTCGGGTGCGAGAGTGGCTGCGGGTTTGGCTTCATTTAACAAAAATGGTAATCATTTGAACATCACTACTTCTAATAAAGCCATTATAAATTATAACAGTTTTAATATAGGTAGAAAAGAGGGAGTCAGATTTATCCAGCCTTCAAGCAGTTCGGTTGTACTAAACAGAGTCGTAAAAGCGAACAATCCCTCTTCAATATTAGGAAGCTTAAATGCAAACGGAAGAGTCTTTTTGGTAAATCCTGCAGGCATATACTTTGGAGCAAATTCTAAAGTAAACGCAAACAGTTTTTTAGCCACAACTCTAAATATAACAAATGATAACTTTTTAAAAGGCAATTATCAATTTAACAAGATGAAAAACTATGCAGATAGTTATATAGTACAAAAAGGCTCTATCACTGTTTCACCTGAAGGATTTGTGATACTTGCTTCTCCTCTTTTAAGCTCACAAGGCTCTATCATGGCAAAAGCCGGTCATATAACTCTTGGTGCAACAGATAATTTCTATGTAGAGTTTGATCCAAGCGGGTTGGTAAGATACGACTATAAACAAAACAAGATAACAAATAATGACAAACCCATAGCTTTACCAAAAGAGTATGCAAACAGTATCATAAACAGTGTAGTAAATACAGACACTATTAACAAAGTTATAAAGATAGTAAAGCACGGTAATATCATCTCACTTGAGGGAGCAAGCGGCAGTGCTTTTATCTCTTCAAAGCTAAACACAAATGCCGTAAATCAAAACCAAGCAGGAAAAATAGAAGTAAAAGCTCAAAAAAATGCCTTTATCTTAAATGGAGCAAATTTCCAATCAAATGCAAAAGACAATGGAAACGGAGGATATATAAGTGTATTTTCTCATAACTTGACTTACTCTGATAAGGGAGCATCATATATAGCAAATGGTGGTTCAGTAAATGGTAATGGCGGATTTGTGGAAGTCAGTGCTAAAGATAAAGTTGTGTTTGACGGGAGTAAAGTCTCTTTACATGCTCCAAACGGTGAAATGGGACTTTTCTTGATTGATCCAGATAATATCATAATTTCCAATGATTCCATATATAGTGGAATCGATACCTCTTTTACTGCCGATCAGAGTATAACAGTAAATGATGGTATCACTGTCTCAACGAGAGATATCGGAACTTCAACTGATTATTTGCATGCTGCTTCTCAAGGAGATTCTGGAAGTTTAACTATGAGTGCACCATCTATTACAGTAGGCTCAGGCAGTAATCTTTTAACTTTTGCAGATAGTGGATACAAATCAGGTACACTTACTCTGAATGCAGTTTCTAATACTGCAGATGTCGGAGTGCAGGCACTCTCTTCTATCAATCTAAATGGTTCTTATCTTCGTGGAGGTGCCATCAGCATAAAAGCAGAAGCAAATTCATTGGATCATTTTGACAGTACAAATAGTGCCAATCCAGTTGATCCCATAGAAAAAGCTCTAGATTTTCTTTCAGATGTACCAACACTTCCTGTTGGGCTCAGCATTGCAAAATCAAAAGCGACTGTTGATGTAAAAAATGGAACAACTATTGATGGAGATTCCATAGACATTACAACAAATGCAAATTCACAGGCATCTGTTTTAACCATTTTTACAGCAGTAGGTGTTGGTTATGGTGAATCAGAAGCAACGGCACAAACATCCATTGGAGATAGTGCAACGCTCAAAAGCACTCATGACATAAATATACAAAGTAATGTAGTTTCAGATAACAAAGTTAAAGTCTATACAGTTGGTCTTGGAGCAGGACGAGGCTCAACTGCAAATATGAGTTTAGCATATGCAAAATCAGATACAACTTCTACTGTGAACATAGAAAACGGTGCTAATGTAAATGCCGCAGGCAAACTGAATGTAGATGCTACTGCCAGTAAAGAGATAGAGGCTTCAGCATCTGCTGGTTCTTACGATAATGGAACTGTTGGCACGAGTGTTGCAATTACAAATTCAAATTCAGATACAGAGGCTAATGTTGGTGGAACAATCAATGCAAAGAGCTTGTCAATCAATGCACAAACAGATAATAACCTTATAAAAACAGCCAGTTCTTCATCTGTTGGCAGTGGTGTAGTAAGTGGACGAGTTGTGAAAGCAACAAATAATGTAATTAGCAGTGTGGAAAACTATTTTAATGCACATGCACAAAGCAGTAATTCTGAGAGTGGCTCTTCAAAACCGGCTCTCTCAGCTGCATTTAGTTATGCCGATCATACTTCAAACAGTGTAGCTGATATTGCAGATAATGCTGTTGTAAATGTAGATACTACAACAGATATATCTGCAAAAAATAGTTATCTTATTGATACGGCTAATGGAAAAAAAGGTGTTAAATCAAGTGCGACAGCAACTATTGACAGTAATGATGCAGACCAAAAAACTTTTTCTGTTGCAGGTGCTGTTGCTATTACAAAATTAAGTAATACTGCAAAAGCTTATATTGGAGAGGGAAGTGTCTTAAACAGTAAAAAAGATATTACACTTTCATCTTCAACAAAAATGCCGTATGAAATCACTTGGAATCAAGTAAATTCTGTCTCTGATATTGGTAATTATGCAAATTCAAATTTAGGTCTTCAAAATGGATTTTTTACAACATGGGCACAGAGTAATTCACAAGGCAAAGTTGCTGGAGTAGCTGGTTCTGTTAACTACTTTCATATGAGTAATGATACAGAATCTTATGTTGATAAAAATGCAAAAATAAATCAAAATCAAACACAATATGGCGCACTTACTTTGGAGGCTTTGACTGATTTGGAAACGATGAATCTATCAGGTGTTTTTGGTTGGAAAGTTTTAGGTAGCAGTGGTAAAAGCGGGCTTGGCGGTTCGTATTTAGATATTGAATATGATGATACAACAAAAGCTGAAATAAATGATGGAGCTTATGCAAAAGCAAACACACTTTCTATGAGTGCAACATCCAATACAAAAAATATATCGGTAGCAGAAGCAGGAACAAATGCTGAAAAATACGGTGCTGCAGGAAGTTTTTCATACTTAAAAATAAATAACACCACGCAGACAAATGTTAATAATGCAAATATAATTGTAACAGGAGCATCTGCTACAGATGATTTTGCATTAAAATCTGATGATACGGCAAAACTGTTTAATGTCTCTGGAGGTATTATAAAATCTGGCAATGTAGGTATCGGCGCTTCTGTTTCAATCAATGAGATAACAAGAAATACTCTTGCTTCCATAGAAAACTCACAAATCACAACAAAAGGACAAAACTACATATATGCACAAAACAGCGGAGTGATAGACGCATACTCTCTTGCAGCCGCAGTTACCGCACCGGGTGCTCCATCGCCTGATGTATCCTCCTCTGCACCAAATGGAGCAGGAAAATTTGGTATAGGGGTATCAGGTGATGTTTCTATAAATACCATAAGTGATAATGCCGATGCACATATAAAAAATTCAACTCTAACCAATCAAAACAGTGATCTAAACCTAAAAGCAAAAAACAGCAGTGAAATAAAAAGTTTTACAGGCTCCGCAGCTATAACAACTTCATCCAAATCTATTGGGCTTGCAGGCTCATACTCCCAAAACAGTATAACCAATTTAGCACAAAGTTATATCGATAGTTCAACTATAACTGCCGATAAAGTTTCTTTATCGGCTTCAAATGACAATGACATACAAGGTGTTAGCGCAAGTGGTAGTGGTGCACCTCTCTCATCTTCAGGGAGTATAGCTGGATCAGTTTCCATCAACTCTGTCGCAGCCGTTACAAAAGCTTATATCCAAAACTCTTCAGATATTACGGCAAACTCTGATGTTACTCTAAGCTCAGATGACACCTCTTCTATAAAAGCACTCGCAGGAGCTGTATCAGTAGGCGGAAAAGCAGGCATTGGAGCATCTTTTGCTAAAAATGATATAACAGATACAATTTCATCATACCTCTCTTCAAGTGATCTTTCATCCAAAGGCGATTTAAAAATAACATCTGACTTTTCAGGCACTATCAAACTGCTTGCAGTTTCAGTAGGAGCATCACTTTCAGGAATGGCAGCTGGAATATCTGTCTCTTTAAACAATATCGCAAATGATATAACTTCATATATCGACGGTAAAAAAACATCAGCAGGCATACATGCAGACGGCAACACACAGGTAAGTTCCGATGATACTTCAAATATCAACATCATAAGCGGAGGAGTAAGCGGAGCAAGTGCGGTAAGTATTGGAGCTTCTATTTTATACAATGTTATAAAAAACACTCTCTTATCATATTTAAATAACACCAATATATCAACTGATGGCAATATGATAGTAAGGGCAAAAAGCGATAAAGCCATACAAGCTGTATCTGTAGGAGGAGCCGGTGCCGGTGATGCGTCTCTTGCCGGAAGTGTAGTGATAAATACTATCAAAAATCATACATCTTCATACATTTCAGGCACTCAGGCAAATGTTAAGGGAACTCTCTCTTTAAAAGCTATAGATGATAGTACCATATCCAACTATGGAGGGACAGGCTCGGGAGCCGGTACCGTAGGTATAGGAGGTACGGTTATAGTTAACAATATCCAAAACAGTATCTTGGCATACATTGACAATAATTCTATCATTAATGCTCTTGGAAACGATTTTCTTTCAGTACTAAGTGGTGATGAAAAAGGTGACAAAGAGGATGTAAGAGGATTAGATATATTTGCAAGCGGAAGAAGTGATATAAAAAACTTTGAGGGAACAATAGGTATCGGAGGATCTGGAGCTTTGGCTGCAACTGTTTCAACAAATATTATCAAAAATATTATATGGGCATACATAGATAATTCCGAGATAAACCAAGCTTCAAATGCTAACTCTCTCCAAGATGCAAGAGTCAGATCTTTTGCATATACCAACCTTTACAATATTATAGGTGCTGCTGCACTTAGTGGAGATGCCGGTATCGGAGCAAGTGTAGATACATCTATCATAGAAAATAGTACAAAATCATATATTACAGGTAATTCTAATATCAAAGCAAACAATCTTATCCAAGTCAAAAGTGACGGTTTGGAAAGACTAAACAGTGTAGCTGCCAGTGGAGCGGGATCTACAGTAGCTTTTGCAGGATCGGTGGAAACAATCGTACTTGATAATACCAATGAAGCATATGTGCAAAATTCTGTTCTTTCAAGCGATAAAGATTTAGATATATTATCAAATGACAGTAGTATTTACGGAACCAAAAAAGATGGAACCAAAAGCGGTATCATAGTAGGCGGTATCCAAGGAAGTGTGGCAGCAAGTCTTGGAGGAGCGGTATTTGTAAATAGTGCAAAACATACGGTAAAAGCTTATGTCGATAACTCCACATTAAATGCAAAAGGCTCAACCGATATCAAAACCAATTCATCTTTTGATGTCTTATTATACATCGCAAACATAGGCGGCTCAGGCGGCGTTTCTTTATCTGCTTCCGTGGTAGTAAATAACCTTACGACACTTTCACAAGCTTATACAATCGGCTCAACCAATATCAATCAAGATGACAGTTTTAAAACTTCTTCACAAAATGTTGATATTACAGGTAAAAGTAGCACTGCCGTTGATACAACCGTGGGGTCTATTGCAGTCGCATCGCTTGCAGGAATAGGAGGCTCTGTAGATATTACAAATATAAAAGATACTGTTTTAGCTCAAATAGGAGCCGGTAATAAAGTCAATGCCGGTGGAAATCTTTTGGTAAATGCAGACTCTTCAAAAACCGTTCAGGACAAAGTTGGAGCATTTAGCGGAGGAGCTGCCGGAGTTGCCGGAGCCGTAAGCATAACAAATATCAACAAAGCCCTAAATGGCGATCAAGTAAATAGCTATGACAATACAAAATCACAATCAAATACCATAGTCAGTAAAGATAATGTAAAGGGCAGGATAGGAGATGCTTCACAGGCAAATGAAGCTGACAGTGACATACAAAGCAATACCCCTGCCAACATTGATGATGCATTTAGCACTGCTCAGCCAAATAGCTCCACCATAGCTCGCATAGATGATGGTTCAATTGTAAATAGCGGACTTGATACTACCGTCCAAGCAACCGACACAGTCAAGTACCAAAGCCTTACAGGCTCTTTGGGAGCAGGTATAGTAGGTGCGGGAGGATCAGTAGGTATAGGCGAGATAGGGTCAAACACTCAGGCATTGATTGGCAATGGAGTTGAACTTGATATAAGAAATTTATATGTAACAAGCGAGTTTAATGTAAATGATACCAATATTCAAAGTTATGCCGCAGCTGCCGGTTTAGTAGGGCTTGGTGCGGCAGTTTCAGAACTTAATATAAATGATTATACAACTCTTGCATTTATCGGCACAAACTCTTTGATAAACAGTTCAGGAAGTATTTATATACAAAGTAAAACAAGTCCGACCGCATATACAAAAGCTTTAGGTGCTGCAGCAGGTGCTTTAGCAATCGGGGTTGTTATGTCCAAAACAAATATAAATGGAACTACAGGTACATACATAGGGACAAACTCTCATCTAAGTGCAAACGGCGATATAGCTCTTAACTCTGTTTTTGATACACCTTCAACTATCTCCTCTCTTTCTCAAGCTGCTGCGGGAGGCATATATAGCGGGGCGGGTTCAGTAAGTACAACTGATGTATCGCCATATATTTTTACTACTTTGCAAGATTATGCAGCATTGTATGCATTAGGCAATATTGATCTTGCATCCATAGGAAACGGTTCACTCTCCAGCAATGCTGAAGGAATTAGCATAGGAGAACTTACCGTAGGTGTTTCTGATGCAAAATCATATTGGACACCGGTTATAAATACCAATATTCAAAATAATGTCCAACTAAACTCAAACAATTTGTTTGCAAATGCTTTTGAAAATACAGATACTTCCGGCAATTTTCAAGAAGGAAATGAAATCAAGTCATCATCATTTTCAGCTGCAGGTGCTCTATATGGGGGATCTGGCTCAAGCTCTTATGCCAAAAATGATGCTACCGTAAAAGTAAATATAGGCAACTCAAATATAATAACAACAAATCAAGACTCAAATTTTCAGGCAAAATCTTTTTCAAAAACCGTTACAAATAGCAGTGGAAACAATTATGGAGTACTTGCAGCCGGCTCCACTCATGCCACATCTGAAAATTACTCCGATACTGCTATTGATACCGGCACTCAAAACAAAATAGAGTCAACAAATTCTGATATCAACATGTACAGCTATTCAAAAATTAATGCATCATCTTCCACAACAGGAGGAGCAGGGGGTCTCATATCAGGCGCAGGAACACTCTCAAAAGTCGATATAACAAATAATTCAAATATAAATATAGGTCAAAACAACAAGCTCTATGCAAAAAAAGGAGACATTAACTTAAATGCCGAAGGCTACATAGACTCATCTGCAGATACCTCCATAACAACTGCGGGAGGAATCACTATAAATGAAAGCGAGTCAAATATAAATATCAATCAAAATATAGGAGTTACCGTAAATGATTTGAGCCAACTTGAAGCTGAAAATATAAACATAAATGCCAAAAGCTTATATTTACATGCAGTACTTAGCTCTTTATCACACACAATTGCAGCCGATTCTACATCAAAAGCTTACTCTATCTTGCATGTCAATTCGAATGCAAAGGTTGATATAAAACCGCAGGCAAAACTGACAGGATACAACAGTTTAAATATCAATGCTTTGCAAAATAATGTATATTTTGATACTTATGCAAAAGCAGAAATAAAAGCAGGACTTACAGGAACCACTTATGCAAAAGTTGAAAATTATCCTACTATCAACTCAAATGTAAATGTTGAAAACGGCTCAGAGATATATACAAGAAATTTAAATATCAAATCAAGCGCACCGGATAAAAGTGAAAATATCTACAAACTAAATGCAAAAGCCGTGTCAAATACTGTCGTCCAATGGGTTTTGACTACTGTTGACAAACTTGTAAAAAAAGTTTCCAAGATTCCTATCATAGGATGGTTTGTAAAATGGGTATGGCACAAAGTAAAAGAGTGGGTCAAACACATACTTAACTCAGATGCTTCAAGTGATATGCTGGGAGAATATGTGTCAAACGGTGATATAGCTCTAAACGGTAATGTGTATCAGCTATCCTCTTCTCCGCAAAGCCTAACTATAGCACCTGATGGCATGATAAGCTCTCAAGGTTCCATAAGTGCAAATGTAGGGGCAAACAATATAGTGGTAAATGATCTCATCAACCATGATATAGGAAAGATAACACTCGATGCAAGCGGTCAGCTAAACGGTAATGCAAATATATACCTAAGCAACTCTTACCCTTCTGTTGATATCACAAACCAAACAGATAAAAATCTTTTGATAAACAAAATCACAATGATAAGTGATAATGCAAACCAGCCGAATTTAGAGATATCTACTAATGACGGAGGAGATTTATCAAACTTCAACATACAGCCTGTTGTACTTCCTCATACCATAAATATCCAAAACAGTGGAAACGGAAACATAGTTTTCAATAAGCTTGTAGATAATTACGGAGGTAGTACAACTGTTACAAACAGTTATGGCAGTATCCTTGCAAACAATGGCGCTTTGATAAAAAGTAAAAATGTAAACTTTGTTTCTCAAAGAGGCTCAGTAGGCTTGCTCGGTGCTCCTTTGGAGGTTGAACTTACAAAAAGCAGTAATGAAAATCCTACTGTAAATATAAATAGTTTTCAAAATATATATTTCGCTCTTAAACTCTCCGAGCTTTTAAACTCTCAACCGACATCAAACTATACAATAGATAAAGCACTCTTAAACAATATACAAGCAAACGGCAAGATAGGCATAACACTGCATACTCCAACCTACAGCTACTATGACACGACTGCGGATGACTTTGTAAATTTAAATACTCAAGCACTCTATGCCATAAATAATATTTACTCAAATGATGATATAGCTATAAACGGCGAAGCTGGAAACAGTATCTCTTTTGACGGCACGATGCAAAGCGGACAAAAAGATTTGGGTATATCTATAAACGACAGTGACCCTTCTATAACAAGTTCTGAGTATATAAGTAGCATCACTCCTACTGACATTTATCTTAATCCTATAGCGGTTAGAGGCGGACATATCAATATAAATTTAGACAGGGGTTTATTCTATGGCAGCGGTACAGCCACTGTACTAAACGGGTATATGCATCTAAATATTCAAAACAATACTCCTAAAAATCTAAATACCGACTCTATCAAAATGGGTAAAAGAACAGATGGAAGTTTTATCGTCAACGGAGTTTCAAAATCTTTCAATACCGTAGGTTACAACAGTGGTTTAATTAATATTGCAAGTAACAATGGTGGCCAAATACAATTAGGCGAAGATATAGTCAATCAAAGCGGCTCTACAAATATAGTCGGCAATAATGGTATCTATAATATGGCACAAAATTTGATAAATTCTAAAGATATGATGCTTGACAGCTCTGCCGGTGGTGATGTAGGAACAGTAGAAAATCCTATCTATATATCAGGAACGGTAAGTGCAAAATCAGCTTCAAAAGTATATTTGTACGGACCAACTAAATTAACTCTTGATAGTATAAATGCTAAAAATGCATATCTATCTAGCAATGGCGTGATAAAAGGAGTAGATGCAACAACACCAAATATTACAGCAAACTATGTAGCTTTAGATGCCCAAGAAGATATCAATTCAATAGCAAATAGCTTTTTAACACTCAAAGCAGATACAATAGCTGTAAACAGTGTAAATGGTGCGATAAAACTTAACAACAGTAAAAACTCTGTAATAGGAACAGTTGGAGATATAACTGGGCTTCATGGGGCGAATAATGTTGCCTTTACAAGTCAAGGAACACTGCATCAGGTAAAAGGAGCAGATATTGTTTCAGATAGTAGTGGTGTAACTTTAAGCTCAGCAGGAAATATGGATATAGACTTTGTAAAAGCTCCAAATAGAATAACTCTAACTTCGCAAAATGGAGCAATTTCACAAGATGGTGATAGTGCGGACGATATAGTGAGCAATGAATTACTCATTCAAGCTAAAAACGGTATAGGTGATGATGGAGTAAGTGAAAAGTATCTTGATACAAAAGTAAATGTCATAGATGCTAAAAACAATAGTGTAAATGATATAGCCATAAAAAACTCTCAGTCATTAAGTGCAAATGATCTTAACGGTAACGGATATGCACTTTATAACGGTGGAGGAGATATAAAACTCATAGTTAACGGTGCTTTTACACAACAAAGTAAAACTACTATAGAAACCCCGAATGATTTATCAATAGATGCTAAAAATAATATCTTTGTTTCATATCTAAAAGCAAATAATATATTTTTAAATTCAAGAGAGGGAAGTATCTTAGGTGATACCGCAGTATCTACTAATATAAAAGCAGACAATAATCTAATCATGTATGCACTAAATGGTAAAGTAGGAACTCCAGCCAATCCTCTTCATATCATAAAACCAAAAGGAGGAACAATAATTAAGGCCAAAAAATCTAAAAATCTAATATCAGTATATGTATTTAGTGATGCTTTGCCTACTAATTTTCATGTCGACCAAGACCTTGCTATATTTAATAACAGACCTATTAGCGGTAGTTTGATAGATATTTACAATAGTATTTTATCTGGCATATTTCATAATCCAATTCACAACAATACAGGCACTTTTATGGGATTTAATAATTTAAGCAGCAGCTTGCAAAATGAGAATGTCAATATAGTTTTTAAAAAAGGTAAGTAACCATGAAATTGTAACAAGGATTATAAGCGTCTAACCATAATATAGTTAGACGCTTTATTGAGGATTTTATGAAACGAATGATAAAGTAGGCATCCTAATAAAAATCTTTGCAAACTACAAACTCCAAAATGTTATCATCTTTACAAATACCAAACTCAAAAATATAAAGAAGATATAAGCCAAAATTTTTTAGATATTTCTACTTTGAAAAAAGAGTAGGGCCTTAAAATGCGACCACAGTATGTAACGCTTGTTATAGAAAAAGCAAAAATAATTTAGTATTTGGACTTTATAAGTTAATAGGCTTCTTACATGACCTCTTGTGCTCACATATCTTTTTCTATCTTGAAAGTATTAAATATAATATCCGTAGCCAACATTCTTGATGCATGGTTGATTGCATCCAAGATATCTTGATCACTCCATTGCATCGCTCGAAGAGTATCTAAATCTTCTGTATCAATAGCATGTGCATCGTGGATAGCTTTTATAGTTATACGGAGCAAGGCAATCTCTCTTGGAGCAAGATTGGCATTATCGATATTTTCACGCATTGCCTGTACTTGTTCAAAAGTCCAGCCTGCCATATTGATTAGCATTGTTGTATTAAAATCAATACAAAACTGGCAATCATTGGTACTTGAGACTAAAATTCTTATCGATGCAAGAAACGGCATGGAAAGAGTCGGATGATTCATATAATATTTTATAAACTCCATTTGTTGGCGCAAAAGCTCTGGACTTACACTAAAAAGCAGGGCATTGTTACCCACACTTCCTCTCATAGATACAATAGCTTCATATAATTTTTTTAACTCGCCGGTAGCCTCTTGTCGTGAAATGGTCTGAATCAGTGGCATAGTAATATCCTTTAATTTATTTGACCAATCGGTCAAGAGTATTATAATATAAATAGAACAAATAGTCAAGCAATCTATGTTATAATTACTTTATGAAAAAAACAACCAGACAAAAACTCATAGATGCCACCTTCGAGGAGGTATTCTCTAACGGATACCAAGGTGCGGCACTTTCTGATATATTGGCAAAAGCCGGAGTACATAAAGGCTCGATGTATCACTATTTTGCAAGCAAAAAAGAGATGGCAATAGCTGCTATCAAAGAGAAGATGTCGATGCGTTTTAGCACTCTTTATGAGAATATTACTAAAACCGATATGCCTTATCTGCCTAAACTGTTTGCTGTCATGTTGGATGCAACACGAAGAGATTTTGAGCGCGGCTGCCCTCTTGGAAATTTAGTACAAGAGATGTCTAATCTTGATAATGACTTTAACCTAATCCTAAGAGAGATTTACGCGGATTTTCGTGCTACGCTAAAACATATTTTTGATGCAACGATAGAAGCAGGCGAGATGAAGGAGTGTGACACAAGCAAACTGGCTCTCTTTTGCGTATCCTCACTCGAAGGCGCCATCCTCTCTGCAAAAGCTTCAGGTAATAAGCAAGATTATACCGATACTGTTGAGATCCTTATCGCTTGCTTATCGACAATGCAAAAAGTTTCCTAAAGATCAAAAATGAAAGATTCATATTTTTAGAGTAAAGTAGGTGGAAAAACCATCATCAATAATATCACCGATGCTATTTTATCTAAAGCAGCCTTTATTTACTTGCATATAAAGATATAGTTTGCCGTATATTTGAGGATTGCCTCTTGTTTTGAGGGTTCAGCAGACTTGATAACATTAGATGCCATACTTTTTGACAATACCATCTTTTGTAGTAATATCGGCATGGGTTGCATTCTCAAAGTCGAAAGATTAATACTTTTAATGAAACATTACTTTTTTAAAAGCTTAGACAATCGTTTGGCAAAATCACCACTGTAGATTATCGCCTTGTTTTCCAATGCTTCTTTCTTCTTTGCTATGGCACTTTTTTCACCATGTTCGTTTTTTGTAGCTCTTTGTCTTAACTTTTTACAAGTTTGGTTGAAGTTGCATAAAAAAAATTCTATCCGTTTTGCAGTTGCTCTACCTTCTTTAAACTGTAGTCTATGTCTGCAAACATAAGGAGCTATTACTAAAATATCATCTGATATAACATAATCTAGAACTTATGAGTTAGATGATAGTGATAGCATAAAGTACTATTTATATGACTCTAAAAGGGCTTGTGGGATAAAATAGAATTGTCATTAAAGATAGTAAAATTTGGTTATAATGTTGAGGTAATAATATTGGTTATATTTTTTATGAAAATATTAAGATTTTTAGAGGGGTTTAAGGTAGCAACTGACCCCCCCCATATAAAATTTAGTTTGGAAAATTCCTTTATCTCTTGCTAAATTCGGTGATAGACCCTCTCAAGTTTTAGTAGCGTCATTTGTCAAGGCAATATCTCTCCCCCATTCTTGTAACATATATAGAATTGGCTGTACCTTTTTGCCAAGTTTAGTAATACTATATTCTACTTTTGGTGGTATTTGAGGATAAACTTTTCTAGAAATTATCCCTTTTTGCTCGAAAAGCCTAAGATTCTGTGTCAGCATTTTTTGAGTTATCCCCTTAATTTCTCTTTTAAGATCACTGTATCGATAAACTTTTTCAGATAAATTCCATAAAATAAGACCTTTCCATTTTCCAGATACCAATTCAAGTGCAATTTCAAAAGGGCATTCGTATTTAATTTTATTCATTTATTACCTTTTAGTATGTATAGAACATAATAGTATGTACTTGATATAATATTATATATATGATAAAATTATGCTGAAATTAACCACTATGAAGCATCATGTGCTAGTTATTTTTAATTACAATTACAAACTATGGAGGGTGTAAATGAATTTACAAGAAGGGATGAAAATATATTATAATGAAAAATTATATTATATATGGCAAATAGTTAATAAGAGCGTCTTCTTATTAAACTGTGGTGATGAAAGACCAATATTTATAAAATGTGATTATGAGGTATTGGAATCGATGCACATAGAGAAGGAGGACTGAAAATGTCTAAACTTCAAAAAAATATTGGTATTTTTTCTGGGATAGGTATAGCGGTGGGAATGGTTGTGGGATCAGGATTATTTGGGCTTCCCGGGCTCGCTATAGATATTGCGGGTCCCACAGTATCATTATATGGTTGGATTGCAACAATATTTATAACATTTCCTATGATTTATATATTTATTAAACTAGGTACTAAATTTCCAAAAGCAGCAGGATTATCAAAATATGCCGAAATATCATTTGGCTCTTGGGGAAGCTATGGCGTAACGGCAGTCTTAAGTGGAACTTTTACTATAGGTATACCTGCATTAGCTATGATTGGAGGAGCATATTTGGCAAAGCTTTTAGGAATTGATGATTCTTTTACTTATATTTTTTCAATTTTATTTTTATTAGTAGCAACAGCAGTAAATTTATATGGTATAAATATGGCCTCATGGATTAATACAATATCATTAATTTTTATTTTTTTATTGATAGGATTGTTAATTATTTTGCATCCTGATTACTTAGTTGCTGGTAAAGATACTTTAATGCGTGGCAGTCAAGATCTAGATTATAGAAAGCTATGGAGAGTGATGGCGTTGCTTTTTTGGGCTTTTTTGGGTTGGGAGAATTTATCATTTGGGCTTGAAGAGTTCAAGAACCCTACTAGAAGTATACCTATTGTTTATTTGGGGAGTTTTTTTATAATCTCAATATTCTATTTTTTACTTGCTATGCTTTCATCGGGTGCAACTAGTTTAGGAGTTAATATTTCTGGGATAAGCTCCATGTCTGCATTGCTTGAAGAAAGTAAAATTATCGGTAAGTTCTTAATCTTTTTTATGGTTATGGTTATTTTAGCAAATGCTAATTCTTGGGTCTTTGGTGCAAGTAGATTAATATATTCTGCAGGAAAAAGTAGCATCCTCCCTTCTTTTTTGGGAAAACTTAATGAAAGAAATATCCCAGCAAACTCTCTAGTGGCACTTTTCTTCTTCTATACTTTATTTATTATATTTATTTGGCTTTTTAAAATTGATATTTCAAAAATTATTATGATTGTAAGTCAAAATTTTCTTATACTTTATTTAGCATCAATAATTGCCTTTGCAAAACTATTTAAAGGAGTGTTGGACTATATAGTGCTTGGGCTAAGCGGAATAATCTTAATTTTCTTTTTAAGTGGATTTGGTATAGCACTAATTTATCCCATAGTTCTTTTAACTTTAGGCTATATAGTTTACAAAAAACATGATAGGGCAGATAATGAAATATCATAAAATATTAAATAACTTTTTTCAGGGCTTTTGCTGTGCTAAGTCTTATGCAGAGAAACATAAAATTGACTTGGTGCCCCCCCGCAGAAGAGAATTTTATGCCAACCATAGTTAATAATCGTATCGGATATATTGTAGCTACATGTTCTCCTCCAACAAAAGCACATATTGAGCTTGCCAATAAATCAGTTATAGATCTCAATCTTGACGCATTATATTTTATTATTTGGCCATTTCATTATATCTCAGGTTTTCATTCTACAAATATGCTTGATTGGGTTTCGGAACAAAAACATTATTCTTGGGATATTAGAGTAGCTTTGCTAAAATTAGCCATTAGAGAATTTGGCAATAATAAAATCAAAGTTCTAGACGCGACAAAAGAATGGTACAAAGAATCTGAGAAAGAATTTGATTATAACAATAAAAGAAGCTATTTTTGGACAGGTTCATGGTATGTGATTAGGAGACTTCAATCAGTGTTGGATGAAAAAATAAATGGGAACAATAATATATCTTATTATTTTATTAGTGGGTCAGATCAGTTTAACCCAAATATTTATGCTTTAATAAATGATGGTACTGAAAAAATATGGAAAGACTATTCAATTGCTGAACATCTAGCACTCCATAATTATTATGCTGTAGATAGAGGAAATATAGAATTTTTTATGCCACCAAATTGCATAAAAAATAAGATTATTTTTTCCAATAAACTCAAATATACTGACTTGTCTGCAACTAAAGTTAGATTTAGTAAAAACTTACAGCTACTCAAAAATATTTGTCTTCCAACTGTTGCTAATAAAATAATAGAAAAAAATCTATGGGGATATAAAGCATAAGAGATACAGAGTCTATCATTAAGTTTAGCAAGAGATAAAGCAATTGTTTCAGACTAAGTTTTTGCCCCAATAATTTCATACCAAATCAAACAACAAACCAAATTGCTCTATAATTAGGTACTTTAAAACGAAAAAGTAATACCTAACTGACCTTATGTACTTTTTTCTCGAAAAGTCCTACTTTTCGTAAGCTTCAAAGGGGTTGTAGGGACTTTGAGTTTCTGCCACTATAGAGAGCTTTGCTCATTATAGTGCGTAAGGTCAGTTATTTAATTCATAAATCCTTCCATCAAGTGTGATATGTCCTTCCTCCATGGCTTCAAAGCAAACCGGACTGAGTTTTCGGCATAGAGCGATTTATCTCATCAGCCAATAAAAACTGTGTAAAAGTTGAAATAATTTATTTATAAATAGGAGATAATTCATTCATAAATTTATAATATCAAAATTATATAAAGTTTAAGGATGCTTGATACTTGCTAATTTGATAGCTTTTTTTATGGCATTTATGTAACTCTTTGAAGATGGTTTAAACTCTTTTTTATAAGCTATATCAAATGCAGTTCCATGGTCTACAGAAGTTCTTATGACGGGTAGGTTTAGACTCACATTGATACTCTCATCAAAATATTTCATCTTTACAGGTATTAAGCCTTCATCATGATACATAGCCACGAAATATTTCATCTTTTTTATATTTTTAACACTAAAGGCAGTATCAGGTACCAAGGGGCCGTAAAAAATTTCTTCATTAAAATGTTTGTTTGATTTTTTTATGGCTTTTTTTATGGCTTTTTCTTCATCACCTATAACTCCATTATCGCCTGCATGCGGATTTAATGCTAAAACGGCTATTTTTTTAGCATGAAGTGAATTTTGAAGATTTAAGAAAAACCTGTAAAGTTTTTTGGTTTTTATCTCTTTGGCTACATCTTTTATAGGAACATGCTGAGTGTAAAGTGCCGCAAAAAGTTTATCGCAACCTATCATCATAATAGCATCTTTTTTAAAAATATCACTCAAAACTTCGGTATGTCCCTTATACTTTATACCAGCTTTTGCCCAAGCTTCTTTGTTTATAGGAAGGGTGATTATGGCATCAACTTTTTTACTTTTAGCCAAATACAAAGCTTTTTTAAAAGATAGATAAGAGTAAAGTCCACTTTTTTTAGAAACCTTACCTGGTCTTATAGTAAAATTTTTACCAACTTTTACAGTATGAAAATCATTTGGAACTTTTAAGTCCAAAATTCCCGCTCCTTGATTTAGCATATCCTCATCTATAAGATACAAAGGCTTACATATTTTTGTTATCTTTTTATGAGCTCTTAAGGCTATCTCTATCCCTATACCGTTTAAATCCCCTATACTTACAGCTATCTTTTTCATAAAGCTCCCAACCTAACACTTAACTCTTAACATTGCAATCATATCCTCAACTGCTTTTTGAAAGCCTGTATAAACACTTCTTGCTATGATACATTGACCTATATTTAACTCTTCTATATATTCTATATCTGAAACTTCTTTGACATTTTGATAGTTAAGCCCATGACCGGCTGCTACTTTCATACCAAATTCATTGGCTTCTTTAGCTGATAAAGCTATTTGATTTAGAGAATTTTTTAGCATTTTCTCTAACTCTCCTCTTTGGATATCAAGCTTTTTTATAGAGTTTTTATTGTATCTTAAATTGCTGTAAAGCATAGAGTGGATATTGGCATAAGTTCCAGTATGAAGCTCCACCCAATCAGCCAAAAGTACTTTGGAAGCTCTTATCATCGTGATAGTAGGATCTATAAACAAAGATACTTCTATATCATTTGCTTTTAAATAATGAACGACACTATCAAGCCTGCTGTGATA
>JALWUQ010000046.1 GCA_026993075.1 Campylobacteraceae bacterium
AAACCTAAACCTAAACCTAAACCTAAACCAAAGCCAAAACCAAAACCAAAACCAATTCACAAATTGATCAAAAAAAGGAAAGTGGTAAGACATATCACAAAGAAGCCAAAAAAAATAATTCCGTTACCTCCTGCTAAGCCCAAACCTATCAAAAAGAGAATAGTTCGAAAAAAAATAAGCAAAATAGATCAAAATACAACCAATATATCACAAAAAAATACAATAGTTCTTCCAAGAAAGAAATTACATCCGGTATTACCTCACAAAATAGATATAAAAGCAAAATATATTAACTTAAATCTTAAAAAGATAACATCAGCTATTAATAATGCGAAGTTTTACCCTTATAGAGCAAGAAAGCTTCATATAGAAGGTGATGTTAAGGTTAGATTTTTACTAAGAAAAGATGGAAGCATAAAGATAGAACAGGTAAAAGCAGGAAAAAGATTTTTGAAAAAAGCTTCCGTCAAAATTATAAAAAATGCAAGCAGCGACTTTCCAAAGCCACCCGAAAATATACAAATAAGTATAACAATAGTCTTTAAGCTTGATGAATAGTGTCATATCCTTTGGGATTTTTTGACTGCCATCGCCATGTATCTTCACACATTTTTGCTAAATCTAGTTTTGCTTCCCATCCCAAAAATTCTTTGGCAAAGGATGGGTTTGCATAACACACAGCTATGTCACCCAGACGCCTTTTAACTATCTTATATGAAATCTTTTTGCCACTTGCTTTTTCAAAAGCTCCTACCATATCAAGTACCGAATATCCTTTGCCAGTTCCTAAATTGACGGCAACCGTACCTTGTATATCATCTATCTTTTGCAATGCCTTTAAGTGACCTTGTGCAAGATCAACAACATGGATATAATCCCTAACCCCTGTTCCATCAGGAGTATCATAATCATCTCCAAATATACTAAGATACTCTCTTTTGCCTACTGCCACTTGCGATATAAAAGGCATTAGATTGTTTGGAATTCCATTAGGATCTTCTCCTATGAGTGCTGATGTATGTGCACCTACTGGATTAAAATATCTAAGAAGCAGTATTTTCCATCCATTATCAGATATTGCAATGTCTCTTAGTATATCTTCTATAAAAAGCTTACTCCTGCCGTATGGATTAGTAGCACTTAAAGGAAAATTTTCTGAAATTGGCAGACTTCTTGGCTCACCATATACAGTGGCTGAAGAGCTGAAAACTATCTTTTTGCACCCAAATTCACTCATTATTTCAAATAGGCAAATGCTTCCTGAAATATTATTATTATAGTATTTCAGCGGTTTTTGCATAGACTCACCTACTGCTTTAAGACCCGCAAAGTGAATGACGGCATTTATGGAATAGTTTTTAAAAGTTTCTCGAAGTTTTGCTTTGTCTTTGATGTCTGCATCAACTACTTTTATAGGTTGTCCTGCAATTTGCTCCATTCTTTTTATAGCTTCATGGCTTGAATTTGAAAAATTGTCATAAACAATTATGTCATATCCCGCATTGATGAGTTCAATGACAGTATGACTTCCTATATATCCAGCTCCCCCGGTGATAAGTATCATTTGATTTCCTTTGACATATTGTGGGTAAATTCTGGTACCATTTTTTTTAAAAGTTCCAGTTTATCGTCAGTTTTTAAGAGTTCTTTGATTTGCCTGTTTAATTTGTCTATATCAAAAAAAGTATTTTTAGCTACCATTATAGAGTTATATTTTGTTTTTGCATCGCTTTGGTTTATCAGTAACTCTTCATACAGTTTCTCTCCCGGTCTTAATCCGGTAAATTTTATCTTTATGTCACTTTTTCCACTAAGTTTGATCATATTCTTTGCTAAATCTGCTATCAAAACTGGCTTGCCCATATCCAATATAAAAAGTTCACCCCCATTAGCCAATGCCCCGGCTTGAAGCACCAATTCACAAGCTTCCGGTATAAGCATAAAGTATCTTGTTATCTTGGGATGAGTTACTGTTATGGGGCCGCCTGCTTCTATCTGTTTTTTAAACTTTGGTATAACTGAGCCGCTGCTACCAAGTACATTACCAAATCTAACGGTAGCTATTTCGGTATCTTTTGAGCTAATATTGCCAGCATATAGCTCGCAGATTCTTTTTGTTACACCCATAACATTGGTCGGTCTTACCGCTTTATCAGTTGATATGAGTATAAATTTTTTAACTTTATGTTTTATAGCAAGATCTATGCAATTTTTGGTACCAAGTATATTGTTTTCAATTCCTGCTGCGATATTTTCCTCGACAAGGGGAACATGCTTGTAGGCGGCTGCGTGAATGATGATATCTGGTCGGCATTGCGATATGATTTTGTCCAACATGTCTATATCTAAAACACTGCACATGTACGATTTGATTTTAGAAGAGGTAAGCTCTTCTTTTATGGTATATAAGTTATACTCACTTCGTTCTATCAAATATAGTTTGCTAACTCCATACTTTAAACATTGCCTGCATATTTCACTCCCTATGCTGCCACCTGCACCGGTAACTAAGACTTTTTTATCTTTTAAAAATGAAGCTATTGCTTCTTTATCCAAGTCTTGAGGATGTCTTGCTAAAAGATCTTTTACACTGATATGCTTTAACTGTTTTGTAAAAAGTTCATTTGATAGTATCTTCTCAAGAGAGGGAAGTATCTTAACTTCTTCAAAGTAGTTGCTGATCTCTTTATGGACAGAGATTATCCTTTGTGATTTTGCTGATGGCATTGCTATGACGAGAAGATCAGGTTTTTTATCTTTTTTGATAAGTTCCTTTAGTTTCTCTTTCGATACTATTTTTATACCATCAATACTTCTTTTTTGCAAGTTTTTATCATCATCTACAAAATATTGTATTTTGTATTTTGAGTTTCTGTACTCCTCCTCTAACTTTAAACCGGCTTTTCCGGCACCATATATAACTAATGTTTTGTCTTTTTTTATTTTGCTTTTGTTGATGAGAAGATAGTATAAATACATAAAAAAATTCATGATAAACAGATAGAAAAAAAGTTCTGAGAGAAAAAAAGATATAGGCAACTTGGTATAAAAAAATGGCATATAAACTAAAAAAGCACACATATAAACGAAACTTTTTATCAAAAATGTTTTTTGGGTAGCCTTGCTCCATGAAAGTGAATAATCTTGAAATATCAAACTTGAAGCGACAATACGGGTTAAAATGATCCATAACACCACATAAACTTCAAATGGTTTGTGAAATATCCAAAAAGTCCAGGCAAAGGTAGCAAAGCTTAGAAATATAATGATAATGATATTTAAAAGTCTTTTATCAAAGTGGTGTTTCATTTTATGGTCTCCTTTACAAAGATGTAAAATCTTTGTAAATTCCTCGCACTAAAGCTTTGCCTATTGGCAAGAATGAAGCTTTTCATTCTTCGGTCTCCTTTATAAAGATATAATATCTTTGAAAATTTATCGAACTTATGTTTTGTTTATGATTTTGCTTGAAAAATGGTGATTGTTTCATACGAATCCTTTTTTATTGTCTACATATCTTACAATAATATATAAAACTATAAGTGAGATAAAAAATGAGATAAAAATATTTGGGATAAAATAAACCAGACAAAAAAGCACTATATTTACAAAACTTGCAAAAATAACTACTTTGCTATGACTCCATTTGCTTTGAGTCAATCTTTGATAGGCATGTTTTTTGTGTGCAAGGCTTAGTTTTTCTCCATTTTTATATCTACGGTAAAGAGTAAGGGTTGCATCAAACCAAAAAAGTCCAAACAACACAACCCATATCCAGAAATTTTTAGCTTGTAAATTTGTACCATAAATCATAAATATAGCTATATTGTATCCAAGAAGCGTACTTCCTGTATCGCCCATGAATATCTTAGCCTTATGCCAATTCCAAACCAAAAAGCCCAAAACAGCAGCAATAAAAACCAAAAAGTAACCCCCCCCAAAAAGTAAGAACCCGGCAATACCTAAAAATATAGCCTCACTTCCGGCATACCCGTCAATACCATCCAAAAAATTATATAGATTTATAAACCAAACTATCATAAACAGAGCAAACGCATTGGTAAATACTTGATTTGTTATTGTAAAATAGTACAAATCAATTTTACAGAGTCCGCCTAAGACATAAAGAGAAGCTCCAGCTACAATAAATTGAGCTAATAGTCTTATTTTTGGGCTTAGGTTGTATATATCATCAAAATAACTTACGACAAAGATAACAACCCCTATCATCAGAGCAAAGTATAAAGAGTTATCTATATTATGCTTGAAAAATAGATAAGATATGCCTGCAAACCAAGTGATACCTACTGCTATACCTCCTCCATAAGGAGTAGCGACACTGTGAGAACTTCTGTCATTTGGGATATCGATAAGAGACTTTTTTACAGCATAGTTTTTTATCAAAAATGTCAATATAAAAGATATGAAAGCTAAAACTACATAAAACATTTATTTTTACTATCTCTTTAACTCATAAACTTTAGCGAGTGGATTTAATATAACAGGTTTGTATAAATCTTTATCATAATTTTGCAATACAAAAAGTTGGATATACATTGAGTTGTACATTTTTTTATCCAAAACTATAAATCTGCCATAATTTTTCATATATATGACATTTATCGGTGATTTTGGATCTATAGTTTGTATGTCTCTTATCAATTCGCCTTTTTTATTGTAAAGTGTTACTACAAAATGATTTATTTTCAATACTTGTCTTCCTATTTGAATCTCACCTTTGTTTTTGATGATTTTAATACCTCTTCCAAGATTTAAGATATTGCCTTGGCTTGCAAATCTTCTGGTTTGATAAAAAAAGTTATTTGGCAACTCTTGTCCATTTGAGAGATCTATATTTGAGAAAAGATTGATAGTTGGAAATATATTCATCATTCTATCTGGAAGATATATGAAGATATTTCTCGTTTTTTTAGGTAACTTGAACTTTTTTGATTTTAA
>JALWUQ010000047.1 GCA_026993075.1 Campylobacteraceae bacterium
TATTGTACGGATGAGGGGAAACAAATTTTTCAAAACATATACTGCTATTAAATTTTTCTACCTTCTGTGCTACTTTTCCAAAAAGAATAAGCTTGATTTTTCTGTCTGAAATCCTTTCTAACAATCTGTCTGTAAAATTCATCCATTGTTTTAAATGAAAATTACTCTTTTTTTTTGAAGTGAAAATAAGTGATATATTCAGCAATAACACTCCATTTTTTTCTAAATTTTTTTTGATACATTGCATATCAAGGCATAATTTATCTTTTTTTATCTGTGAGATTGCTTTTTGACTGGTATCACACTTTTTAAGTTTATCCTCACATATAAGCAACATTTTTATAAAATTTCTCAAACTTGTAGCTTTGTTTACTTGCGTACTTAATCCATCTTGTGAAAATATTTTTTCCACCATGCCATCTATGAAAGCATATCCGGTAGCACTTTTATATCTTGGGTACGGGTCTTGTCCAAAAAGAATATATTTTGTTTTTTCAAGAGAAAGTGTCTTAAAAGCATTTAGAAAATTATTGATATCTGGAAAAAAGTCTTTATTCTCAAGTAAAAATCTTAGATAATCATCATTTAAATATTTTATAGAATCTTCTAAAATATCCCTCCAACTCTCATCAACCTCTTTTAGAATTTTATTTAATACCGGCAATTTTCAATACCAATTCGACTTCTCCTATCCCAACTCTGAGATTTCTTGCTATCTCGCTGACACTCAATCCTTTTTCATATAGGTTTACTATCTTTTTGTCATTCATTTGATAACTTTCAGGTATCGTATTTATAGCTTTTAGCTTTTCTTCGACATGTGCTAATTTGCTATCTACTTTATCAATGAGTTTTTTAATATCTTCTTCATCTTTTTTTCTTGAAGTTACGATAAAGTGTGTGATTTTTTCCATACTACTTTCAAATATTTCATCAATATAATTTTTAAACTCTTCATCATCATCAGCACTATGCTCTCTTTTAGAACTTTTTTCTAACTCATAAATTTTTTTATTAAGATCTTCGATAGCTCTTTCGTATAAAAAGAATTTTCTGCTTGATTCAGAATCTTTTGTATATAGGTATATCATTAAAATCAACAAAACGAGGCAAATCAAACCAATAATCAGATAATTCACTACACACCTCTCTTTTTTAATTCTCTTATCATAACTCTTTCTCTAGCAACCACATAAGCACTCCAATCTTTAATATCTTTTTGATGCATAAGCACTATATGAGCCACATCATTTTCAACCGCATTAAAAAATAAAGGGATATCTCTTTTAGGAAATACTGGCATTGTAACTCTTGCATAATACTTTTTACCTTTTTCCAACACACCTTTTTCAAGTTTAAAATGCTCATGCCCGATAGCTTCTATCTTTGAAATATCAGATAAGTTCAAAAATTCTCTTTCTTCTTCACGAATAATCATCATAAGCGTATCCATTTTTCTATGCAATTCAATCATAAGAGTCAAAAGCACCTGATCACTATCACTCGTCTCTCCTTTTGCTCTTGCCAATTTTAACCATTGCCCGATAGAATCTTCCTCATATTCACTCAAAGAATCATATTCTTTTTTAAGTATATCATATCTATCGCTACACTCTTCATATTTAAGAACCAAAGGTGCATTTACAAATCTTATATCCATTTCATACTCCGATATCAAGTAATATAAATATAAAAAAGATAATTCCAAGATAGCCATTCATTGTGAAAAATGCCTTGTCTATTTTGTTAAAATCTTTATTTACTATCTTATGCTCCATATACAGCATAATCGCAGATACAACTATCCCGGCATAGGCAAAAAAACCACCTCCATAAGTCAATGCAAATAATAACCAAAATAATATAGTCAAACTATGAAATATCTTTGATATCAAAAGAGTGCATTTGCTGCCATAAATTGATGGAACTGAGTGAAGACCCTCTTCTTTATCAAATTCAATATCTTGAAGTGAATATAAAAGATCAAAACCTGCGACCCAAAAAACAACTCCTATAGAAAGCAAAATAGACCATAATGTTATTGTAGCACTGACTGCAACTACTCCGGCAATTGGCGCTAACCCCAAAGAAATCCCTAAAATAATATGAGCAAATGAAGAAAATCTTTTAAAAAGTGAATATCCGGCTAAAATAGCCAAAATGGGAATACTAAGATAAAAAGCCAATCTATTTATAAAGTAAGCAACAATGATAAATATAATTGCATTTAAAACAATAAATACTATTTGCTTTTTGCTTTGTATTCTTCCATCAACACTGGGTCTGTTTGCAGTTCTTGGATTTCTTGCATCTATATCTCTATCTGCAAATCTATTGAAACTCATGGCAAAATTTCTTGCACTTACTGCTGCAAGCAACCCGAGAATCAATAATCTAAATCCAAACCAACCATGAGCGGCAACAATCATTGAAATAAAAATAAAAGGCAAAGAAAATATAGAATGCTTAAACATTACTAATTCATTAAAATCTTTTAATATTTTATTCATTCAAATATCTCCTGTGATTGTTTTTAAAATGATACACTAAGTTTAATAAATTTGTTATAATATAATAGAAAAAGCCAAAAAAAGGGTAAGAATATATGCAAAATTTCACAAATAAAGACATTGCCATACTTGGTTCAACAGCTTCAGGCAAAACTAAACTATCATTGAAGCTTGCTCAGGATTTTAATGCGATAATCCTTTCATTAGATAGTTTGAGTTTATATAAAGAGATAAATATTGCCTCAGCAAAGCCAACAAAGATTGAAAGAGCAAATATAGTACATTTTGGAATAGATGAATTAAATATCAATGAATACTTTAATTCTGCTCTTTTTTCAAATCTCTACCATAAAGCTAAAAAATATGCTCTTAACAATCACAAAAACCTGATAATAGTCGGGGGCAGCAGTTTTTATCTTAAGTCACTTTGTGAAGGCTTAAGCCCGATGCCAGTGCCAGGCAAAGATATAGAAAATCAAATTTTTGATATATTAAGTGATCTTCAAAAAGCATACAATCTCATAAAAGAAAAGGATTTTATGTATGCTAAAAATATTACAAATTCAGACAAATATCGTATAGAAAAATGGTACAAGATATTTTTAAGTACAAATTTAACTGCAACTAAATATTTTGAAAAAAATAAGAGAGAAAAGAAGATAAACCAAATAAAAATATTTGAGATACAAACACAAAGAGAGCTTTTAAAAAAAAGGATAAAGGTTCGTACTGAAAAAATGATAAGTGATGGTCTGATAGATGAAGCATATTTTTTAGAAAAAAAATACTCCAGAGTTCCAAAGGCCATGAAGTCCATAGGTTTAAAAGAATCTTTAGAGTATTTAGATGGCAAAATAACTTTAGAAGTATTATCTGATAAAATCTCAAATGCCACAGCAGGACTTGCCAAGAGACAAAAAACTTTTAATAAAAGTCAATTTAAAAATGTAGCAAGAGGAGATAAAGATAAAATTTATGATTTTGCTAAATTTTATTTACAAAATAATTAAAAAATTGTTTTGCACATCTGCCACTTCTGCTACCGCCTCTTAAGGCTGAAAACTTTTTTGCTTCTTTATGCAACAATTCTTTATCAATTTGATAATTTCTAAAATAATTATCTACAATATTAAAATAATCCTCCTCAGTACCCTGATAAAACGAGAGCCAAAGACCAAAACGATCAGACAATGATATCTTTTCTTCTACACTGTCACCATAATGAAGCTCACCTTCTTTAACAAGAGTATTTGTATTCTCCCCCATATATTCTGCTACTAAATGCCTTCTGTTTGAAGTTGCATAAATCAAAACATTCTTTGGTGGCAGTTCAACTGAGCCATCAAGGATAGTTTTTAAAGCTTTATAAGAGGTATCGTTATTGCCAAATTCCAGATCATCACAAAAAACAATAAATTTATATTTTAAATCTCTAATACCATCTACTATATCCAAAAGATTTGATAAATCTTCTTTATTTATTTCTATAATTCTTAAATTTTGTTTTTTAAAATTATTTAAAACAGCCTTGATGAGAGATGATTTTCCAGTTCCTCTTGCACCCCACAATAGAGCATTATTGGCAGGTTTACCTAAGATAAAATTTTCTGTATTTTCCACCAATTGAAGTTTTTGATACTCAATACCTATAAGTTCATCCAATGATACAGGATCTATGTCTTCTATGGATTTTAATATATCTCTTTTAGATCTATATACCGCAGCATAAGTATCCGACCAAGCAATATCATACATCTTTTGTCATTTTACCGCGTGCAATCCATCCAAGTTCGATACCCCCACAAAGTTCAAAAACATTTTTATACCCTAATTTGTCTCTTAAAAAACTACCAAGGATTTTTGTTCTGTTGGCATGAGCACATACCAAAACAAAGCTCTCACTTTTATCAGATACAATTTTTTCAAAATTTGCAAGCCAAGAATGCATATCATAGTTACCAAACCTATCGAAAAATGTCAATCTATGACTTTTATCTATAACACCTGTATTTTTCCATTCCATATCTGTTCTTATGTCAACAACCTTAGCACCCTGCTCCATAAATTGCTCTAATTCATTGTGATCTACACACTCTATATCTTTCACTAAAAACCTCTTTACATAAATATTATTTATAATTATATAGAAAAAGCACTATAATCTTCTTTAATAGTAAAAACAAATAGAAAATTTAAAAGATTTTATAAACTAACTTTAGACACTACATCATGTCTATAGAAGTACTTAGCTTCTAGATTCAGAATGCAGCAGAGATAAAGAATATAATATCTAAGTAATTTTTGATGATTTTATAAGTTTTTGATGATTTAACTCAAACCGGCAGCGACCTACATTCCCAACCAAAGTCAAGGGGCAGTATTATCGGCGATGAG
>JALWUQ010000048.1 GCA_026993075.1 Campylobacteraceae bacterium
TACTATTCACTTTCAGTGAATAAACCGTAAACTTACCTCACTTCATTCATTACAGTTTACTTCAAAGTACCCAGACTTTTTTCGTGTTCACCACTAAAACCTTGTTTTTTAAGTTTAGTTTACAAATCAATTTTGTTTGTTTGCGGAGGAATTATTTTTATTGTGTTTAACTTCGTTAAACTACTATTCACTTTCAGTGAATAAACCGTAAACTTACCTCACTTCATTCATTACAGTTTACTTCAAAGTACCCAGACTTTTTTCGTGTTCACCACTAAAACCTTGTTTTAGGGCTCACACATGAAAAAAGTCAGTAAAGCCTAAAAATGACAAGCAGTTGTCATTTTTTACGGCTTTACTCCCACTCTATCGTTGCTGGGGGTTTGGAGCTTATATCGTAAACTACTCGATTTATACCTTCTACTTCATTTATGATTCTAGAGCTTATTCTTTCTAATAATTCATGAGGGAGATGAGCGAAAGTAGCTGTCATACCATCTACACTTTCTACTATTCTTACACATACTGTATTTTCGTATGTTCTATTATCGCCCATAACACCTACACTGCTTATATTTAAAAGTACGGTAAAAGCTTGCCAAGTTTTATTGTAATATCCGCTTGCTTTTAACTCCTCAAGCATGATAACATCAGCCGATCTTAAAAGCTCTAAGCTCTCTTGTTTGACTTCTCCCATTATCCTTATAGCAAGTCCCGGTCCGGGAAATGGATGTCTTGAAACCATATCTTTGGGGATACCAAGCTCAATTCCCAATCTTCTAACTTCATCTTTAAAAAGTTCTCTTAAGGGCTCAATAAGTTCAAATTTCATCCATTCTGGCAAACCACCTACATTGTGATGCGATTTGATAGTTTTACTTGGCCCTTTAACTGATACTGACTCTATGACATCTGGATAGAGCGTACCTTGTGCTAAATACTTTATACCATCATACTTTTTTGCTTCTTGTTCAAAAAGTTCTATAAATGTATATCCAATAATTTTTCTTTTTTCTTCAGGATCTTTGATACCTTTTAATTTATCCATATATATTTTTGTTGCATCTATTGTGACAAGAGGAATTTTCAGCTTTACTTTAAACATATTTTCCACAGATTTCCGTTCATTTGCTCTTAATAATCCTGTGTCTATAAATACAGCTATCAGTTTATCGCCAATCGCTTCATTGAGTAAAGCTGCCACAACAGAACTGTCTACTCCTCCACTAACAGCACAAAGCACTTTATCTTCACCTACAATATCTTTAATTTTTTGAATTTGTTCTTTGGCAAAACTACCCATATTCCAGGTACTTTCACAATTACAAATATATTTTGCAAAATTTTTGAGCATTTTACTTCCATACTCACTGTGATAAACTTCAGGATGAAACTGAAAAGCATAAATATTCTCTTTTTCATTGGCTATTGCAGCATAAGGAGAGTTTTCACTATAAGCAATCTTTTTAAAACCTTTTGGCAACTCTTCAACTCTGTCTCCATGACTCATCCAAACTATCTGTTCTTTTTTAGTATCATTAAAGATAGAATTATTCTCACATTTTAAAACTGCTTTGCCATACTCATGAGTATTTGTCGGCATTACTTTACCTCCAAAATATTGAACAATTAATTGCATCCCATAACAAATACCAAGAATTGGTAAATCTATTTCAAAAATATTATTATCAGGATGATAAGAATCTTTGGCATATACAGAAGCGGGACCTCCGGAGAGTATCAATCCTCTCGGTTCTCGTTTTTTTATATCTTCTATTTTTTCGTTATAAGGAACAATTTCACAATAAACCCCATTTTCTCTTAATTTTCTAGCTATAAGCTGAGTATATTGTGATCCAAAATCTAAAACAACAATAGGTACTTTTTTCATACAATCTCCGTTAAATTTATTTTTATATTAATATATCCCAAGTATCTCAAACTGTACATACCATATAGCAACAGACACGGCATATCCAGCAAGTATTGTCCAAGCATATTTTATATGGGTATTAAAAGTATAAATACCTCTCATTTTTCCCATAACCCCTACTCCTGCCGCACTTCCAAAACTAATAAGACTTCCTCCTATACCAGCTGTCATAGTAACTAACATCCACTGTGCATCTTCCATGTGTGGATTTGCCTTTAAAATTGCACTCATAACCGGCACATTATCTATAATAGCAGAAATAAATCCAACACCGATATTACCAGTAGTGTTACCTATGATATCATATAATTTTACTATATATTCAAGATATCCAACTATATGAAGTGCTCCGACTGCTGCTAAAATACCAAAAAAGAAAAATAAAGTATCATGCTCTACTTTTTCCATATTTATATATACATTAAAAGGATTTTCACTTTTTTTCTTAAGCCTGTATGAATATGTTTTTAAAAGCGAAAGACCAAACATCATGCCCCACATCGCTGGAAAATCAAAAAACTGATGACTAAGTACAGCAATGGCAATCGTAAAAACACCGAGCCATATTACAGTTTTGGCACCTGGTTTTAACTCATATTTTTGCGTAGTCTTTATATCAAAATGTGGCTTTCCTTTTGGTACCACACGACTTAGTAAAAATGCAGTTAAAACCCAGCCTATTACTGCTGCTGGAAAAAGCGCCAAGAAGTCTATAACCGTTCCTTTTCCGGCTGCCCATGACATCAATGTCGTAATATCTCCAAAAGGACTCCAGGCTCCACCCGCATTTGCAGCAACAACGATATTGATAGCACCTGGAATTAAAAATTCTCTATGTGTTTTATCTATAGTAACTAAAACTGTTGAAAGTATCAATGCAGTTGTTAAATTATCAGCAAAAGGAGATATAAAAAATGCCAAAAGCCCTGTTATCCAATAGATTTTCTTGTATGTGTAGCCTCTTGAGATTAATTTATATTTTAAAACTTCAAAAACATTTCTTTCTATCATGGTTTCTATATATGTCATAGCAACAAACAGGAAAAAGAAGATTTCTGAAATTTCCAATATAAGACTTCCTAATTCTTCATGAAGACGCAATAAATCCATATGGTTTATTGCATAATACACACCAATAATCATAAACATAAAAGTACCTATAAAAAGAGCCGGTTTTGCTTTATTTATATGGTATGATTCTTCGGCAGCTATGATATAGTACCCCACAACAAATATAATCAAGCAAAGTATTCCCACCCAACTATTGGTTAGGTCAACAGCTCCTGTACCAGCACTCTCAGCAGTATTGGCAAATATGGTGCTAAAGATACCAAACAATAATAATAAAATTTTCATAAATCTCCTTTTAATTTTTTATATAATGTGCACCTAAAGATTTTTCTCTTTTTATGGCACTTTCAATAATAGCTTTTGATGTCAAAAGTCTAAGCTTTAAAAGCTTTCCTATATCACTTGAAATCATTGAATCAACTTTATCTAATGCAAGTTTTAAATTTTTTTTAGTTCTTACTATTCCCACATTATTCCACATTAAGGTTCTTAATTTGTTTTTTAATATTTTATCGTTTGGTTTAAATAAAATCTCAGATTTTTCATCAAATTCGATGTGGGTAAAGTCATAATCTTCTTGTAATATTTTTCTAACCGCCCGCATAGAAAAAACTAACCCCTCAAGCAAAGAGTTACTAGCTAATCTGTTGGCACCATGAACTCTTGTATTTGCAACTTCTCCGATAACATATAAGTTTTTATATTTATCTACTTTTGCATCCAAATCACATTTTATACCACCCATAGCATAATGAAATGCCGGTGAGATAGGAACTCTGTCTTCTGGAAGATTAAAGCCTAAACCTTTTAAATTATAATAAATAGTTGGAAATCTATTTTTAAAAAATTCCCTTCGAAAATTCTCAAAAGAAAGATAGATAGTGTCTTTTTTATGCTTTTGTTTATAATCAAATATAGATCTACTTACTATATCTCTTGGACTGAGCTCTCCTCTTTTATCATAATCAAATAAAAATCTTTCTCCTTTGTCGTTTATTACAAAAGCTCCCTCACCTCTTAAAGATTCACTTAAAAGCTGTTTTCTTGCTTTATCGGTATTTACAAAAACCGTAGGATGAAACTGTGTCATTTCCATATCTCTAAGTTCACACCCACACTCTATTGCCAAGCCCTGTATGTCAGCACTTACAGTTTTAGCATTTGTATGATATTCATAAAGAGATCCTATGCCACCACTGGCAATTATAGTATTTTTAGCATATATATTTTCAAACTTTCCCTGATGAAAAATTCTAACACCATATACCAAATCATTTTTTTGTAAAATATCTATAACCGTAGTTTTATACATTAGAGGATGAGGATTTTTTTGCATTAAGAAAAGATGCACCTGTCTTCCAGTTGCATCACCGCCTGCATGAACTATTCTATTTCTACTGTGAGCTGCCTCTTTTGTATATAAAAGATTGCCTCTGTCATCTTTATCAAATTCAAATCCTTTTTGTATCAAAGAATTAACTGCACTTCTGCCCTCACCGCAAAGAACTTTGACAGCCTCTTCATCACAAAGCCCAGCTCCAGCATTTATGGTATCTTGAATGTGTAAACTTACATCATTTTCATCAACTGCCACACTAATACCGCCTTGTGCATAAAAAGTGTTACAATCCCAAGAATTTTCTTTGCATAAAATCAATACCTTCTTCTCTTCTGGTAAATTTAAAGCGGCATTTAATCCTGCTATGCCAGCCCCTACTATAACAACATCATATATTTGCAATCTTTTTAGCCTCTTTGGTTTTATATTCAATCTTTGAAAGAAATTGCTTATTTATATCACTATTTTGATAAGTTGGATTACCCTTGTAGCCGCACCCACTAAAAAATAAAAATAAATTTGCTATAATTAGCAGATGAAAAAATCTTCTTCTATAATAACTCATATAAAAAACCGTTCCTTTTGTTCTAAAATAAAAAATATCGAGTGCTTTAACAAGATAAAGTCACTTTTACCAGGTAGGCTCTCAAATGCTATACTTTTTATGTATATAAAAAATAAAACACTATTTATCGCACTAAACCACCCTGGCTTGAAGATGGAATTTAATTATAATGTTAATTTAATAAAGAGACTATTAAAAGAGTTAAAAAAAGTTGATTTATCCTGCAAAAATATAGAAGTTGATGATATTAGAACATTTGCAAGTAATAAGATAGATAAAATTCAAGAAACCTCATCAACTGAGATTGTTTACAAAGAGCGTTCAAAAGGGGAATTTTTAATCCATACAGATGATAAGAATTTAATAAAGATATTTGAAAATATAAAGAAAATAATAAATAAAATTGATGACTTAGAGTAGAAATAATATTTAATTTTTAGTTTATACCGATACAATTGCATTTATATTAAACTTCAAAGGTATAAATAATTGAATATTATCAAAAACATATTATATTTTTATATTGATGGCTTCAAAGGTATGAAAGTCGGAAAAAAATTATGGATAATTCTTGCTATTAAAATATTTATATTTTTTGTAATTTTAAAAATATTCTTCTTTCCAAATATATTGCAAACAAATTTTTCCAATAATAAACAAAGAGCCAATTTTGTCATGGAAAACTTAATAAAAAATAAATAAAAAAGGAGTGTGTGTGGAACACATAGTTGACTTATCAAGAGCACAATTTGCTCTTACGGCATTGTATCACTGGTTATTTGTACCTTTGACTCTCGGTCTTTCTTTCATTATTGCCATAATGGAGACAATTTATGTAAAGACAGGCAACAAGGAATGGAAAAAACTCACAAGATTTTGGATGACACTTTTTGGTATAAACTTTGCCATAGGTTTAGCAACAGGTATCATTATGGAATTTGAATTTGGAACAAATTGGTCAAATTATTCTTGGATAGTTGGTGATATATTTGGTGCACCTTTAGCCATAGAAGGACTTATGGCATTCTTCTTAGAATCAACATTTTTTGCGATAATGTTTTTTGGATGGGATAAAGTATCGAAAAAAACTCATCTATTATCTACTTGGTTGGTAGCAATAGGCTCGAACTTATCTGCCTTGTGGATACTTGTAGCAAACGGATGGATGCAACATCCAGTAGGTATGAAATTCAATGTAGATAGAGCAAGATTTGAAATGGAAAATTTTTTTAATGTCCTTTTCAACCCCATAGCTGTATCAAAATTTTTACATACCATATCAAGTGGATATGTTATGGGCTCATTATTTGTTGTTGGGATAAGCAGTTGGTATCTTTTAAAAAAGAAAGATATTTTATTTGCAAAAAGAAGCATTATTGTAGCATCTTCTTTTGGACTTTTGGTATCTATATTTCTTATATTTACAGGAGATCAGTCAGCTCACTTGGTTGCTTTAAGACAACCTACAAAATTAGCTGCTATGGAAGGGTTGTATAATGGGGATAGAAGAGAAGGGATTGTTGCAATAGGACAGTTAAATCCTGAGAAAAAAATAGGTGATAATAAAAATACTTTTCTTTGGGATATAAAAATTCCTTATGCTCTTTCATTTCTTGGATTTAGAAATATAAATGCTTTTGTTCCTGGTATAGATAATTTGGTATACGGCGATAAAAAAATGGGAATCGAATCGGCACAAAATAAAATCAAAAAAGGTAAAATTGCCATTAAATCTTTACTGCAATACAAAAATGCCAAACAGGCAAATGATGAATTACAGGCAAAATCAGCACTTAAAACATTTAGAAAATATCAAAATTATATGGGATATGGATACTTGAAAAGTCCAAAAGATATCATACCCCCTGTTGCAATAACATTTTATAGTTTTCATATCATGGTAGGTTTAGGAACATGGTTTTTGATACTCTTCTTATTTGTTTTATATTTTTCTATGGTTGGCAAAATACAGACAAAAAGACTATTATTAAAATTGGCACTTTTTTCTATACCGCTTGGATACTTAGCCGGTGAAGTCGGCTGGATAGTAGCTGAGGTGGGAAGACAACCCTGGGCAATACAAGGAATGCTGCCAACATCTCTTGCAACTTCTCATTTATCAGATAATTCAGTTATCATAACCTTGGCACTTTTTACCATACTCTTTACAGCTCTTTTGATTGCTGAAATAAAAATTATGCTAACACAAATAAAGCTTGGCGTAGAAGGAGAATAATAATGTTTGGAAATTTATCTTATTTAACACTTCAAGAATATTGGTGGTTTTTAGTTGCCCTGCTTGGCTCTTTGTTTACATTTATGACTTTTGTTCAAGGTGGACAAACACTACTAAATAAATTCGCAAAAAATAATGATGAAAAAGATATCATTATAGCTTCCTTAGGTAGAAAATGGGAATTGACTTTTACAACATTGGTAATGTTCGGCGGTGCATTATTTGCTGCTTTTCCATTATTTTATGCTGTTAGTTTCGGAGGAGCTTACTTTGTTTGGATGGCGATACTTTTTTGTTTTATCATTCAAGCAGTATCATACGAATACAGAAAAAAACCAAATAATTTTTTAGGACAAAAAGTTTATGAAGTTTTTTTATATATAAATGGAAGCTTGGGAATCATCCTGATAGGAATTGCACTTGGAACACTCTTTACGGGCGGAAATTTTATCGTTACAAATATGAATTTATCAGCATGGACTCTTCCGACAAGGGGTTTGGAAGCTATTTTAAATCCCATAAATGTAATCTTGGGCTTTACTATATTTTTTCTTGCTAGAGTTCAAGCGGAAATGTATTTTTTAAATAATATAGATAATGAAAAAATATCTTTTCGTGCAAAAACACAACTCAGGCAAGATGCTATATTATTTATAGGATTTTTTGTTTTATTTGTTATTTCATTACTGACAGCAACTGGTGCAGCATATAATGCAAACGGTTTTTTTACCGTAAAGTATAAATTTTTATTAAACTTTTTAAATTCACCTGTATTACTTGTATCTTTTTTAATCGGTACAATTATGGTTTTATATGCAATTTTTATAAGTTTATTTAAAAATAGCAAAAAAGGTATATGGTTTAGCGGTATAGGAACAGTTTTAGTTGTATTATCTTTATTGTGCTTGCTTGGATTTAATAATACTGCAATATATCCATCTATAAGTAACCTGCAAAGTTCACTTAATATACAAAACAGTTCATCAAGTAAATATACATTAGTTACTATGAGTTATGTATCTTTACTGGTACCTTTTGTATTGGCATATATCATTTTTGTATGGAGAATTATGGATAGAAAAAAAATAACTTTAGATGAAATCAAATCTGACTCACACGGATATTAGGAGAAAAAATGGAAAATATAGATTATGTTAGTGGAATTATCTGGCTATGTTCTTGGCCTGTTTTAATATGGATTGCTTATAAGTTTGTCAGTATAAATATAGAGCATTTTGAAAAATATTTATCAAAATAAAAAAACTTTTTATGTATAATCTTTCTATGATGATAGATAAGATTAAAAATTTACCACAAAATGCCGGAGTTTACCAATATTTTGATAAAGATGGAAAACTTTTATATGTAGGGAAGGCTAAAAATCTAAGAAATAGAATAAAAAGTTATTTTAGCCTTACTCCTTCTTTATCACCCTCTCCAAGACTGGGTTTGAGAATTCATAAAATGATAACTGAAACCAAATCTCTTGATTATATCATTGTTAATAATGAACATGATGCATTGATACTTGAAAATTCTCTTATAAAACAGTTAAAACCAAAATACAATATACTACTTAGAGATGATAAGACATATCCTTATATTTTTATAGATTTAAAGGAAGATTTTCCTAGATTTGAAATAACAAGAAAAGTACAAAAAGGAACCCATATAAAATACTTTGGTCCTTTTACCACAGCTTCAAGAGAGATATTAAATGCCCTTTACGAACTCTATCCTCTTGTTCAAAAAAAAGGATGCCTTAAAGGAAAAAAAGCTTGTTTATTCTATCAGATACAAAGATGTCCTGCACCTTGTGAAGAAAAAATAAGCAAACAAGATTATCATCTTATTGTATCAAATGCATTAGAAAGCTTAAAAAACAAAAACCATCTTTTAATGCTATTAAATGATAAAATGATATTTTATTCAGAAAAAAAACTCTATGAAGAAGCCGCAAAAGTAAGAGATAGTATAAAAAAAATAAAACTAAGCACCATAATCTCTCAAATTGATTTAAAAAATAGTGCTAATTATGATATATTTACTGTTTTTATAAAAGATAAAAGAGCAGTTCTTATCAAAATGTTTGTAAGATTAGGAAAAATAGTCTCAATAACTCATAATATTTTTAAAGATGATAATGGTTTTAGCAAAGATGAGATATACAAAAGATCTTTATTGGATTTTTACAAAGATGACAAACCATTGATTGCAAAAGAGATTATTGTAGGTGACGAGTTTGATCAAAAGGCACTTATAGAAGAATTTATACAGGAAAAAACAAAAAATAATATCATTATATCCACACCCAAAAAAGGTGCAAAAAAAGAATTGATAAAAATCGCATTAAATAATGCCAAAGAGATACTAAATGACAGGCGCATTTATGAGAAAGATGTAATATTGCAAAAATTAAAATCTATATTAAATCTTAAAAAAACTCCAAATACCATAGAAGCCTATGATAATTCACACATTCAAGGGTCAAACCCTGTTGGCTCATGCATATTTTATGAAAATGATTTTCAAAAAGACAGATACCGACATTACAACTTAACATCTACTGACGAATATGCACAAATGAAAGAATTACTTACTAAAAGATGTGAAAGTTTTGAAAAAAATCCAGCCCCTGATCTTTGGGTTATAGACGGTGGAAAAACATTATTGAGCCTTGCTTGTGATATATCTGAAAGCTTTGGGGTCGATCTTGACATAATAGCCATTTCAAAAGAGAAAAAAGGAAAAAGAACAGTTAGAAGCAAAGGAAAAGCAAGTGATAAAATATATACCAAAACGGGACTTATTCCCTTAAAAGAGGATAACAAAGTTTTACAATTTGTCCAAAGACTAAGAGATGAAGCTCACAGGTTTGCCATCTCATTTCACAGAAAACAAAAACTAAAACAAGATAAACAAATCGAACTGTTAAATAAAAAAGGTATCGGAATAGGCAAAGTTAAAAAATTATTAACATATTTTGGAACTTTTGAAAATATCTATAACGCTTCAAAAGAGGAACTAACAAAAGTTTTAAATGAAAAAGATGCAACTATCATCAAACTATCTTAGATAATTTAGTATAAATAGATAAAATTTCTTCTTTTTTAGATATAAAACTATTTTTATTTGCTATTAGATGAGCAGATGAACTCATTATAGTTTCTACCACCTTTAAGCCGTTTTGCTTCATCGTAGTTCCGGTTTCTACTATATCAACTATGGCATCGCACATTCCTACTATCGGAGCCAATTCTATAGAACCATAAAGTTTTATAATCTCAGCAGCTATTGCTTTTGATGAAAAATGTTTTCTTGCTATATTTTCCATCTTTGTTGCTACTTTTATACTTGGTTTGTTTGTATCTAAATCATCTTCATTTCTCATACCAACACAAACTCTACATTTGCCGATATTTAAATCCAGTAAATCAACCAAATCCAACTCTTTTTCAACCAAAACATCGAGTCCAACTACACCCAAATCTGCTGCTTGATGCAAGACATAAACAGGCACATCTTGATTTCTTACCAATAAAAAGGTAAATTCCTTATCTCTTAAAATCAATTTTCTATCATCAAAAACAAACTTTTTATTAAATATTCTCTCAAAAAGAGATAAAGTCTCTTCTGCAATTCTTCCTTTTGGTAATGCAATAGTCAACATTTTCTACCTTTTTATAAATTTTTTTCTTGGATAACCTTTAGCATTCCTTTAAATACCAAGCTGTCATCATATATAGAATCTTTAAAAAATTTGGCAAAGAATTTTCCATCTCCACCAGTAAAGTATATTTTTTTATCTCTTTTACTCTCTTGCAACATTAGCAATATCGGCTTTATCACACCATAACTTAGAGCTTCTGCACTGTTTTGCGGTAAAAGTTCAAGATCTATATTTGGATTGAGTCTGATGTCTAATTTTGTAGAAATTTCTGAAAAACTTTTCTGCTGCGTAAAAAGTCCCGGCATTATATAGCCTCCAAGGTGTATCCCGTTTGTAACAATATCAACAGTTATGGCACTCCCTGCATCTACAATCATGCCGTTTTCTACTGCTTTACAAGCCGCCAATCTATCTATACCCAATCCTTCATATACAGTATCTAAATCAAAAAAAGATGATATATCCACAGCTTTATCACTTTTTAGCAGATAAGCGTCAAGCTTTTCATTAACATTAATATAGTAAAATTCTTCCTCTATTAAAGCAATATTTTTAAAATTTGCAATCTTTTTCCACACAATACCATCTTGATAAAAATGTATATTCGTATTTCCTATATCACACAATATCATATATTTTCCATCCATTTTCTATTAAATAACTTTTTGACTTTGAACATATAGCAGGTGCAAGCAATAATACTTTTTTTTTAATATTATGCTTTTGTGCCAATACTAAAGTATTAAACAATTCTTCCAAATCATTAGCATTTTTCATAACAAATCTACTTTTTTGCTTAGGTCTAAAAATGGCAACAAAAAATGATTTTAAATTTACACCTTCATAAATATCTATCTTTTTTCTAGTCCCCAATATTTTATTGTCAATCTTATTTAATTTCTTAAAAATATACCCAAGTTCTTGCAAAATCTCTACTGTATCTTTCAAATAAAAAACCTTTTTATCAAAAATATTTACCAGATAATGGATGAAATCTCCTTACCGTCTGTTCTAAGTTTTTTTGTTGTATATGAGTATATATCTGAGTAGTTAAGATAGAAGAATGACCCAACAGCTCCTGTACTACTCTTAGATCCGCTCCGCCTAAAACTAGTGATGTTGCAAAAGAGTGTCTTAAAATATGAGGTGAGACATTTAGATATTTTTTAGTTATTTTAAATGCTGTAATTCTACTCATTCTTACACCTTTGTAATTTATCCATAAATACTCTTGATTATAAACACTCTTATCCAAATACTCTTTTACAGCTTCAAGTGCTGCATGAGCAATCGGCACTATTCTTTGCTTATCACCTTTTGCATTTCTTATTTTCAACCATCCTCCTGCAATATCATCTCTTTTAACATCAATGGCTTCACTGACTCTCGCCCCGGTTGCATACAAAAACAGTATAAATGCATAATCTCTATAATCAATCCAACTTTTTTTTTCTATATTTTTTATGCTATTTATTATATCATCAAACTCCAGCAAAAATGGCAATGTTTTTGGAGCAGACAACTGTTTCAAAGAAGGCGAATTATCTATAAAATCTTCTTTTACACAAAAATTAAAAAAAGAATTTATAGCTGAGAGCTTCCTGTTTATCGTATTTCTATTGCTATATTTTTCCAAATATTCTAAAATATCATCTAAATCAGATTTGATCGCATCCTTTTGCAAAAATTTTTCAAAATTACTCAAATCACTCTTGTAGGCTTCGATAGTTTTATTGGATAATCCCTTTACTATAGTTATATTTTCTATGTATGCTTCTAAAGCAGATGACATTAAGGTATTTATTTCACCTTAGCTAATTTAAAATATTTATTATCATAGTAAAATGAACCTTTTGTTGCAAACATTAAATCTTCAATAGAATTAGGTAATTGGTATACATTGGTAGTGATTAAATCCTTATCAACAGCTATAAGATATCCATTTTTTACAATTGCATATATATATTTCCCATATATTGCGGCTGAAAAATTGGCAAATTTAAATTTCTTTTCTTTCATTTCTTTTAAGTTAGAAGTCGTAAGAATAATTCTTCCATCTTTTGTAAAAATAAAAATTCTCTGTCCTAAAAATATAATATCTTTAATACCAACATTCATAAAATCAACATGTTTTGGATCTATGGATATGACTCTATTTTGTGTTGCTGCTACAAGTCTGTTATCTAAGACATTCAAAAATATAACATTGTTAAAATATGACTTTGAACTTACTACAATATCCCTTAAAACTTTATCAGATACTTTATCAACTATTAAAAGTCTGCCATCTAATGTAGGAAAAACAATCAATTTATCCAAAAAGTACGGATTTGCAATTCTTGCATCAAGTGCATATACATCATCAAGTTTTCTTTTAAATAAAATTTTATTTGTATCCATATCATAAACCATTATCTTATTGTTTGCAAAAACAATAGCTAAAATATTATTGTCTATACTAGCACTTGCAATCATACTGTTAAAATTATGAGAAAAAAGTTTCTTTCCGTTTGAATCTTCAATATTGATAGTTCCAGTAGGAGAAGTTGATATAACTTTTTTTTGATTATATGCCAAAAATCTGTAATTTTTCGGTATCTTTGCTTTTAAAAGACCACTTTTTCTTGTTATTACCTGAGAGTTAGCCAAAGTAGCTCCACTTCTTGTAACATCTACTATTTTAGCCGGTAAATTACCGCTGTAACTGATATCACCTACTACACTTTTTGGTTTATACAAAGATTTAGATGAGCATCCTGCAAAAAGAAAGATAACAGTGAAAACTGCAAAAATTTTAATTTTGTTTGACATATTTAATTTCCTTATTTTTTAACAAAATGTTCTAAGTTTTTAGCTATATTTGCAAGAGGAGAGTCTACTTCTATCAAAGATAATTTAATCTTGGCTTGATTTGATTTATTATTTTTAAGTAACAAATATGCATCATCCAATAAAGCAAAATTCTTTAATAGTCCGTATTTAGAATTATTAATATAAGATTGTATTGCATTTTGACTACCGCTTAATGATGCCAACTGATAACTTGAGAGATCTCTCAAATACCCATCATTAGAATTTTTTATAATATTTTTAAATATAGTTTTATTGTTATTCTTAGATGCAAGCTGAAATTTATAAGCATAGTACAATTTAATATCTTTATTTTTTAATACATTTTCTGCTTTAATGTCATTTGGATTCTTTAAAAGTTTTAAGTATGCAATGTTAGCACTTTTTAAATTGCTTGTATGGATATAAACTTTTACCGAATAACCTACAAAAAACACAATCAATATAACAGCCAAAGCTATCAATCTTTTTTTATATTTTTTATAAAACCTTTCAGCTCTAATTAAACCTTCCAAAAATTGTTCTTCTGTATTTAACTCTTCTTTTACTGCATTTAGATTTTCTTTTATACTCAAGATAAAATCCTTATAAAAATTTTACAGCATATTACCATTTTTAAAATTAAACTCGGTTTATATCATATTTATCAAAAGAATTATAGTATTGCCGATTTAGGTATAGTTCTTGCTTTTTTAGTATTAAATTAATATAATTTTCGATATAATACTAAAATTTTATTAGAATTGACTCATAAAGTCAAAGAATACAAAATATGCGGTAAAGGACAAATGTTGAAAGTTGATATGCAAACACTGGAAAAACTTGAAAAACTATCAATGGTAGAAATCAAAGATGAAGAAAAAAAGAATATGATTGAAAATCTAAGCGAAATAGTCAATTTTGTTGATAATTTAAATGAATTAGATTTAAAAAACAGTGATGCATCTTTTACAATGCTAAACGGAGGGACACCTTTTAGAGACGACAAACCTTCTGTAAATAGTGAAGTTATTGAAATCATACTACAAAATACTCCAAAAAAAGAAAGCGATTTTTTTGTAGTACCAAAAATTATTGAATAAGGTAAAACTATGGCAGGTATCGATATTAGGACACTTTTAAAAACTATCAGTGAATATAAGGCATCTGATCTTCACTTGGTATCAAGAAGTGAACCGCAAATTAGAATTGATGGAAAATTGACACCACTTGATTTACCAAAATTAAACGGGCATGTTACAGAATCTATGTGTTACTCCTTGATAACCGATAGACAAAAAAAAGAATTAGAAGAAAACAAAGAACTTGATTTTGCTATTGAATTACCAAATATTGGAAGATTTAGAGTAAATTATTATTATACTATGAATGGCGAGATAGCAGCAGCATTTAGAACTATACCCATGAGCATACCTTCCATAGATGAGTTAAAACTTCCTGTAATTTTTAAAGATATTATACAAAAAGAAAAAGGTCTTATTCTTGTCACAGGACCAACAGGAAGTGGCAAATCAACAACACTTGCTGCTATGTTAAATGAAATCAATCTTACTGAAGAAAAACACATCATAACCATAGAAGATCCAGTTGAATTTATACATGAAAATAAAAAGTCACTCTTTTCGCATAGAAATGTAGGTGTTGATACATACAGTTTTGCAAATGGGTTGAAATACTCCCTAAGAGAAGATCCAGATATTATACTAGTTGGTGAAATGAGAGATAGAGAAACTATATCAACTGCTATTACCGCAGCTGAGACAGGACACTTGGTATTTGGCACATTACACACAAACTCTGCAGTCCAAACAGTCAATAGGATAGTAGACAGTTTTGAAGGTGGTGAACAAATTCAAGTAAGAAATATGCTTTCTTCATCAATTACAGCTATTATATCTCAAAGTTTACTACCAAAAATAGGAACCGGAAGAATAGCTATACAAGAAATCCTTCTGGCAAATTCAGCAATATCAAATCTAATAAGAGAGAATAAAATACATCAAATATACTCCCAAATGCAGTTAAACCAAATGAAAACAGGAATGAGAACACAAACTCAATCAATGATAGAAGCAATTAAAGGCAATTTTATAGATAAACAAACAGCTATCAGGTTTTCAACCCAGCCTCAGGAGTTGGCAAACCTTATAGGTGTTTCATATCAATAAAAATAAATATAATTTAAGATACAATATCTTTAAAAGGGTAAAAAGTGAAAAATAAAGAACTTAACAATTATATAAATGAAGTTGGGAAAAACGCATTTGAGAGATTAAAACAGTTAAATATACCTCCATATCCCAAATATTATCAAGACTCTTTTAAAGATTTTTTAGGTAGTGGTAAAAATAAAGAAGTTTCTGCATTACTTAAAAAAAATATTTACCTGATAGATTCTATAGACAATAATCAGGATACTCGCATGATTGACGGCTGTTATGATATCGCGAAAGAATCTATAAAAGAGTTTAGTAAAACGAATGAGAATATAAAACAAATATCAAAAAAAAGCTCTATTGATCTTAATAAAATAACTAAAAACATTGATGATTTAGACAATACAACACTAATAAACAGTTTCAATAATTTTCATAGCAACTTACTTAAAACACTAAAAGATGCCGACAAAACAATCATAAAGCTTCAAGAAGAGATTTTACAGTTAGAGAAAGAATCAAATATCGACCCTCTAACTAAATTATATAACAAAAGAGCCCTTTTAAAAGATATTGAAAATATTTTAAACTATGGAAAAGAAAAAAGCTTAAACCTTTCATTGATTATTTTTGATTTGGATGATTTTAAACTCGTTAATGATACTTATGGACATATAGCAGGAGATAAAACTCTTATTTATGTTGGAAAAGTCCTTAAAAACGCTCTCAGAAGTGAGGTAAAAACATATAGATTTGGAGGGGAAGAGTTTGTAATACTTCTAAATAGAATAGAAACAAGCGAAGCAAAAAATATTGCTGAGAGGATTTTGAAAACTATCGAAGAAAGTAAACTTATATACAAAAATAATACAATACAAATCACAATCAGCGGGGGTATTACCGCCCATATTGCAAATGATTCGCCAGACAGCATCATAGAAAGAGCCGACAAAGCTCTATACAAGGCGAAGAGATTGGGCAAAAACAGGATCGAGATACTTTAATGAATACAGTTTTTATTTTTGATTTGGCAGTTGGAGTATTACTTGTTATTTTTGGTATAAAAGGTTTGTTCAATGGATTTATCAAGGAAGTTTTTGGGCTTATTGGTATAATAGGTGGCATTTTTATAGCTTCAAGATTTGCAAGCCAAGCCGGTGCTTTGATAGATGAAAAAATATACCATATAGACAACAGGGCTTCTGTTTATTTTATTGGTTTTTTAGTAATTCTTTTACTATTTTGGATGGCTTCTTTGCTTATAGGTTTGATATTTACGAAATTGATAAGTTTAAGCGGATTGGGATTGCTCAACAGAATATTTGGTTTTTTAGTTGGTTCACTTAAAATATTTTTACTTTTTTCCATAGTTATATTTGCTTTAAGAAGTATAGACATATTTAAAAGCAATATAGACAAAAAACTTGATGGCTCCTTTATTTATCCATATCTTATAAAAAGCGGAGATTATATAGTCAAACTTAATTTTAATAATACAAATAAAATGCTAAAAGATATTCAAAAAAAGATAGTTACAGAATCAAATAATACCAAAATGAATAAGTAGGATATATGGTAAGTTACACTTATGATGAATTGATACTTTATTTTAAAGAAGTATTAAAAGATAAAAATTTAAAATATACTCTTCAAAGAGAAGTAGTTTTGAAAATTTTATATGAAAACGATAAACATTTCACGCCTGAAGAATTACATATGTATATTAAAAAAGAATTTCCCAATCTAAATATAGGAATTGCTACGATATATAGAACTTTAAATTTACTGGAAGAGTCAAACATAATAACATCCATTTCTTTTGGGCAATCTGGTAAAAAATATGAAATTGCAATAAAACCCCATCATGACCATCTAATATGCGATGTTTGCGGTACTATCATAGAATTTGAGGATAACAAGATAGAAAAAAGACAAATTGAAATTGCTAAAAGATATGGTTTTTTTATTAAAAGCCATATTTTACAACTTCACGGAATATGCAAAGAGTGTCAAACAAAATTAAAAAATACAAAAAATAAGGAAAATAATTGAATCTAAATGATTATGAGTTGCAAAGAGCTCAAAAAGCCAAAGAATTAAGAGAAATGGGGATAAATCCATATCCTCACAATATAAACAAAGAACTTTCTACAAAAGAATTTATAGAAAAATTTAATTATATAAGTGAACTGGAAAATAAAAGAGATGAAAACAATACAGCATGTGTAGCAGGAAGAATTAAATTCTTAAGATTAATGGGTAAAGCAGCATTTCTTAAAATAGAAGATGATGATGGAATATTACAAATATATATAGGCAGAGATGCTTTAGGTGCTGACTGGTTTAAAAGTATTAAAAAATATGTTGATATAGGCGATATCATAGAAGTTTGCGGATTTGCTTTTATCACTAAAACCGGTGAACTTACTTTACATGCTATCAAATTGAAAATAGCTGCGAAATCCATAACTCCTTTACCTGAAAAATTCCATGGATTAAGTGATAAAGAGTTACGATATAGACAGAGATATCTTGACATGATAATGGATAGTAATGTTAAAAATGTATTTAAAACAAGAAGTAAAATTATAAGTACCATAAGATCTTTTTTTGAGAATAAAAAGTTCTTAGAGGTTGAAACTCCTATGATGCACCCCATCGCCGGCGGAGCAAATGCAAAACCTTTTGTCACCTATCATAACTCTCTTGGCATAGAAAGATTTCTTAGGATTGCACCTGAGCTGTATCTAAAAAGACTTGTTGTTGGTGGATTCGAGTCGGTTTTTGAAATAAATAGAAATTTTAGAAATGAAGGAATGGATCTAACCCATAATCCTGAATTTACAATGATAGAGTTTTATTGGGCATATCATACTTATAAAGATTTGATGTTGCTTACAGAAGAATTATTTTTAAAACTTTTAGAAGTATTAAATCTCCCTGTAAAATTTACTTATGGAGATAGCGAGATAGACTTTAGTGCACCGTTTGCCAAAATAAGTTATGATGAATCAATAATAAATATCGGCAATGTTCCAAAAGATATCATCAATGATAAAAGTAAAATCATAGAATTTTGTAAAAAAAATAATATTTCCATAAATGAAAAAGGTGATTTAGGACACCTTAAAGCTGAATTGTTTGATAATTTTGTAGAAGAAAAATTGATAAATCCAACTTTTATTATTGATTTTCCAATACAAATAAGTCCACTCTCAAGAAGAAGTGACAGCAATCCGGATATTGCCGAAAGGTTTGAGCTGTTTTGTGCAGGAAAAGAGATTGCCAATGGTTTTAATGAATTAAATGATCCTATTGATCAATTTGAAAGATTCAAGTCTCAAATTGATGCCAAAAATGCCGGAGATGACGAAGCACATGAAATGGATGAAGATTACATAAAAGCATTATGTTATGCTATGCCTCCTACTGCTGGTGAAGGTATCGGAATAGACAGATTGACCATGCTTTTAACCAATCAGCACTCTATCAGGGATGTTATCTTGTTTCCTGCTATGAGGCCTCTTGAAAATAAAAATAAGGAAAAGAAATGAGCTTTTTACAAACAACTGACCCAAAAATATATGAATTAGCACAAAAAGAGTTAAAAAGACAAAGTGAGCATCTTGAAATGATTGCAAGTGAAAATTTTACATACCCTGCTGTTATGGAAGCTATGGGAAGTGTATTTACAAATAAATATGCAGAAGGATATCCCAAAAAAAGATACTATGGCGGTTGCGAATATGCAGATCAGGTAGAACAACTTGCGATAGATAGAGCTTGTGAGCTTTTCGGATGCACCTATGCAAATGTACAGCCAAATTCCGGCAGTCAGGCCAACCAAGCTGTTTATCAAGCACTTTTAAAACCTTATGATAAAATACTCGGAATGGATTTAAGCCAAGGAGGACATCTTACACACGGATCTAAAGTGAGCAGTTCCGGAAAAACATATTCCAGTTTCTTTTATGGAGTTGATAAAAATGGAAGAATTGACTATGATGAAGTCAGAAAAATAGCAAAAATCGTAAAGCCAAAAATCATAGTTTGTGGTGCAAGTGCCTATCCAAGAGAGATAAATTTTGAAAAATTTAGAGAAATTGCAGATGAAGTTGGAGCATATCTTTTTGGTGATGTCGCACACATTGCAGGTCTTATAGTAGCAAATGAGCATCCAAATCCATTTCCGCATTGCCATATCATTACCACAACAACACACAAAACATTAAGAGGTCCAAGAGGAGGCTTAATACTGACAAATGATGAAGAATTATCAAAGAAAATCAATAGTGCAATTTTTCCTGGTATTCAAGGCGGACCTTTAGTTCATGTGATTGCAGCTAAGGCTGTCGGATTTTTAAAAAATTTAGAGCCATCTTGGAAGGAATATGCAAAACAGGTAAAAGCAAATACCAAAATTCTTTCTAATATTTTACTCAAAAGAGGGTATAATGTTGTAAGTGGAGGAACTGATAATCATCTTATACTGGTATCATTTTTAGATAAAAGCTTTAGTGGCAAGGATGCTGATATTGCACTTGGAAAAGCAGGTATAACAGTCAATAAAAACACAGTTCCTGGAGAAACAAGAAGTCCATTTGTAACCAGTGGTATCAGAATAGGCTCAGCCGCACTTACAAGCAGGGGAATGAAAGAGAAAGAATTTGAAATTATAGCAAATAATATTGCTGACATTTTAGATGATATAGAAAATGAAGAGTTGCAAAAAAAGATAAAAAAAGAGTTAAAAGAGTTGGCAAGCAATTTCATAATATACGACAGAGCAACATACTAAGGATAGAATAAATGTATAATGTTGATATCAGCCTTATTAAGATGGTAACAAAATTTTATTTTGTAAAGTCTGATAAAATCATAAATAAAATCAGCTACAAAGGTAAAACTTTCTTTGATAAATTTGAAAAAGTTGACAAAAGTCTAACAAGATCTGTCATGAATGATCATGCTGATAAAAAGATTGTAGTGGCACACACACTAATAAGCGACAGAGATATTGTAGAAAATATTGTATTTGACTATAATGGAAGAGATAGTGAAAGATTTTGGCATAGAGCGCAACTTATGCTTAGAGAAGAAGGATATATAAATTTTACAGCATATAAAAGTAAAACGCAGGGGCATCTTCATTTGTATATACATAAAGGGCATACAACACTTCAAGAGGCATACCAACTTGCAAAGCTTTTATCGGCAAAATTGCAACAAAAAATGCCAAAACAGTGGAAAATGTTTCCCGATCCAAATATTCCAAGAGAATTTAATATATTGATATTACCTTACGAAGTATATAAAAAAGAGAGGGGTTCGACTTGGTCAAAACATTTATAACTGATCACGAATATGATATAATGTATAAGGTTAGTTTTGTAAACCAAAGGAGAGGTTATGGAAGAAAAAAATGAATTGAGCGATATAATGTTAGATAAAAATACAGATAAAACACCAAGGGTTAAAAAGATATTATTAGTAGCAATAATACTAATTGTTTTATTTTTGCTTATTTTGGTTGGTATGAAACTGTTTAATAAACCTTCTGTAAAGAAAAATAATTTTAATATTGTGCTTCCGCCTGAGCCGACTACAAAAGTTCAGCCAAATAAAACCAATAATGAGCTTTTCAAACAAGTTCCTATAATTGAAGAAAACAATACTCAACAAAATAATTTTAATGCCATGGTTGAAAAACTTAAAAAAAGAGAACAACAAAAACAAATACCATCTGCTGAAAAAAAACTTACTCCAACAGTAGCAAAAAAGCAAAACGCGCCTGCAAACAATGTAAAAAATGTTTTAAGTAAAATCAATACAAAAAAAATATTTCATAAAAGAAAAAGTGAAAAGAAAAAAGCGAAAAAGTATCTAAAAGGTAATACATACATTCAAGTGGGAGTAACATTTGAATCAAAACCAAATAAAAGATACTTAAAAAGGATTTCAAAACTCGGGTACAGATACAGACTTTACAGCTTAAAGATTGCAGGAAAACATGCAACAAAGATACTTATAGGTCCTTACAGAGACGCCAAGGCTGCACAAAGAAATATATCTAAGATAAAAAAAGAGATAAACAGAGCTGCTTTTTTGTATGTGATTAGGTAGGTTTGATGGTTGAATTTAGAAGTATTTTATGTGACCAGCTGACACCGATTGCTATATACAAAAGAGTTAAAGAGTTATATCAAGACGAGATAACTCTTTTCTTTGAAAGCGCTATAAACACAAGTGATGGGAATTTCTCCTTTATTTTTATGGGAGCAAGGGAACGCATTGTCCATAATAACACTCAAAGCAATTTTATATCAGAAGACGGAAACACTAAAATAATACGCAACAACCCATTTGCTTTTTTAAAAGAGTATTATAGAAAAATAGATATATTAAAATATAAAAAATTGGCAAAAGAAGCAAAAGTAGGCTTTGTAGATGGATTTATAGGTTATATCGGTTATGATGCTGTTAAGATTTTTGAGGATAAACTCAAAAAAAATATGCAAAATCTAAAAGATGATTTAAATATACCTGATATTGTATTAATCAGACCAAAAATAACTTTGGCTTTTTCTCATAAAACAAACAAATTAACTCTTATTAGTGAAATCAAAGAAAAATCAAAATATTTTGATGAAATAACAGATGCTATATTTAAGCCTTACACTCCATTAGAAATAATCAAGACAAAAATCAATAAATCAAAAGGAAAATTTGAATTTTCAAAAGAACAATTTTTTGATATGGTAGAGAAATCCAAAGATATGATAAGAAGTGGTGATGTATTTCAAATAGTTTTATCAAATCGTTTTACCCAACCTGCAAATATAGATAAACTAAGTTTTTACAGGATTTTAAGAAGTAAAAACCCGTCACCTTATATGTATCTGCTTGATTTTAACAAATTTTCCATAGTCGGAAGTTCACCTGAAGTCATGGTGGCTCTAAAAGATAGGCAAATATTGCTTAGACCCATCGCAGGTACAAGAAAAAGAGGTGATAACTTTTTAAAAGATTTTGAACTCGAAAAAGATATGTTAAATGATGAAAAGGAAAGAGCTGAACATTTGATGCTAATTGATCTAGGTAGGAATGATGTGGGTAAAGTTGCTAAAGTAGGCACTGTAGAAGTTAAAGACATGATGAGAGTTGAAAAATATTCTCATGTGATGCACATGGTCAGTGATGTTGTAGCAACTTTGGATGAAAAATATGATATGTTTGATCTTTTTGCGGCAACTTTTACAGCCGGTACGATGACTGGAACCCCCAAGATAAGAGCTATGGAATTAATAGCAGAATTTGAAGGACTTAAAAGAAGTTATTATAGTGGTGTTATTGGATATTTTGGATTTGATGGCAACATGGACAGTGCGATTTCCATAAGAACTTCATATCTTGATGATAAAAAGATTGTATTTCAAGCAGGTGCAGGTGTGGTAGCAGACAGCAAAAAAGAGTTAGAATACCTTGAAGTACAAAATAAACTCCAGGCTCTTATGAGCTCACTTGATGATTTATCCTTATAAAATATTGGAAAAAAGATATTAAAATGAAACTTTTTACTATATTTGGCAACCCAGTTTCTCATTCTATTTCACCTTTGATTCACAACCATACCATAAAATCTCTATGCATTAATGCATGTTATACAAGAACACTTTTGAAAGACGGATATCTTATAAAAAACAAATTCCATACAATGAAATTAAATGGTGCAAATATAACAGTTCCGTTTAAAGAAGATGCTTTTATGATTTGCGATGAGATAAAAGGAATTGCAAAAGATATTGGAGCAGTTAACACTATAATTAAAAAAAATGACAAGCTTATAGGATTCAATACAGATGCTCCCGGATTTTATGAGAGTATTAAAGATTTTAAAAATATCAAAAATATACTGATTTTAGGTGCTGGTGGTACTGCAAGAGCCATATCTGTTTTTCTCAGACAAAAAGAATTCAATGTTGATATTCTAAATAGAAGTAAGAATAGGCTTGCATTTTTTGAGGAACAAAACTTCAATGTTTTTTCCTGGGATAATTTTCAAATTTGTAAATATGATTTGATTGTCAATACCACTTCCGCCGGATTAAGTAGTGACATTTTGCCGATCAAGGCAGATACCCTCCAAAAACTTTTCAAAAAAGCAAAATATGCAGTTGATGTTATTTACAATAAAGAAACACCTTTTTTAAAAGAAGCAAAAAAAGCAAAACTAACCACAAAAGATGGTTCTGATATGCTTCTGTATCAAGCTGTTTTAGCTTTTGAAATATTTTTTGATAATAAATACAATAAAAAAGATATAAAACAGTATATGCAAGAAGCTTTTAAGCTATTTTTTTAAAGTAAACTACCCCGAGAGCCGGCATATCAAACTCTATAGAGTTTTCTCTACCCCATGCAAGAACTTTTTGTGTTTCATATATAGTATCATCATCAGGTCCCCATCCTTCGTAGCAAGAACTTTGAGAGTTAAATACCATCTTGTATCTTCCTTCTTTAGGTACTGCAACTCTGTATTTTTTTCTAAAATGATCTGCAAAGTTACATACGGTTATAATAGTTTCATCTTCTTTATCACTCTTTCTAAAAAAGGAGATTGTATTATTAGAATTATCACTTCTTTCTATCCACTCAAAACCTTTATGTTCACCATCATAAAGGTATAAAGCTCTCTCATTTTTATATATTTTATTTAATTCACTCACCATCTTTTGCAATCCCCTGTGCTTTGGCTGTTCAAGCAAATGCCAATCAAGACTCTCTTTATATTTCCACTCTCTGTACTGTGCAAACTCACAACCCATAAAAAGTAGTTTTTTGCCCGGATGTGCAGTCATATATCCATACAAAGCCCTTAAATTTGCAAATTTTTGATTTTCATCACCTGCCATTTTATTGATGAGTGAACCTTTCATATGCACCACCTCATCATGGCTTAAAGGAAGCATGAAATTTTCATCAAATGCGTACCAGATGCTAAATGTTAACTGTTCTTGATGATGCTGCCTGTATATAGGATCAAGCGAAAAATATTTTAATGTATCATGCATCCAACCCATGTTCCACTTGAAGCCAAAACCAAGTCCACCGTCACTTACAGGTTTTGTTACTTTCGGATAAGCTGTTGACTCTTCAGCTATCATCAAAATATCTTTAAATTCGCTGTAAACAGAAGTATTTAACTGCTTTAAAAATTCTATTGCTTCAAGATTTTCATTACCACCATATTTATTTGGCAACCATTCACCATCTTTTCTTGCATAATTTAAATAAAGCATGCTAGCTACCGCATCAACTCTGATACCGTCTATATGATACTTTTCAAACCAAAAAGATGCACTGCTTATCAAAAATGCTCTTACTTCATTTCGCCCATAATTAAATATAGCACTTCCCCACTCAGGATGATAGCCTAATCTTGGGTCTTTATGCTCGTAAAGACAAGTCCCGTCAAATGTCATAAGCCCATGCCCGTCTGTGACAAAATGTGACGGCACCCAATCAAGTATAATTCCTATACCGTTTTGATGCAAAATCTCTACAAACTTCATAAATTCTTTAGGTGTTCCATACCTCGCAGTAGGAGCAAAATAACCGGTAACTTGATATCCCCAAGAACCTTCAAAAGGATACTCAGTAATTGGCATAAGCTCTAAATGAGTATAATTCATCTCTTTTAGATAAGTACTTAATTCAACAGCAGCTTCTTCATAGCTTAAAACTCTACTTTTTTCTTCAACTTTTCTTTTCCAGGAACCAAAATGAAGCTCATATATGCTTACAGGTTTGTCATAAGCATTTACTTTATCTCTTTGCTGCATCCACTTTTCATCTTTCCAATTAAATCCCTCTATATTATAAGTTACAGAAGCAGACTTAGGAGGTTTTTCACAGTAAAATCCATAAGGATCAGTTTTTATATTTACAACATTATCAATATTGGAGACTATATGATACTTATATGTTACTCCTTCGCTCACATTATCTATAAATCCTTCCCAAATACCTGAGTCATCCCCTCTTACATTTAAAATATTTGCATTTGGTTCGTATCCATTAAAATCAGCTACAACGCTGACACTCTTTGCATTTGGCGCCCAAAGAGCAAAATAAACTCCATCTTTTCCATCTCTTTGCATAAAATGTGAGCCAAATTTATCATAAAGTTTTGTATGAGTGCCCTCTTTGAAAAGGTATATATCCATCTCGCTAAATCTTGAAATATCATAATATGTTTGCATTTACTTATACCTTTGTATTTTTTTAGGATAATATAAAGATTTATAAATATCCTCATATTTGCTTGCAGCATCAATCCAACTAAAATGCTCTCTCATAGCTCTTAGCTGCATCATTTTAAAATCATCCCTCTCATTATAGTATGTTTGAACTGCCCATTTGATTGTATGATAAAGTGCATCCGGTGTTGCGAAAAGAAATTTAAATCCATTTCCTTTATCTTTTTGCTTATCATAATTTTCTATAGTATCATCAAGCCCACCGGTTGCTCTTACTATCGGCAAAGTACCATATCTAAGGCTATATATTTGATTTAGCCCACAAGGCTCAAATAGTGATGGCATTAAAAATATATCGCTTCCAGCTTCAATCTTATGGGCTAATTTATTATTATACCCGATATAACATCCAAATTTATCATGATATCTTGAGGCAACTTCACTAAAAAATCCTTCTGCCCATTTTTCACCGCTTCCAAGCATCACAATTTGTATATCCAAATCCATAAGCCCTTCAATAACAGAAGCTATCAACCCTATTCCTTTTTGTTCAACCAACCTGCCTACAAAACCAATCAAAAGAGTTTTGGCTTTTATAGGCAATCTAAAAGCTTTTTGTAAATCCTTTTTACACTCTTTCTTGCCATTAAAACTATCTATATCAAAATTTTTAATAAGGTATTCATCAACAGCAGGCGACCACTCATCATAATCAACTCCATTTAATATACCAAAAAGCTTATATGAATGAGCTTGTATATGCTCTTGTAAACCAAAGCCAAATTCACTTGTCTGTATTTCATGTGAGTATTTTTTGCTGACTGTATTAAAAGCATCACAAAAAGCAATGCCACCTTTTAAAAGATTGACTCTATCCATAGCTTCAAGTTCAAGCGGAGTAAAATGCTCCCAACCCACACTTAAAATATTTATCACGCTTTTATCAAAATTTCCCTGATGCTGTAGATTGTGAATAGTCAATATACTTGAAGTTTCTTTAAAAAATTCATCCTTTAAATAAAGTGTTTTTAAAAGTATGGGTATGCTTGCGCTGTGCCAGTCATTGGCATGAATAATGTCCGGTTTAAAATTTAATGCTTTTGAAAGAACAAGAGAAGCTTTGGAAAGAAAGATAAAACGAATGGCATTATCATCATAAGCAAAACCATTTTCATCATAAAGCCCGCTTCTTCCAAAAAACCCTTCATGTTCTAAAAAATAAATCTCTACTTTACTTTTTGGCAAATACCCTCTGTAAACTCCAGCCCAAAGCTCACCTAAACTCCCCATATCAACACCTAAAGAGATGGGAAGTTTTTCTAATTTATCTCTTTTGATATCATAATATCTTGGCATTACAAGCTTTATTTCATGCCCTAATTTTTTCAAAGCTTTTGGCAAAGCTCCACTTACATCACCCAAGCCCCCTGTTTTTGCAAAAGGAGCAACCTCACTCGCAACAAAAAGTATATTCATAGTAGTTTTGCCCCCTCTAATGATGAATTTTTTAATTTACTGATTATGATATTCAAATCCTCACAACTTTGCAAAAGTGCATAATTTTTTATATTTTCTTTAATCACATCCAACAGATACGGATTTGTCCTCACAACACCTCCTCCTAAAATCAATACTTTCGGATTAAACAGTGTGATAATATTTCCGGCTGCTACAAGTAAGGCTTCGATGAAATTTTTATATATTTTTTTAGCATTTTTATCTTCTGATGCAGATAATTCTTCCAAATCAAACTTTGGAAGATCATAATAATTTTCCCACTTTTCAAGACCACTACCACTTGCAAACAGTTCAATACAGTTATTTTTACCGCATCCGCATAGAAAAGGAGCTTTTTTAAAAGGAATATGCCCTATCTCACAAGCTATATTTTTTTCACCTCTGACAATCCTTCCATTATCGGATACGGCTGAGCCCAAACCTGTTCCTACAAAAAGCATAGCTATATTTGATTCATCCGTATAGTTTCGCTCAGCTATCAATGCACATTTTAAATCATTTTCTATTTTTAAAGCAATTTTATATTTTTTAAAAATGTATGATTTTATATCTTTTTCTTTAATTTTTATATTCGGAGAAGACAGTATCACGCCATCATCTACTTGACCGGCAAAAGATATACCTATAAAATTGATATCATCATGCTTTAATATTTTTTTTTCAATATATTCTATCAAGTCAACTTCAATGCTTAGAACCTCTTCTTTTAAGATTATATCATTTAGAAAAAGTTCACATCTAAGTTTCGTACCACCAATATCAATATACATTTTACTCACAATACTTCCTTATAAAGTTTTATGTATTTTTTCGCACTTTTTGCAAAAGAGAAGTTGCATTTCATATCAAATTTAACAATTTTTTCATAATTTTTTTTATTTTCAAATATACTTAAAGCCTTTTTTATAGCGTTTAATAATTCATCTTTTTGGAATTTATCAAACTTAATACCCATCGCACACTTTCTTTCGTCTTGAAAAACAGTATCTTTTAGCCCACCAATGCCATGCACTATAGAAATGACACCATATCTTGCTGCTATCATTTGATTTAGTCCGCAAGGCTCAAAAAGTGAAGGCATGACTAAAAAATTTGCCGAGGCATACATCTTGTGAGACATACCCTCATCATAACCTTTTATAAAGTGGATATTTTCATATTTTTTTGATAAAAGCATAAGATTTACTTCATATTTTTTTTCACCTTCACCCAAAATAACAAATTCAAGTTTCATTTTGGAAATATCTTTTAAAAGATCAATTATCAAAGAGATACCTTTTTGCTCAACCAATCTGCCTATAAATATAAAAAGAGGTCTTTTGCTATTTTTTATACTAAGATTTTCATAAAAAAGATTTCTATTTTTTTCTTTTTTATTTAAAGTTTTTACATCATAATTCTCTTTTATAGATTTATCATTTTTAGGATTAAAATATTCTGTATCGATACCGTTTAATATTCCCTCAAGCTTATATTTATATTTACTTAAAAAACCATCAAGTCCACAGCCATACTCCTTTGTCTGTATCTCTTTTGCATAAGTAGGACTGACAGTTGTTATCCTATCACTATAAGCTATCCCAGCTTTTAAAAGATTGACTTTGCCGTAAAACTCAAATGATTCTTGATTAAAATATTTTTTAGGTATTTCCAAAATACTTAAAATATCTTTTTCAAAAACTCCTTGATATGCGAGATTATGGATAGTAAATACAGACTTTACCGCTGACTTTTTTTCTTTTAAGATAAAAGCCGCCAAAGCCGTATGCCAATCATTTAAATGAACAATATCTGCTTTTAAAAGCTCTGTCACTTTTGAAATGGCATAAGAAAAAATCCCAAATCTAAGAGAGTCATTTTTATATCCGTAAAGAGTGTCAACTTCGCATAAAATATCATTATAAACAAACAAAGTGTCAATTTTTTTATCAGTATGCCTGAAAAGCTCAATTTCATAAAAATTATCCCCAAAAGTTAAGATAAATTTTTTACCAAAAGGCATAATGTTAAATTTATCTTTATCAATAAACTTATACATTGGAGTTATATTAATAATTTCACATATTTTATTAAGCTCAAGCGGTAAAGAGTGAGCCACATCAGCCAATCCTCCACTTTTTGAGTATGGAAAGACTTCACTTGAGGCGAACAAAACTCTCATATAATTGTACTTTTAAGGAGCTCTGCCGCATTTTCAGGAGATAGTGGATTTATATGTATCTTGCTTTGAAGCTCAAATCCTCCTACCTTGTAAATTCTTGGAATTATCCTTATGTAAAAACGGTAAAATTCATCAATTTCATCAAAAAATTCTTCTGTTTCATAACTTTTTTGCATCGGAGGATTTTGAATATACAAATTATAATCAAAATTTCCTATTTGAACTTTCAATTTAGACAAACTATCTTTTAACAACTCTGATATTTCGTCCAAAAGCTTTTTATCTAAAGTATCTATTGAGCTTATTTTTACTTTTGGCATTATCATAACTTCAAAAGAAAAAGCACTGGCATAAGGACAAAAAGATATAAAGTTTGCACTCTCTTTTATAACTCTTTTATTTTGCTCCAATTCATAATCTACGATATCTTTAAAAATACTTCTACCATGAGTTTTGTAATGGTTAAAATAATATTTTAGATTTGATAATTCATTTTTTGGGATTAGAGGCATCGCTATTAGTTGGGTATGAACATGAGGAAGAGTTGCACCTGAGTTTTGACCTTGATTTTTAAAAATACAAAAGTAAGTCAATCTTATATCTTTTTTCAAATCTTCAACTCTAAGCTTGATAACGCTCAGCCAATCCTTCATCTGTAAAGTCGATAAATCTTCAAAACAAATTATATGTTTTGGTGTATCTATGATAATTTCATGAGCACCAAAGCCATCTTTTTTTTCATAAATACCATCGATATTGGATATATCAGTTGCTTCTATTTGAACTGCTTTGTAGAGATTTGGCACAACCCTAACATCCCAAGAAGAGCTGTTTTTAGCTTTTAAAGAAAATATTTCAGGCGGAGTCATATCTTCATGTCCACTACAAAACGGACAAAGAGTTTTTTCAACACTTTTTTTATCAATCTCTTGAAAAAGGTTGGGTCTTGTTAGCCTGTTTGGTGCTATTATCACTTGTTCATTACTTAATAAGTCGTATCTAAACTCAGACATTTTCAACCTTTAATACACCATTGATTTCAAGATTTCTACAAAAAGGAAAAACAAGTGCAAAGCTCACTCCCTGAGCCATAAGTTCAAACCCTTTTTCACTTTGAGAGACAGTATTTAGTGGAGTCATCAATAGTTTAAAAGGTAAATTTAAAGAAAATGATAACTTTTTTTTCGTATATTTATCGATTAAAAAAAATTCTTTTATATTTTCAAATTTTATATCATCTAATAAAGAAGTATCATCACAAAATACATTTTTCAAATCGGCAAAATGAAGATTAAATTCCAAAGCATAAAGATATTCTTTTTCACTTTTTGAATTTATTTTTATATCAAACGCTATTCCCTCTTTTAAAAATTGATATTTTTTTGTGATAATCGTATCATACTTTTCATCAAAATATATCCCACCTTCTCTTTTAAATACAATCTTATTTTTATCTTTTATCAGCTCAAACGGTTGATTTGCAAAATCTCCATATTCCCAAAAAGAGCATCTTTTAAAATTTTCCATAGTAAAAGTTTTATTACTTATATGATCAATAAAAGAATTTTTAATATACCAGTCAAAACTAAGAGCATCTTTTATCTCTTTATTTACCTCTATTTCTTTGTTATGGATAGTTTCAATTTCATCTTTTGACTTCTTTATTTTTGAAGTCTTTTGTTTTTCTATCATTTTTTGATGATAAGACTCTTCTCTTCTTGTTAAAGTATTTTGATAGTTAAACTTTTTATCTCTTTGCAAAAATTCTACCATTTGTCCGCCATAATGGCTATCAAACCTTATTATAAAGTTATTTTTTATGATTTTTACTTCATCATATCCATTCATATCTATATCATTTATCTCTACAGCTTCTTTATTTTTATATCTTATGTTTTCACATTCACATAAATAAGAGTAAGCATTATCTCTTAAATTTGGCAGATACAAACCCCCAAAAACTCCATGCCAAAAAACATCATTTGTCTGAAGTTTATAAAGTGAGTCTAAAAACTTTTTATTTTTTACCTTGTTGCTTGATACTTCCAGCATCCTTTTATGAAGCCTGTTTGATTCATCATACTTAACAAAAAAATTTTTCCAAGTACCACCTTTTACAAACTTATCCGTATCATCACCGTAAACTTCTTTGGTTTTAGTTTGTATCTTTTCAAGAGTTATCGCATCTTTTGCTCTTAAACTCCATTCACCCATCTCATAATATGAAACATTTTGCAAGTATGCGATACCTTTTGCTTTTTGCTTTTGATAATACTCATTAAAATGCATACATTCTATGGATTTATCTTTTAAAACAGTCGTAAAAAACTCTTCAAGCCATCCTTTTTCATATACCCATTCATAAGTTCCAGGCCACAAGCCAAACTTTTCTGCATCATCAAAGATGATTGCCGCACTTTGTTTTGTTTTATATAACTCTTTTATATCCTGTATAACTTCTTTTACATTTTTAAAAGGGATTGCATATCTTAATTTTTTACTTATAGGAAAAAGAGCTAGTTTCTTAGCATCGTTTTCACTAAAATAATATCCATCCAAATCTTCACTGTCAAACCCACTAGCACGAAAATGATAATCATCAACCATCGCATACGAAACTTTGCATGCAACAAAATCATTTATAAGTGAATCCTCCCAAACTCGCTCAGTAAGCCAAGCTCCTTTTGGTATTTTTGAAAATTCTTTTTTTATATATTTATTTAATTTTTCTATTTGAGAAATTCTATCAATACTTGGTATCGAGCTTAAAACAGGCTCATAAAATCCTGCTGTAAAAAACTCAATAGTACCATAATCACTTAATTTTTTTATATTCAAAAATACTTCAATATAATTTTTCTTTATATAGTCCAAAAGCCAGCCGCTACAATGAAGTGCTATTTTAAATTCTGGAAATTTTTTTAAAACTTCAAAAAAAGGCTTATAACATTTCTCAACGGCTTCATCAACAGCCTCCTTAAAATTGTCCACAGGCTGGTGCATGTGAATTCCAAAAAGAAATTTTATCTTCTTATTTTGCATTTATAATCCTTATTATAAAAACCAATTTTTCTCAAATTCTTCATTACAAACTTCTATATCGCCAAAGATAGGCACAAATTCGCTATTTGATTTTTTATCAGTGATTTCTATTTGAAGATTGATTTTTTTCATATTTTTACATAATTTTTTATCTATTGACAATTCCAATATATCTTTGATTGCCAGCTTCACTCCATTTTGTTCATATTTTTCCATGATCGGAAGTGTTACTATCTTCTTCAACTCTTTTAAATGAATTTTTATCTCTTTATACTCTTTAAAAAGTTTTTTATTATCCACATCAAGTCGTATATATATAAAATTTTCATCTTCACCATAATAAAGCTGTTGCACAATACCTCTGCTTGTATCCATAGTCGAATATGCCTTGCTCTCATCAACCAAACCAGATCCCAGCCATTCATAAAATGAATCTTTTTTGCCGTTTACATTAGCTGTTATATTAAACTGCGGTTTTGTTTGTGAGAGTTTAGCTTCTCTCTCTTTGGATATAGGTAACATTAGATTTGATGGTATTTTCATATTTGCAAGCTTGTATATATCTTGCAAATGAGATCTAAAAAGCAAATCAAACTCTTCTAAAAAATCACTAAAATGATCATCTCCATACCACCAAAACCAATCTGAACATTCACTTGCTAAAAAATGTTTTTCTACTAATTTGTTAGTTTTTTCATCAAATACGCACTCTTTTGTATCTCTTTTGGTTTGATATATAAGCTCCCAAGCTCTATTTTTTTCATTATGCCCCACCCAAGTATCAAAAGTACCATATATCCAACTTCCCGGATGTAAAGTCGTTAATTTATTTTTTTTAAAATTATTTATTTCATCAAAATTTCTTGTTTGTATGTTTTTCTCATTTGAAAGTTTTTCATACAATTTCATAAAAAAATCCATCGCATTGTTTTGATAAAATTCCCATGCGTTTTCGCCATCAACTATCACAAAAACAGTTACATCTTCTTTCTCGGAGTTTATATTATTTACTTTTTGAACAAAATCATTTACCGCATCATTCGCTTTTTTATATCTATATGAAAAACCTATTAAATCACTTAGAAAATGGTCTCTAAAAGCTATAAATACATCACTGTATTCAAATAATTCATATATCAAATCTTTTTGATTATTTTTTAAAGTTTTAAAAAGTATCGCTTCATCGGTTGCTACCCATTTGATACCTTTTCTTTTATACAATTCTAAACTCTTTTCATCCACCGCCCCCTCAGCCGGCCAAAAACCATTTGGATTTGCACCAAATACTTCTTTGTATAATTTTATAGAAAAATCAACCTGTTTTAAAGCATCATCTTCCAAAGAAAAATACTCTTTTGGTAAAGTAGTATCAGGATTTGAAATCTTCGCATTGTTCATATCCAAAAGAAGTGGAAGTATCGGATGGTTTAAAGGTGTAGTTGAAAGTGAAATCTGTCCTTTTTTTAAAAGCTTTGCGTAAAAAGGAAGAATTTTTGGGATAAATTTTAAGAGTGTATCTAAAAGATTTGCTTTATCAATGGCATTGTATCCCTTTTTTTTATCTATTAAATTCTTAATTATACTATCATTTTGTCTTAAAAAATTCCCACACCATGAAAGCATAAATAAAACTTCAAGCTCTATTAGTTCATTATCATCATAACTATCTTTGTAAAACAATTCTGCAAATCTTGGAAAACTTGATACCATAGTGTCAAATTGGGAGGATTTGCATATCTTTATGAGTGATTTTTTATCAACCTTTGTTAACTCTTTTGGATCTTTTATCCAAGAGAGTAAAAACTTATCTTTTTTATATCCGTTTTTTTCATACACTTGGATTTGTTGTATCAAAGGAGGTGTAAGATTGAAAGTTGCTTTTAGATTTGGAAAAAGCGATAAAAGCCAAGGCATTTCATAATAATCCTTAATAGAGTGCAAAAACACCCATGGCATCTGCAAAAACCCTTTCTTATCACGATAATCAGGCTGATGCATATGCCATAAAAAAGATAAATTAACTGACATTATTTATCCATCCATTTTTCTATTTTATCTCTGTAAAGATTATTTAAATCTTCTCCTCTTTCTTTAGTTTTTGCTTGAACATAAAGATTTAAAAAATCATCGAATTGATCTGGTATCATAAGTATCCAATCTTCTTCATTTTCCCATATTTTAACTCCATCAACTGTTGAGGATTTTTTGCTTTTTGCTTTTTGTAAAAATTTTCTCATAATTTTACCTTTTAACGCTTGAGAACACTCTATTTTGCATTGGTGATAATAAAAATCTTCAAAATTTCCAGCTATATTTGAAAGTTTTTCTTTTTGACGAGATAACATTTCCATGATTTTCAAACTTGCATAAATGGCATCTCTGTGTAGTGAAAATTCACTAAAAGCAAAATTACCATCGATTGTCGCTATAAGGTCGTACTGCTTCATTTTATCTGCTTTGAAATTTGCATATTTTCCTCTTTTTATGATAAGATTTTCAAACTTCTCATCCATAAAATCAGGTGCCCAGCTGGGCAAAAATACAACTTTCTTCTTATCTTTCGCCTCAAGATTAAAAAGATACATAACACAAAGCAATGCTTTTATCTTGTTTAAAACCTCTCCTTTATCTGTGATGATAGAAAGTCTTTGACCATTTGGATACATAAGTATTCCCAAACTCAAACCAAGACTTTTTACGATGGCGGAAACTTCTTCTTTTGATTTTTCTTCAATGTGTAAAATATTTGCCATCTTGTGATAATCAGTATAAGCATTTAGTAAAATATTTTCCACCTGAATATCGGCCATAATTTCAGGAAAGATATCTTTAGTTCCACCAAACATCAAATCAACTACTACTTTAAAATTATTTTTTTTGATAATACTGTGATCAATAGCGTTTTCAATGGCACTTTTATACTTATGGCATTCATCTAAATGATGAACATAGTTTTCTCTTATTCTTCCTATCCTGTTATATTCAACTCTTCTAAATTTTTGTTGGAAAAATGCTTTTTCAACTGATTTTGCCATATCAGTATCTATCCTAAGTCCCTCTTCAGTAAAAAAGGTAAATTCTACACTAGTAGGGTCATTCATATTTTGTCTAAAATAAATACCTGCAATTAAGCTGTCATCATTTCCTAAATTATATCTTAAAACCGCCGGAGGCATAGCCTTTAAATCTATCACATTAATACCCCCAGAAAGCAATCCTCCTAAAAATGCTCTCTTTAACATCCTTGCACTTTTACTGTGATCTCTTGCTACTATAACCGTACTTCCAATAGGCAACTGTGAGGCAAATGCTTCTGAAATCTGGCAAGACATTTCACAAGAAAGCTCAACATTACTCTTTCCTATAACTCTTCCATATTCAATAAGAGAATTTTTATATTTACTTCCCCATACGATATTATTATTAACGATAGAGGTTGCCTCTATACTTTTATGAGGCCAGACTGTCACATCTTGTTCAAATTTTACAAGTTTGCCGACATCACACCCCTCAGCCAAAACAACTCCAGCCTTTGCCGTAACAAAATCATCTATTTTGTTATCATTACAAATGACGCAATTATCAAGTATACATTTTTTACCAACATCTATATCATTCCAAAAAACAGAATTTCTAACTCTACAATCTTCACCTATGACTACATTATCACCTATAACAACATTATGAAGCCTTGTTCTTTTACCTATCTTGACATTTGTTCCTATAACAACACTATCGACTATCTCAACACTTGAATCAATACTGCTTTCTCCGGTTAAATGCAAAATCCCATCAGGATATTTTATCTTCTTTCCTGGTATTTCAAAATCTAATTTATTATTAAAAATATCATCATACACTTCTTTGTAACTCTCGGGGTTACCCACATCCCTCCAGTAACCTTTCGCGTTATAAGACATCAAATCTACTCCTTTTTCCATAAGAAGTGGAAATAAATCTTTAGCAAAGTCGAAGCTGTCCTCTTTTGGAATATACTCCAATATCTCAGGCTCAATCACATAAATACCCGTATTTATAGTATCACTGAAAACTTCACCCCAGCTTGGTTTTTCTAAAAATTTTTCTATTTTTCCCTCATCATTTGTAATAACCACGCCAAACTGAAGAGGGTTTTCAACAGAAGTTAGAGTTATGGAGAGTTTTGCATTTACTTTGTAATGATGTTTAATAATTTTTTCAAAATCAAAATCACTTACCAAATCTCCACTGACTATGATAAAAGTAGTATCTAAAAATTCTCTTGCACATCCAACAGCCCCGGCAGTCCCGTAGTCTTCCGCAGGCAGTACATACTCTATATTTGCACCCCACTTACTTCCATCTCCAAAGTAATTTTTTATAATTTCAGGTTTAAAATACAACAAAAAAATTATATCTTTTATACCGATATCAACTAACTTTTTTAAAGTATGCTCCATCATAGGAAAATTAAATATCGGCAACATTGGCTTTGGCATCGAATTGGTCAGCGGTTGGATTCTCGTACCAAATCCGCCTGCCATCATCACGGCTTTTATCTTCTTGGGCATTTTTTATCCTTTTTAAGATTTACTTAGACTTCTATGGCAGAATTAGTACTCCCAAAACTATTTTGAACTTCCAGAGCATCTGCTTCATTTTCCCAAATGCTACCATCTATCAAATATTTAAATTCATAAATTTGTCCTATCGGAAGTATTTTTGTTATATAAAAATCTCCATTTTTCTTTTGTTTCATTTTTTCTTTACTCCAGTCACTCCAAGAACCTGTTATCTCAACTGTTTTCTCCTCATTTGTTGGAACATAAGTAAATGTAACCCAAGCTTTATCCGCATTTTTCTTAACTTTCAACATTTCATCCTCCTTTTATTTTTTATAAACTTTTTCATAATATTCTCTAACCATCCTGGAAGAGTCAAAATACCGTATATCATTCATACCATTTTGTATGATTTGCACCCATTTTTTTTCATCATCATAGTAAGTAGGCAGTATCTCATCTTCTAAGATACTCATCATACTTTCATAATCCTTTTTATCTTGCTCTTCTATACTAAGAGTTGTATCTGCATGATGGATTGTAAATGAATTAATATCATCTTTATAAAACTCATCATGCCATCCATCGTCAATAGAAAAATGGATACAGGCATTTGAAACTGCACTCATTCCGCTAGTACCGCTTGCTTCTCTTGAATACCTTGGAGTATTTAGCCAAATATCACCTCCTTGTTTTAAAAGTTTTGAAAGCCTCAATTCATACCCTATTAAGACAGCTACATTCTTATACTCTTTCGCAATTTTAATAAGCTCATTAAACATATTGACAGCACGATAATCAAGTGGATATGGTTTACCTGCCCAAATGATTTGCACAGGTCTTTTAGTATCATTTATAAGTTTTTTAAATCTTTGCATATCATAAGTTAAAAGCCATGGTCTTTTATATTCGGCAAATCTTCTTGCCCATACGATAGTTAAAATATCAGGATCAAATATCTTTCCTGTTTGGTCTGCGACTTCTTCAAAAAGCAACCTTTTTAAATGTTTTTTTCTCCCAATTATCTGGTACTCTTCATGCTCTTGAAACCAGCTAACTAACTGTTTATCAGCCCAATACCTCATATTTTGTGCATTTGTTATACCTATTATCTCACATTTTCCTTTTACCCCACTCCACATTTCATTAGCAACTTTGGCATGTATTTTAGAAACAGCATTGGCAATTTTTGAAACTTTTAAAGCTCCTATTGTTAAAGAAAAATTATCATCTTCATAATTTAATATTTTTTTTACTTCTTCTGCTCCTAAGCTGCCAAAAAAGCCCATCCTTTCTAAAAGGCTTATATCATGTTCTTCATTTCCTGCTATTTCTGGAGTATGAGTAGTAAAAACGACTCTTTTTTTAACTTCTTCCAAACTTTCTAAATTTTCCAAAAGCTTAAATGCCAAAGGCAAGGCATGCCCTTCGTTTAAATGATAAATATCTATCTCTTCATTAAGGGCTTCAAGAACCTTTACTCCACCTATACCTAAAACTATCTCTTGAGCGATTCTTGTTTCTTCGTTGGCATCATACAGTTTGTGAGTAATCGTCCTTGCCAAATAATCATTTTCAAAAACATCGGTTGAGAGCAGTATAAGAGGTGCGGTATCAAAACAAGATGAAGGTAAAAGATAAGCTTTTACTGTTATTGGCTTGGAATTTATCATAACTGTTACTTTGATATTTAAATCTCTTATAAAATAGTAAAATTTTCTTAAAAAATCTATCTTTAAACTTCTGTCTTCATGTCTGTGTTGATCATAATATCCATAACTCCACAAAAGCCCTACACCGATAGTATTTTGTCTTAAATCATTCGCACTTCTAAGATGAGAACCTGCTAAAAAACCAAGTCCTCCCGAGTAATTTTTAAAAGCTTGATCTATTGCAAACTCCATCGAAAAGTAAGCGACTTTTGTGCTGTATCTTTCATTTATATCATAATCAATCAGTTTCATCTATTTATCGCCTCCAAATTTTTTAACTAATATTTTTTTACCATTTTCAACGCCTGGCTGGTCATAAGTATTTATCCCAAGAAGCAAGCCTGTATATGAAGTAAGCAATTCAAAATACATTATCATTTCTCCTATATTTTCTTCACTTATTATATCTAAAGTTATACTGTCAACAGGAATATTTTCAGCAATTAAGCTCTCTTTTGTCGCATCGCACTCTGCATTTATAAGTTCATTAAAAGAGTGAGAGTTTATATAATCAACTTTTTCAATATTTTTTAAAGATATAGAAGGAACAATCAAATCATTTTCAAAATCTTCAACTTTTATAAATGTGACTGTCTTGTCTCTTACTCCTTGCATAATAAGTTGTAAAAAAGAGTGTTGATCTACTGAGCCTATGTGTCCAATAGGAGTCAAACCGGTATGTTTGCCTTCTTTGTCAATTTTTCCAAGAGACTCAGCCCATAACTGCACGAACCATTTGGTAAAATCTTCCAAACAATCAGCATAAGAAAAAAGTACATTCACAGGGTATTTTTTTTGTGCATAAAAAAGAGCTTTTAAGCCTATACTCTCAATTCTGCTGTCAAAAAATTTATCCATTATCGATTTTGCACCTTTTAGTATCGATTCAACATCAAATCCTGCCAATTTCAAAGGAACTACTCCAACCGCACTTAAAACAGAAAACCGCCCTCCTACATTTTGAGGTATAACAAAAACTTTGATGCCGTGAAAATCAGCAAATTTACAAAGAGGCGAACCATCATCGCTAACAACAAGCACTCTTTTATTCTCAGCTGTATTTAAATCTATATCAAAATGTGCAATAACTGTCTTAAAAATAGAAGTTGTCTCTATAGTTCCTCCGGATTTGGATATTACTACAAATATAGAATTTTCTTTTTTTATCTGTGAAAATATTTTTGATATACTCAAAGGATCAGGATTTTCCAAAAAAAGTAAATTTTTAATATTTTTATATTTATGCTTTAATACAGAATTTACAGCTTTTGTACCCAAAGATGAACCGCCAATCCCTATAACTACAATATTCTCAGCACTTTGATAAATCCCATCTTCATTTATAATATAATTTTCTACCTCTTTCAAAAGATGAATAGAATCATCAGGAAGATTATAATATCCACTTACTCCTTTTTCTCTCTCTTGTATCATCGAGCCAAATGCATTTAGCAAAAGTATACTGTTTTCTTCATCAATTTCTACATCCAAATATCTCTCATACTGTATCATTTTATCCCTCCTTAAAAACTTTTTTTATCATTTGTTTAGCTTCGTTTTGTATAGATTTTAAATGCTCCAACGATACAAAACTCTCTGCATAAATCTTATAAATATCTTCTGTCCCAGATGGTCTCAAAGCAACCCAACTGTTTTTTGTAACTATTTTAACTCCACCTATTTTTGCACCATTTCCTGAAGCTTTTGAAAAAATATACTCTATCTTCTCACCGCCTAAACTCTTTTCTTTTATATCTTTTGGCTCTATATTTTTCAATATATCTTTTTGCTCTTTGGTTGCTGTAACATCTATTCTTGCATAGTATGCTTTTGAGAAACTTTTTTCAAAATCGCTGTAAATATCACTTAAATCTCTTTTTTGACTTGCAATGATTTCAGCTGAGAGGAGATTGAGTATAATACCGTCTTTATCTGTAGTCCAAACACTCTCATCAAACCTCAAAAAAGAAGCCCCCGCGCTCTCTTCACCGCCAAATCCAAGTTCGCCGTCAAACAAACCTTTTGAAAACCACTTAAAACCAACAGGCACTTCATATATCTTTCTGTTTAGAGATGTTGCAACTTTGTCTATCATAGAACTTGAAACTAAAGTTTTTCCTATTTTTAATCCTTTGCTCCAATGTCTATGTTTAAACAGGTACCAAATAGCAACACTAAGATAATGATTTGGATTTAAAAGTCCGCCTTTTGGTGTGACTATACCATGCCTGTCAGAGTCAACATCATTGGCAAATGCTATATCATACTTATCTTTTAGTCCAATCAACCCTGCCATCGCGTAAACAGATGAGCAATCCATCCTGATTTTACCGTCATGGTCTAAATGCATAAAAGAAAAAGTAGGATCTACAAATGGATCTATAATATCCATATCAAGAGAGTATATCTCATTTATCTTTTTATAAACAGCTATACTTGCCCCACCCAAAGGGTTGACTCCTATCTTTAATTTTGCTTTTTTTAGCAAATCCATATCAATAATATCTTTTAAAGATTCTACATAAGGTGTGATAAAATCATACTCTTTTATATATCCGCTTCGCATAGCATCTTCAAGTGAAATACTCTTAACACTTAAAAGATTATTTTTCAAGATTTCATTTGCTTTTTTTTCTATGATATTTGTTATATCACTCTCAGCCGGTCCTCCATTTGGTGGATTATATTTATAACCTCCATCACTTGGCGGGTTGTGTGAAGGTGTTATAACCACTCCATCACCTTTTTTATTATTTGTTTTATTATATTCCAATATGGCAAATGAAACTAAAGGGGTTGGCGTATACTCATCATCTTTAGCTATAAATACATTTACCTCATTTGCAGCAAAAACTTCCAAAGAAGTGAGTTGTGCGGGAATAGAAAGGGCATGTGTATCTTTACCTAAAAATAAAACTCCATCAATACCATTTTCTTTTCTATAATCACAAATAGCTTGAGAGATAGCTTTAACATGGTACTCATTAAAGCTTTTTTTGTAGGCATTTCCTCTGTGACCAGAGGTTCCAAATGAGACTGTTTGCTCTTTTTTACTCATGTCCGGAGTTAACATATAGTATGCACTTATAAGTGCTGGTATATTTTCAAGTTTATCTTTTGAGACAAGTTTTCCCGCATTTTTATCTATCATTTTCAATCCTTAAAAAATTTCGTTCGACACCTCATCTATATGACCTTTTTTACCACCTTTTATATGAGCATAAGCAACCACTAAAGCTACTACAGCTGAAAAGACAATAAAATATAAAAAATTAAATATCATATCAGCATAATAATCAATCATTCCAGAAAGTGCTGTAAAAAGTACAAAATATGTTAAAAATAATTTTATATATCTTTTATATGGAAACTTTTTATTATGTTTTTTATGACTCACTTTTATCCTTTAAAACAGTCTTATTAGTCATTTGCATCACTTTGTCAAACTCATACACTATAAGTTCTCCAGTAGGAATCTCAAACTTAACTATCTCTTCTTCAGATATTTTCTCAATCTCCATGACCAATGCTCTTAAAGAGTTTCCATGAGCTGATATGAGTACTGTTTTATCAGTTGTAAGAACAGGTACTATTTTTTCATAAAAATAATTAACTGCTCTTTTTTTTGTATCTTTTAAAGACTCACTCTTTGGAAGTAAAAAAGGATTTACACTATTGTATTTTTTATCATTTTCAGGCAATCTTTTATCTCCTGTTTCAAGAGGAGGAGGTGGAGTATCATACCCTCTTCTGATACTTAAAAACATACTCTCACCTATCTCAAGCTTTATCTTGTCTTTATTCATTCCCTGCCATGCACCATAATGCCTTTCATTCAACTTCCAACTTCTATTTATATCTATATGCTCCCAATTTAATTCATTTAAAACGATCTGTGCTGTATGTATAGCCCTTTTTAGCCAAGAAGTAAAACAAATTTCAGGCAACAAACCACTTCTTTTTAAAATATCTCCAGCTTGTTTTGCTTCATCTCTTCCTTGTTTGCTAAGTTCTACATCGCTCCAACCGGTAAAGATATTTTGTTGATTATAAACACTTTGACCATGTCTTAAAAGTATAAGTTTTGACATTTTCAATCCATCTTAGATGCTACAAAATCAGCAAGTTCTAATAATCTTTGAGAATATCCGTATTCATTATCATACCAGGCAAGCACTTTTACCATTTTATCTCCGACTACACTTGTTGAAAGTCCATCTATGATACTTGAGTGAAGATTACCTAAGATATCGCTTGAGACTACTTCTTCCATTGTTATTTCAAGTATTCCTTTTAACTCATTTTGAGATGCTTTTTTATAAGCTTCATTTAACTCCTGGGCTGTTGTAGGTTTACTTAAAACAGCAACTATCTCTGTAATAGCACCATCAGGTACCGGCACCCTAAGAGCCATAGCTTCCATTTTACCTTTTAATACAGGGATAACTTCGGTAGTGGCTATAGCCGCACCTGTTGTAGTTGGTATTATATTGACCGCGGCAGCTCTTCCTCTTCTTCTTTTTTTTGATCTTTTATCAACTGTTGTTTGGGTTGAAGTATAGGCATGAGTAGTTGTTATCATAGCATTTTCAACTCCAAAATTATCCTCTAAAACTTTCATCGCAGGAGCTAAAGAGTTGGTTGTGCAAGAGGCATTTGAGAGAATATGATGATTTTTAGGGTCATATCCGTTTTGATTAACTCCTAACACTATAGTTTTATCCAAGTTTTTTCCCGGAGCTGAAATGATAACCTTTTTAGCACCTGCTTCTAAATGCTGCTTGGCAAGATTGCCATCGGTATAGTGTCCGGTGCATTCTAAAACTATATCAATTCCAAGCTCTTTCCATGGAAGTTCCAAAGGATTGTGAGAACTGACCACAGTTATCTCTTTACCATCAATTATCAGTTTTTCATTTCCTTCTGTTTGTATGTCAAAATCTGCTTTTCCGTGAACTGAGTCATACTTTAAAAGATAAGCTGCATCTTCCACACTTGAAGTATTTACAGCTACTATTTCACAATGTTTAGGCAAATTGTTCATATAGTGTCTTAAAACCTGATTGCCAATCCTACCAAGTCCATTTATCGCTACTCTTTTCATCTTTATATCTCCTTCATAAGTTTTTTTGATATAGGTATATAAAATTTATCCGCATACTCTTTCATCATTCGTCTTGCACTAAACTTAGGAGTTATGCTGATAATAGAGTTTTTCATCATCTCTACCCATTTCTCGGGTATATTATTTTCATTTAGATCATAGTACAAAGATGCAATTTCCTTTTCTATGATATCGTAAAGGGCGATAGAATCATTCTCATCATTTGCACTCTCCCCTCCAAACGCCCAACCGTTTTTATCACCTATTGCCTCAGGCCACCACCCATCTAAGCTTGATAAATGCAAAGTTCCATTTATACTGGCTTTCATCCCACTAGTCCCGCAAGCTTCCATAGGAATTTGAGGATTGTTCAGCCAAACATCAACTCCTCTGACCAAATATTTTGCCACCTCTTCTGCATAATCCTCTATAAAAGCAATCCTGCCTTTTAACTTAGGATTTTGAGCTGTTTTAAAAATATTTTGTATCATTTTCTTACCCGGGTTATCGGATGGATGAGCTTTTCCGGCAAAGATTATCTGCACAGGCTTATCACTGTTATTTAGTATATTCTCAAGTCTTTGTAAATCTCTTAATAAAAGATTTGGTCTTTTATAGCTTGTCATTCTCCTTGCAAATCCGATAGTTAGTATATCAGGATCAAGCATAACTCCCTCAGCCATTGCGACTAATGGATCAATACCTTCATCAGACCACTTTCGCCTAACTCTTTCTCTTATAAAATTAACCAATCGTACTTTGTTAGCATAATGCAAATCCCAAATCTCTTTATTACTTATTTCATTTATACGGGTCCAAATAGCGGGATTATCCTCTAAATGAATCCAATCTTCACCCAAAACTTCATTTAAATTTTCAAAAAGCTCATCTGAAAGCCAAGTTGATAAATGTACACCGTTTGTTACATACTCTATAGGAACTTCTTCTTTTTTATCTACGGCAAAAACACTTTTCCATATCTCTTTTGTAACTTCACAATGTTTTTTACTGACAGCATTACGGTTATTGCACATTTTAAGCCCAAAAACCGTCATATTAAATCCACCTCCGGGAGAGTCTGGATTTATACCAAAACTAAAAAACTCTTCCTTGCTCATTCCAAGTCTCTTCCAGTAATCACCAAAATAATTACTCATCATATCAAAACTATACACATCAGTTGCAGCTTGAAGAGGAGTATGTGTTGTGAAAACAGAAGTTTCTCTTACTTTTTGCAAGGCATCTTCAAGGCTTAATTTTTCATTTTCTATAAAACTTCTAACCCTTTCAAAAAGTGCAAAAGCAGGATGACCTTCATTTAAATGAAGTATTGAATACTCTATTCCCAACTCTTCAAGCACTTTGTATCCACCAATTCCCAAAACTATCTGTTGCCTTAATCTTTGATTTAAATCAGGTACATAAAGATGAGAGCAGATTTCTCTATCCCAAGGGTCATTTTGTTCAATATCCGTATCAAGCAAATATAGAGTAACTCTTCCCACATTTATCTTCCAAACAGAAGCAAATACAGGAGGATCTATAAAAGGGACTTGTATTGTAAAATGATTGCCTTGTTCGTCCAAAACTCTTTCTATTGGTGCTGTATCTTTGTCTATGGTTTCATTTGCTCCGTTTTGCCATCCGTCACTTCCTATGATTTGCCTTATGTAACCTTGAGGATACATAAAGCCGATACCTACCATAGGGATATTCATATCGCTTGATTCTTTTAGTATATCTCCCGCTAAAAATCCGAGACCGCCTGAATATATGGGAATTGAATGATGAAGACCAAACTCGGCACAAAAATATGCTATTGGCAAAGGTTCTACTAACTTGGTATCATTGCCCATATAATCTTTAAAAAGAGCATAAACATAGTTATATTCTTGCATAAACTGTTTATTTTGCAGTAAATTATCCAATTCGTCTTTTGATAAAATTTTGAGTAATTTTATTGGATTATGATTACTCTCTTTCCAGAGGTAAGGACTTATAAGTTTAAATAAATTTTTACCTTTTGGGTTCCATGTCCACCATATATTTAGTGCGATTTCACCAAGACCCTCTATCTCTTTTGGAAGATTAGGAATGGCTATGTTGGCTGAGGGATCTTTACCTAACATCTTATTTCCAATAATACTTAGCTCTATCGCCAAGTCTTTCTTCTATCTCAAGGAGTCTATTATATTTTGCAAGCCTTTCACTTCTTGATGCAGACCCGCTTTTTAAGTGCCCAGTACCCATAGCTACCGTAAAATCAGCTAAAAAAGTATCACAAGTTTCACCAGAGCGATGCGATACAAAGGCTCTCCAGTTATGTTCATAACAAAGTCTTACCGCGTCAACCGTTTCACTAACCGTTCCTATTTGATTTAATTTTATCAAAGAAGCATTGGCAGTATGTTCTTTGATACCTCTTTGTATAAATTTTGTATTTGTTACGAAGATATCATCACCCACAACTTCTATTTTATCTCCCAACTCTTTTGTAAACTTGGTAAATCCTTCCCAATCCTCTTCAGCCAAAGGATCTTCCCAAAGAATAATGGGGTATTTTTCAACCCATTGTTTTGACATTTCTATCATTTCATCAGTACTTTTTTTACCGGCACCTGACCATTTCATGTCATACTCGCCTTTTTTCCCGACTACAAAAGAAGTTGCCGCATTATCAAGTGCTATGGATATATCGACTCCCGGTTTGTATCCGCTTTTTTCAATAGCTTCTATGATTATCTCTATTGCTTCTTCATTACTTTGAAGATTTGGTGCAAAACCACCCTCATCTCCAACAGAAGTTGCAAGTCCTCTTATTTTGAGTAATTTTTTTAAAGTGTGAAAAGTCTCAGCCACATATCTAAGACCTTCCCTAAATGAAGGAGCACCAAAAGGAACTGCCATAAACTCTTGTATATCTACACTGTTATCAGCATGCTCACCGCCATTTAATATATTCATACATGGTACAGGAAGCCTATTAGCTTCAGCTCCTCCAAGGTACTCATAAACTTCAAGATTATGACTCTTTGCAGCTGCTTTTGTTGCAGCCATAGAGACTCCAAGGATTGCATTCGCACCAAGTTTATCTTTATTTTCCGTACCGTCAAGCTCATTTAAAAGATTGTCTATTTTCATTTGTTCGGTAGCATCTATTCCTTTTAAAGCAGGAGATATAATTTCATTTACATTTTTAACAGCATCTAAAACTCCCTTACCGCCAAATCTTCTTTTATCACCATCACGAAGCTCACAAGCTTCATATTCACCGGTACTAGCTCCACTTGGAACAGAAGATCTCACTCTTGTGCCATCTTCAAGATCCATAAAAACTCTTACAGTAGGGTTTCCTCTGCTATCAAGAATTTCCATTGCTTTTATATCTTTGATTTTACTGCTCATTTTGTTTACTCCTTGTTTAGAATATTTTCTTATTTGCTTTTCTTTTGCTCAATCGTGCAACCAACGGGGTCCGCTGGTTGATTTGCAACTTCTATCCACTCACTTCTGACTTTTTACTATCTTTATAGCTTCTTTTACTGTGGCATTTTTTACCGTTACTGCATATATGGCATTTGCCATTTTTATAGCTTCTTTTAGTTTTCTTTGGTGTATATTTCTTCCTGTTCCGTTGCCTCTGCTTTTTCCTGTGTGGATTTGCTCATACAACTCTTGCAAAAATGCTTTTTCATCTACTTTGTCACCACCTTCGCAAAGCACACCGGATCTTCCAGCAGCTGTTGTTACTTCTTTTAAGAGTTCCGGCTTAAACTTGCCGTTATCATAAGGAACTTTAAGTTTTATAAAATCAGCCCCCAAACATGCACCCACCCCGGCAGCTCCGGCTATAAGGTGAGCATCGTGTTCATCTTTTACATATTTTCCCTTAGGATATATCCACAATACTGCTAAGAGTCCGTTTTGATGAGCTTTATGTATGATATTTGCTGCTTCATTGAACATATCTCTCTCAAATTCACTTCCAAGATAAACAGTATATCCGACTCCAAGTATTTGAAGTTTACTCTGCTTTTTAAATTCTACGACATCTTCTACACTTAACCACTCTTTAGAATAAGGATCTTTGTCATTATATGGTATCAAATTTGTTTTTGCATTTAGTTTAACAAGATAGGGAATATCTTTATAACTTCTGCCATATCTGCTGATAAGTCCAAATTGTGTTGCAAAAACACCGATATTTGCTTTAGAGGCGATTTTGAAAAGATGTTCAGGGTCGTTATCTTCTAAGGGGATATTTTTACCGTGAAAGTCATTGTTTAAGTGCTCAACCTTTTGATCTCCCGCAAAAAGCATAAGCCTTCCACTTCCTCCTGTTGCTTTTTTAAAATTTTTAAAAAACTCTTTCTCTTTTTTTGCCGGTATATCTGCCGGAAGGTAATTGTTCATTGTTTTCTCCTTATAATTGGGGTTAAAGCTTTACTTTTTCATCTGTTCACTTCGTGAACAAACAAAAAAGTCAAGCATTAACCCCGGCTGGTTGGGTTGGTTTACTAAATTCTCACCACTTTCTTCTTGCTTCTTGTGCTTCTCTCATCCGTCCATTTTTACTATATTTTTTATAGTTTTTAATACACTGTCAGGATTTAGACTTATAGAATCTATTCCTAATTTTACCAAAAATTCAGCAACTTCGGGATAATCTGATGGTGCTTGACCACAAATACCACTGTGTCTGCCGTTTCTTTGACATCCTTTTACGGCTAATTCTATCATTTTAAGGACTCCTGGGTCTCTTTCATCATAATCAAAAGCAACTATTTCACTATCTCTGTCAACTCCAAGAGTCAACTGTGTAAGGTCATTACTTCCTATGCTAAATCCGTCATATATTTTACTAAATTCATCTATTTGTATGACATTATTTGGTATTTCACACATTACATACACTTTTAAACCATTTTCGCCTTTTTTAAGTCCATATTTTTCCATAGTCTGTATAACTCTCTCACCCTCTTCAACTCTTCTGCAAAATGGTATCATCAATATAATATTATCCAAGCCTATCACTTCTCTAGCTCTTTTCATAGCTTTACACTCAAGGGCAAATCCATCTTCATAAGCAGGATTTGAATATCTTGCGGCTCCACGAAAACCTATCATCGGATTGTCTTCTTCAGGCTCAAAAAATTTACCTCCTAAGAGTGTTGCATATTCATTCGATTTAAAATCACTCATTCTGACAACACAAGGATTTGGATAAACTGATGACGCTATGGTTGCTATACCTTCACTAAGCGTTTTTACAAAAAATTCTTCCATATTTCCGTAAGCTTCACTTAATTCTTCAAGTTTTTTCCTTGTCGCATCATCAACCCTGTCAGGATGCCTTAATGCCATAGGATGAGCTTTTATATATTCATTAATAATAAATTCCATTCTTGCAAGACCTATACCGTCAACTGGCAAAGAAGCAAGAGAAAATGCTTGATCGGGATTGCCAAGGTTCATCATAATCTCAGTTTTTGTTTTTGGTAAATTGCCAAGGTCTGTTTTTTCTATCTCATATTTTAACTTGCCTTTATAGATATCACCATTTTCACCCTCAGAACAGCTGACTGTAACCATCTCGCCATTTTTTAATCTCTCAGTTGCATCTTCACATCCTACGACTGCTGGTATGCCAAGCTCCCTACTGACTATGGCTGCATGACAAGTTCTGCCACCTTTGTTGGTTATGATAGCTGAAGCTGTTTTCATGATAGGCTCCCAATCAGGTGTTGTAGTATCTGCTACCAAAACTTCGCCGGCTCTAAAATCACTCAAATTTTTAACATCATTTATAATATGCACTTTTCCTTGACCTATCTTTGTGCCCACAGCCCTGCCTGTGACTAAAACTTCACCTTTTTCTCTTAAGTGATATATCTCTAAAATATCACCTTTTTTTTGAGACTGTACGGTTTCTGGTCTTGCTTGAACCATATAAAGGTGACCATCAAGCCCATCTTTAGCCCATTCCATATCCATAGGTTTTATATGCCCTACTTTTTTAGAGTAGTGATTCTCTACTTTTATGGCATAATCAGCTAAAACCATTACATCATTATCGCTTATACAAAATCTCTTCTCTTCTTTTTCGGTTGTTGGTATATTTTTTGTATATTCGACTGCTATATTATCTGTGTTTAACACATCTGTAAATATCATTTTTAGTTTTTTGCTACCTAATCGTCTTTTTAAAACAGCTCTTTTTCCTTTCACAAAAGTAGGTTTATGCACATAAAAACTATCCGGATCTATTGTACCTTGTACAACATTTTCTCCAAGTCCCAAAGCAGCATTTATAAAAACAACATCTTCAAAACCTGTTTCAGTATCAAGACTGAACATTACACCACTCGCTCCTTTGTCGCTTCTTACCATTTTCATGACAACAACACTAAGGTATACTTTAAAATAATCAAATTTATTATCATATTTGTAATGAATTGAGCGGTCTGTAAAGTTTGAAGCCAAACACCTTTTGTAAGCATCAAGTAACTCTTTTTCATTTTTTATATTTAAGTAAGTATCGTTTTGACCGGCAAAAGAAGCTTCAGGGGAATCCTCAGCGGTTGCAGAAGATCTAACAGCCATAGAGAGAGTATCACCGTATTCTTTTTTTAACTTTTCAAAGCCGTCAAATATGTTTTGTTTTAAATCATCAGGAAGTTCGCATTCCCAAATAATTTTACGACAATTTGCACCTCTTTCTTGAAGCTGCTTTAAGTTATTTGGATCCAAATCGTCTAATTGTTCGTGCAGTTTTTTCCAAGCATTATTATAATCAAGTATATATTTATATGCACTCGCAGTAACTGCGAAGCCATTTGGCACTCTCACGCCTTCACTTATAAGATTTTGATACATTTCACCCAATGATGCATTTTTCCCGCCTACTTCGGCGACATCTTCTATACCTATTTCTTTAAACCATTTGATATATTGACTCATCTTATATCCTTTCAATTTTCTTTAATGAAATTATATTACAAATTTTATTTACTTTTTGTTTGAAATTTAAAATTATTGTATCTTAATATTATTTTTATCATCTGTAAGCCAACTAACAGAATATAAACTAACTATTTTATACAATTACTTATCAAAAATGAGGAGGTATAAAATGTCATATAAAAATGATATAAAAGAGAAAATACAAGATATACTTTCACATGATAAAGATATTGAAAAAGAGATTGAATATTTGATTAAAAATGATTATAGAAACATAGTAGAAGATTATAAAAAAACAGGACAGTCAATAGAGGGCATAACTTATGAAATGTTAGAAGTGATAGAAGAGTTACTGCACAATAATATGCAAACATATAAAGAGATTTTAAAAAATTCTTCTGCTTTTATGATAGAAACTGCAAAAGAAAGCGCAAAAGAAAATATAGATAAAAATCATCAATTAATAAGTCAAAAAGAGAATGAATTTCATCAACAATTAAATGATATAAATGATTATATAGATAAATTAAATGACGATTTCAAAAAAAAGATGGATGTTTTACATCATCAACTTTACGACAGCATTGAACATGAAAAGTTTCATATAGAAGAAATCCTGCATGGTATAAGTATATTTAGTAAAGATAAAAGTCATAAATTTTTTGAAGAAAACATTAAGAAATGCAAAGAAAGTATTGAATATATGGATAGTTTGTCAAAAACATACAAAGAGTCGATTTATCAAAAAACAAAGACAAAAACTGCTATCTTACTTTATAAGTTAGCAAACAGAATTAATCAGCTATAATAAGATTTATCACTATAAAACACAAAAAACATACCAGAGGAAAAAGCATGCAAAATAACTCTTTCTCTCTTGAGAACTCTCTTAAAGTTTTACAAAAATCTTTTTTATTTGAAAAAATGGATAAAGAAGAAATAAAGCAAATAATCAAATCATCTACTTTGATCAGTTGGAAACGAAATGAAACAATTGATAGTGATATAGGTGCAAAATACTTTCATATCATATTAAAAGGCAGGTTAAAAATCACTTGTATAAACCCTCAAAACGGTAGAAGTATATCTCTTTTTATTTTAAGTAGTGGAGATATTTTTGATATCGTTACTTTACTTGACGGTAAAGAACATATTGTTTTTCCTGTTGCGATGGATGATATATTTGCTCTTCGTTTTCCTTTAAAAAAAGCGAGACAATTGCTAAAGGATTATCCTGATTTTAATGCTTCTTTCTTGCCATATCTTGGACAAACTGTGAGAGAATTAGAAGACTTTGGGGAATCTTTAGTTTTTAATGATACTTCAGTAAGACTTGCTAAGCTGATTTTAAAACATACATCACCAAAAGAGATACAAGACCATCATCATGTCAAACTCATAAATAACCTCTCGCACGAATCTTTGGCAGAAATGATAGGCTCAGTTCGCTCAGTTGTAAGCACACAGATGGAAAAACTTAAAAAAGAAGGTATAATCTTAAGTAAAAGAGGATATCTTGCGGTAAAAAACTTGGAAAAATTGATTGAAAAATGTGATGATTTTAAGATATAAAATCATACTCAAAGGATAATTTTGAATAAAAAAGTAGTAATTCAAGATGAAAAATTAGGTCTTAAAGAACTTATTGCCATGGGAGTTGGAGGCATGGTTGGAGGCGGGATATTTTCAGTTCTTGGCTTATCTGCTGATTTGGCAGGACATGGAGCTTTTATAGCTTTTGGTCTTGGAGGAATCATTGCATTACTTACAGGTTGGTCTTACTCTAAACTTGGTCTTTCTTATAAAAGCGAAGGTGGCAGTTTTACCTATCTTGAAAAAGCTTTTTCAAACCAAAATATTGCGGCACTTGGCGGATGGCTGTTGATAGTCGGATATATAGGAACTCTCTCTTTATATGCCTATACTTTTGGAGTATATGCAAAAGCTATGCTTGATGATGGTACTTACAGTATTGCTTTGCAACATCTCTTTGAATCAGGCATATTGCTTACTTTTTTAGGTGTCAATCTTTACGGAGTAAAAGCAGCCGGACACACAGAAGATATCATAGTTATAATAAAAGTTATCATTTTATCTTTATTTGCGGTAATCGGTCTTTTTTACATCAAGTCCAACCATGTATTGCCTATTTTTAGTAATGGCGAAATGGGGGTCTTGATGGGTGCAGCGCTTATCTTCGTGGCTTATGAGGGGTTTGAGCTGATACCAAATGCTATAAATGAAACTAAAAATCCCAATAAAAATATCCCCCGTGCTATTATGTACTCTATCATTATAACTATTTTTATATACATCTTGGTATCTTTAGTAGCCGTTGGAAATCTAACTCCACATGAAATTGTAAAATATAAAGAAGATGCTTTAGCTATAGCAGCCAAACCTTTTTTGGGAAATGCAGGCTTTTTACTCATATCACTTGGAGCTTTACTTTCAACCTCATCAGCAATCAATGCTACATTATTTGGCACCGCAAGACTTGGTAAAGTTATGTCTGAGCAAAAAGCACTACCAAAACTGTTTTCCATGAGAGAAAGAACAAAAAATATCCCATGGGTTAGCCTTCTTCTTATAAGTATAATTACGATAATATTTGTAAATATAGGAGACTTAACCATAATATCTTCTTTTTCAAGTTCCAGTTTTTTATTGATTTTTGCATCAATAAATCTTTCTGCTTTTAAGCTAAAAAAAGATATAAAAATCTCATATTTATTACCTCTTACAGGTTTAATATTGTGCATGATATCTTGGTTCACTTTGATATACTACCTATGGGAACACAATAAAAACAGTCTTTTAATGATAGGTTTATTTTATTTATCTATCATCATTTTAGAATTTATTTTTAGTAAAAGAAGAATGTTGTCAATTAGTTAACACAGTGTAATACAATTTTATGATAAAATTTCACTAAAATTATAAAGGGTCAAGAATGTGGAATTATAAATTATTTCCAAAAGAAAAAGAGATATTGACTAAATTTGGCAAGTACTCAACAATTGCCGGTATTGTTTTGTCTCTTGTTGGAATTGGAGCTTTTTCATATCCTTTCTATGCATCTGTTGTAACAGTTGCTTTTATAGCCTGGATTATGATATTTTCAGGATTTACAACTGGATACTTCACATTTATCAGTAACCGTGAAGACTGGCTTGGATGGCTTAAAACTATTATACTTATAGGTACTGGCTTAATGATTTTGTATTACCCTGTAACTGGCATTGAAGCAGTCGGTTTTCTTTTTGCAATTTATTTTTTCATGGATGGTTTTGCCGGATTTGCTCTTGGATCTTCTATGTATCCCTCAAAAGGATGGTGGATTTGGCTACTTAATGCTTTTGTATCATTGGGGTTAGGTGTTATTTTTTTAATCTCCTGGACTTCCATACAGCAAGAATCATGGCTTATAGGCGTATATGTAGGGATAAGTTTATTTTTTGACGGATTAACTTTGCTTTTCATGGGCAATAATTTCAAAAAGTTTGATAAATGACAACAGGAAACAAAATGGAAAATAAAAAAGCTTTTGGAATTATCAGTGCGGTTATGCTTGGAATTGGTTCGATGGTTGGAGCCGGTATATTTATAGTTATAGGACAAGCCGGCTCAATAGCAGGGAATATCGTATGGGTTTCTTTTATATTTGGAGGTATTGCGGCTTTGCTTAGCGGATATTCATTGGCAAAACTTGCTTTAGCTTATCCATCTCGTGGCGGAATAGTAGAATATTTGGTTCAAAGTTATGGAGAGGGTGTTTTTTCAGGTTCTGCTGGAGTTTTGTTTTATTTTTCAGGATTGGTTGCCATAGCCGCAGTTGCAAAATCTTTCGGAGTATACGCGGCAACTTTTATGCAAGGAGGAGACGCATTTTGGATAAATATATATGCTGTTGGAATTGTAATTGTTTTTACTACCATAAATCTTGTTGGTGCTAGCATAGTTGCAAAGTCTGAAAATATCATAGTTATTATAAAACTTACTATATTGATAGTTTTTACTGTAGCAGCTCTTTTTAATGTTAGTCCAAAACTCTTAAGTATTTCTAATATGCCGCCTATGAAAGATATGTTTTTTGCCATTGGTTTGACATTTTTTGCGTATCAAGGTTTTAGTGTTATTACAAATACGGTAGAAGATATGAAAAATCCTAAAAAAACAATGATGTATTCTATGACTATCGCTATTATATTTGTGGCGATTTTATACATATTAACAAGTTTGGCAGTTCTTGGTAATTTGCCGCTTGCTGAAGTTGTAAAAGCAAAAGATTATGCACTCGCTCAAGCAGCAGAGCCTATATTTGGACATTTTGGATTTAAAATAATGGCTGTAACTGCTCTTTTGGCAACTGCTTCAGCCATAAATGCTACCTTGTACGCAACAACTGAGATAGGCTACACTATGGCAAAGAACGGTGATTTGCCTAAAATTTATGATTATAATATATTTCACTCTTTTGAAGGTATAATTGTAAGTACTGTGTTTATTATTCCTATGATTATATTTTTCAGCTTAACCCAAATAACTATAATAGCAACACTTGCTGTACTAATCATTCAAGGCATCACTCACATAGGTCATCTCTTTCGTATAAAACAAACAGGGGCAAATATTTATATGGTTTTACTATCAATCTTTTTCATATTTAGTATAGTAGGGCTCACATTATATTATACTTACCAACATACTCCTATGATAGGATTTTATTTGATAATATCATTTGCAATAGCATTTGGAGTTGAGATAGCATTAAGACTTATAACACACAGAACCATAAGTAAACAAATATTAAAACTTGAAAAAGAAATATTTCGTGCAGACTAATTTCAGAAAAAACATGACACTACTCTTAGATACCTTTATCATAGGTGTTGTTGGTGCCATGTGTTCTGAAATATTTATCCTTTCATTGGATGCTATAAGTAAATACACGATAGGTTACATAGCAGGCTACATACCTCCTGGGACTCTAAAAATATTAAAGCCTTATATCACACATGGCTATGATCCTATGCTTTTGATAGCTGTTATTGTGATAGGAGGATTGATTTCAGGAATATTAGTTTACACCTTTGCCCCAGAAGCTGAGGGGCATGGTACAGATACTGTTGTAAGAGCATTTCATAGATCAGGAGGATACCTAAGACCCATAGTAACCCCTATCAAGATAATCGCATCCGCTATCACCATAGGAACAGGCGGTTCTGCCGGAAGAGAAGGCCCGACTGCTTTATTTAGTTCCGGTATCGGCTCGATATATGCAACTTTTAGAAAAGTAAATACGAAAAAGAGAGAGTTATTTGTTCTTCTTGGAATGGCATCAGGCTTATCAGCAGTTTTTAAAGCACCTATGGGGACTGCTATATTTTCAATAGAAGTTTTATATAGTGATACAGAGTTTGAAACACAAGAACTTATGTTTATACTTTTTGGACCGCTTATCGCATATACAATAACAGGATATCTCTTTGGTTGGCAGCCTATATTTGCAATTCCTAAAAATTTGGAAGTGACTAAAATAATCACATTTTTAGAAATTATTCTACTTGGAATTGCCAGTGGCATTGTATCTGTATTTTTACCAAATGTATTTTATGGAACTAGAGATATATTTAGAAAGATACCGATAAAACCACATTTTAAACCGGCCATTGGAGCATTTTTCGTAGGACTTATAGCCATATATTTTCCTCAAGTTTTAGGAGGCGGATATGGATGGATACAAGAAGCGATAAACGGCAGTATTATGGCGAAGTTGCTATTAATTTTAATATTTGCAAAGATATTTGCTTTTTCATTTACTGTAGGTTCTGGCGGTTCTGGCGGTGTTTTTGCCCCAACACTTTTTATAGGCTCGATGTTAGGTGGTGCTTTTGCATACTATTTTCATGAACCAAGTGCGATATTTGCAGTTATTGCGATGGCAGCCGTGTTTGGAGCAGCAGCAAGAACTCCTTTGGCAGCTATTGTTATAGTCATAGAGATGGCCGGAGGATATTCATTGTTGGTACCAACTATTCTGGCAGTATTTTTTTCACACATGGTTCATATATTAATATCAGATAAGTTAAACTTAAAATATACCAGCTTATATGAAGCACAACTTACAAATAAAAATTATTCACCTATATATCAGATTGAGAAATTAAAAAGCATACTACTTTGTTATATAGATCTCTTAAAAATAACTCCGGAAAAAATTAGAGATGAAAAAATGTTAGCCCTACTTGAGAGCGGTACTCCAATCAATCTTCCAAATGATAAAGATATATATTTTGGACAGTTTAACAATAATGCAAAATTAAAAAAAGAAGATAATAAAAAAGAGTACAAAAATATACGAATATTATACCTTTTTAGAAATGGAAAATGGTATCATCCATCAGAAATTGAAACCATAAATAAAAATGATGAAATCTTGATATACGGATCTAAAATAGAGATAAATAATGTAAAAACAGAATTTACACCTATATCATATACTTTTTCAAAGCTCAAAAAACAACATAAAAAATTAGAAGAAGATGTCAATAAAATTATTCCTATAAGATAAACCGACTACAAGATTAATTTTTAAACAAGAGGTAGAATAAATTGAAATATGAATATTTAAAAGAAAACCTAATTGATAAAAATAGACTTGTTGCAATATAAGAGTACATCGCAACAAGTCTAATGCATTAGATATATTCAACCAAATGAGAGAAACTCTCTGACATCGTGGGGTGGGCAAATATCATTGAATTTATCTCTTTTATATTTTGTTTTGTATTTAGACAAATTGCCACCTGATTTATCACTTCAGTGGCATCATAA
>JALWUQ010000049.1 GCA_026993075.1 Campylobacteraceae bacterium
GTGGGGACTTTGAATTTCTGCCACTATAACGAGCTTTGCTCATTATAGTGCGTAAGGTCAGAAGATAAAATAATTTTAAATCACAACTCTTTTGATATTTGGCGAGAGATTTGTGATGATTTCATAAGTTATGGTATTAAAATAGTTTGCTAGATTTGTTGCATCTTTAAACAAGCAAAGTTCGTTTTTAGATGATTCCAAACTCATGCTGTCCATCGAAACTCGTCCCAATATGTTTTTGCCCTCCGCTACTTTTAAATCTCCCAAGCCGTCATATCTGAAAAATCCATCCCCATAACCTATATCATAAGTGGAAACTATCATCTGCTCTTTTGCTTCAAATACACCGCCATATCCCACTTTTTGAGCTTTTTTGAGCTTTCTTTGACTTAGCTTTTGTGCCCATAAAGATAAAACAGGTTTCAAGTCCACGCAGGGAAGGGGTTTTGAGAGATAGTGATAGCCGTATATACTTATGCCACTTCTTGCATAATCATCATCAAAATTATTATTTCTAAATATTGCCGCTGAGTTATGAGAGTGAAAATAAGGAAGTGGTATATTTAAATTTTTAGATAATTTTTTAACTCTTTTTTTTACTTCTGCAAAATTTTTCTTTTGCCAAAAATATTCACTTGAGAGTACATCAGCACTTCTAAAATGAGTATAAACACCTTTTAATATCAATCTTTTTTGTTTGATAAGTTTGAATGAGATTTCCAAGTCATCTGCGTTAATACCGTTTCTATGCATCCCGGTATCAACTTTAAGTTCAACTAATGATCCTCTTTTGATCTTTTTTATAGAGTTTATATCATTGATGGCAATTGCGATATTTGAGAATTTATCTTTTGGTATGTCGCTTAATACCAAGATATATTCAAAAAACTTTTGTATCTCCTTTGCTTCTTTTACAGTTTTTACCGCACATCTTTTTATCCCAAACTCTTGACTAAGTTTTGCCATCAGTTTTAAGCCATGTCCATAGGCATTGTCTTTTAATACGACAAAAAGTTTATCTTTGCTTCCAATTTGCTTTGAGATTAGATTTAAATTGTGGAAAAAATTGGAAGAATTTATTTCGATGTAAGACATTTTTATACTTATTCTTTGCTAAATCCATAAGCTTTTGCTAAAAATCCTCTGAGCTTTCTTGCTTGATAATCAAGTTTGAAAAAATGCAAGTAAACATCTTTTGCATCTAAAGAAGGGTTTTTTGAAAAGTCAAATTGTTCATCTTTTTTTGGTATATTTGCATCTAAAAAATCATAAAAATCAGTTCTTATTTTTGTAAGTTTTTCAAACTCTTTTTTCATTATACTTTTTTCATCTTCAGTATAATTATTCATTTTTTTATCCTTTTTTTTATGTTATTTTATCATAATTTACTTAATATGAGGTAGTGTTATAGTAAAAATAGCCCCTGTTTTTGTATTGTCTGCACTTATCGTACCATTAAATTTTTTCTCTATTATAAGTTTAGACATATACAGTCCTATACCTGTCGAAGAGACTCTTTTCTTACTTTTAAATGGCTTGAATATATCTTGAATCGGTTTTATTTTTATGCCTCCGACATCGTCGCTTATGCTTAAAATTATAAAATCTTTGAAATCTTTTAATTTGATATAGATATGAGCTTCGCTTAAATTATTAAGCTTAACTATATCTATAATATTTTGCAAAATTGACAAGATGACTTGTGCTAGGATATTTAGATTGCCAAAAATTTTAGTATCAGAAGATATCTCTTTTACAAGTTTTATTTTATATATTTTTAGTGTAGATTCAACAATTTTCATTGCAGTATCAATAGCAAGTATTGGCTTGAAAGTACTATCATCAGTCTTTTTATAAAAATTCTCAAAATTTGTAATAGTTTCAGACATAAACTCTATAATCTCCTCATTTTTTATAATATCCTCTGAGAGTTTATTATCAGCTAATTTTTTTCTTATATACATGCAGTTAAAATTAAGTTGAGCAAGCGGTTGTCTCCATTGATGTGCTATAACAGAAATCATTTCGCCAAGAGCAACAAATTTTGCCTGTTCTTGCAGTATTTGGTCATTTAATTTTTCTTTTGAAATATCTTCTATATTTGCTATTATGATAGTTGAGTTATCTTTTCCACTAACAGCAAAAGATATTCTAATAGGAAATATATGCCCTTGCTTGTTTATACCTTCATTTTCTTTAGTTTCACTTGCATCGTCTTTTTCCAATTCTTTTAAAAATTTATAAATCCCTTCTTCTTGTATAATTTTGAATTGTCTTGGTACAATTTTTCCAAAAAACGGCTTATTTATCATCTCTTGTTTTGTGTAGCCGAAAATATATTCAGCCCTTTTATTGAATGTTTTGATTTTTAGATTTTTATCCAATGTAATTATTGCGTTTTTACTTGATTCAATAACCGTGTTTGAATAATCTTTTTGTTTTGTTAATTCTTTTATATTTTTCTTGATTTTATCATTTGCAGGTTTGAAAATAAAAATAGCTTCAAAAAACAGCGTAAGAAGCGTTAATATGAAAATATATAATTCAACATTTTGAATTTTTTGTGTATTTTTACTAGCCTCTGAAAGGTGCATAAAAATTGATTTATTTAGATACTTAAGTAAAATACTGGAGTGATTTAAAAGATAATCTAAACTTTTTCCATCTCGAGTGCTTCTGAAATGTTTTGCAAATATAATATATCTTTTTATCTTTTTATTTAAAAGTATTGGTTTATTCAAGTATATTTTTTTTATTTCATCAGACATAGAAAACTCAGACATCTCTTTATTATATTTTTCTATTAAATTTATAGCATTTTTCAATTTGTTTATTTTATAATATATAGAATAAAAAGCAATTTTTTGAACAAGAATTTTTTGTTTACTGATTATGTTTATCATCTTTTCATAATTTGTCTGGGAGCTGCTTAAGTGGTTTAAGTTAAAATATGCAAATGAAGAGAGTATCGCAGTTATAACGAGTGCAAGAATATATTGTTTCGTTAAATTTGATGTTTTTAGCATAAAGATATCCTTATAAAATTTAAGATTATAATTATATCAGTTTTATTTTATAGCCAGATAATGATATAATAAAAGATTGATTGTATGTGCTATATATTATAATAGGCACTTATAAGCTGACCTTATGTACTATAATGAGCAAAGCTCATTATAATGGCAGGAACTCAAAGTTCCTACAACCCCCTAAAGCTACGAAAAGTAGGACTTTTCGAGAAAAAAGTGCGTAAGGTCAATTATAAGGTCAGTTTTTAAATTTAGTTTACTTTGAGAGGTGTTTATGAAAAAAGAGTATGAATTCTTTTTAAAAAAATCTACAATATTATTGGTTGAGGATGAAATTAGTGTTGCCCAAAGTTTTAAGAAGGTTTTATTGCTGTATGTAAAAGAAGTATATATTGCAGGTGATGGAGAGAAAGCTTATGAGGTGTATGACAGATTACATCCTGATATTATTATCACAGATATTAAAATACCTAAATTAAATGGCTTAAATCTCATAAAAAAAATAAGAAAAAGTAATAAAAAAATACCTATTGTAGTAACAAGTGCGTATGCAAATCAAGAATTTTTGCTTGAATCAATAAAGCTTTTTTTAGTTGAGTATTTGATAAAGCCAATTAAAGAAAGTGATTTAACCAGAGTTTTACAAGAGTGTGCAAAAGTATTATCAAGTGAACAAACAGGCATTGTTGAAGTTAGTGAGATATCATTTTATGACTATGATAATAAAGAGTTTATATACAATGATAAAAAAATACCACTAACTAAAAAGGAAGCTATGCTGTTTGAGCTTTTACTGTTGCATCGTAGAAATTTAGTTTCAAGAAAATCTATTGAAGATAAATTATATATATACAAAGAGGCATCTCCTTCGGCACTTAAAAATTTAATTTTTAAATTAAGAAAAAAATTACAAATTGATATTATTAAAACTGTTGGAAAATTGGGATATATGATTGATATATAGTTTAAATCCAATCAAATCTTATACTAATATAAAACCATATAATCAAAATATTAAACATTAAATACACTATTTAAATATTAATAAAAAGAAATATTTTTTTATTTTTTTTTATATTATTTGAAAAAGCGACTCAAAAGAAACTCGTTATAGTGTATAATTCCGAGTAAATAGTTAATTTATCGTTAAGTCGATAAATTAATATAGGAATTTTTGCTAAAGTGTAAATTCGTAAGCAAAAGTTAAGGTGATATGTATAAATTCAAGTACATATTTAATAAATTTTTTGATAATTTTTTTTAAGGAGGATATCAGATGAAGAATATGATCGGCAAAGCATCGCTTATGGTAGCTGGACTGTCGCTTTTGGCAACTGTTGCCACTGCACAGACTGAACTGCAAAAGGTGATGGCAAGAAGACATTTGTCACAGCAGGATCTATTAGCAGCAGCTAAAACTTATCAACCTACAGGTCATCATGATAAGTATATTACTTTTAGTTCAGGTGGACAATCAGGGCAAGTTATAGTATGGGGTGTTCCATCTATGAGAATATATAAATATATAGGTGTTTTTACTCCTGAGCCTTGGCAAGGTTGGGGATATGATGATGATACCAAAAAAATTCTTGCTGAGGGTGATATCAGAGGTAAGAAAATAACATGGGGCGATACTCATCACCCGGCACTTTCTGAGACAAATGGTGTATATGACGGTAAATGGCTTGCTATAAATGATAAAGCCAATCCAAGAATTGCAATTATAGACTTGAAAGACTTTGTTACAAAACAAATAGTCGTTAATCCT
>JALWUQ010000050.1 GCA_026993075.1 Campylobacteraceae bacterium
CTTAAATGATATTCAAAACCAGATAAAAATGGTACAAGATTACTGTTCTATAAAAAATATATCTACTTTGGATATAAATTTAGCTTCATTGCAAAAGGAGTTGCAAGAAACTAAAGAAAAAATAACTGACCTTATGCACTTTTTTCTCGAAAAGTCCTATTGTTGTACACCCACATAATAGATAAATCTATTTATTTTTTACATTTTGGAAGTTTTAAACAGTTTTTTGATAGAATAAATTAAATATTTATAGGATTTTACTTTGGATAAGCAGAAAAAAATAGTTTCAATGTTTGATAAAATTGCTCCAACTTATGATGTGGCAAATAGAGTTTTAAGTTTTGGTATTGATAAGAGTTGGCGTAAAAAAGCATGTGATAAAACTTATAAGATTTATGATAAAAAAGATATTGATTTGATTGTAGATGTTGCCTGCGGTACTGGAGACATGTGTGAGTATTGGCTTAAAAGAAGTGGCAAGAATGATACTGTCATACACAGTATAATAGGCATGGACCCTTCTGTAAAAATGTTAGAAGTGGCTAAAAATAAAAGAATTGATGCACTTTTTAAAGAAGCTGAAGCCAAAAATCTTCCTTTGGAAAATGAAAAAGCAGATATACTGAGTATCTCTTATGGGCTTAGAAATGTTGTGGATAGAATAGAGGGATTAAAAGAGTTTAACAGAGTTTTAAAAAAAGGTGGGTTATTGGTAATCTTGGAGTTTACAAAGTTAGAAAATGAAAATGCAATAAGTAAAATCCGTGATTTTTACATGAAAAAAATTCTTCCAGCTATTGGAGGAATAATGTCTAAAAATTATGAAGCTTATAATTATTTACCAAATTCCATAGAAAATTTTTTAACAAGAGAAAAACTTGTAGATGAGCTTGAGGAATGTGGATTTGAGATAGAGTATATAAAAGGTTTTTCCATGGATATTTCTACTCTTTTCATAGCTAAAAAAATATAAAATAGCAAATCTAAAAAGGTACTTTTGTGCAAAACTGTGTAAGTGTAAGCGAACTTAATAATCAGATAAAATCACTTCTTGAGACAACTTTTTTATCAGTTAGTGTTGAAGGGGAAGTCTCAAGGGTTACATATCATAGCTCCGGACATCTTTACTTTACCATAAAAGATGAAAAATCTTCTATATCTTGTGTTATGTTTAAGGGCAATAATCAAAAATTGAAATTTAAAGTTGAAGAAGGTCTTAGTATAGTTGCACATGGAAATGTATCTGTTTATTCTCCAAGAGGAACTTATCAGATAAATTGTCTTTCTTTAGAACCATCAGGAAGCGGTGCTTTAGCTTTTGCCTATGAGCAGTTGAAGAAAAAACTTGAAGATAAAGGGTATTTTGATAAATCTATAAAAAAACATTTGCCAATATTCCCAAAAACTATAGCCGTAGTTACTTCAAAAACAGGAGCAGCGCTTCAAGATATGCTCAGAGTTGCAAAAAAAAGATGGCCTCTTGTAAAAATTATCCTTATTGACACGATTGTTCAAGGTACACATGCAGCCGAGCATATAGCGGAAAATATAAAAAGAGCCGATGATTTTGGCGTGGATATCATAGTCCTTGGCAGAGGTGGTGGAAGTGTGGAGGATTTATGGGCTTTTAATGAAGAAATTGTAGCTCAAGCACTATTTGATGTTAAAACACCTACAGTATCTGCAGTAGGCCATGAAATAGATTTCTTGATAAGCGATTTTGTTGCTGATTTGAGGGCACCGACTCCATCAGCTGCTTTTGAAATGATTTTGCCTGATAAAAATGAAATGCTTATGTATGTGGATAGTATGCAAGAGAGTTTTAATAATACTTTTAAAAGGATTATTGTTTCAAGAAATGAAGAATTAAAGAATATATTTTTTTCATATAAGCAAAACTCTCTACAATCAAAAATATTATTATATAAAAAAGAGATCAATACTTTTATAGAAAGATTTCATAATACATTCTCCTTTTTATTGCATAAAAAAGATGATATCATAATTTCATTATTTAAGAATTTATCTTACAAACAAAGTCAAATAATATCAAATAAAGAACAAAAACTAAACTTCACTCTAAAATCACTTGAAATGAATAATCCGAAAAATAAAATCAAAAGCACTTATGCTCAGGTAGTAAAAAATCATCATCCGGTAAACTTAAAAGAGATAAAACCAGAAGATATTTTTGAATTAATTTCACTAAAAACAGTTATAAAAGCAAAAGCAATTTCAACAAAAAATCTATAAACTGCTCCTTATTCCTGTAAAATATGAACTTACTTTTGATACAGTACCTCCTATGAGTCTGTCTATATAAGTCTCATATTTAGCTCTTTTTTTCCATCTTGGATAAACAACACCACTCTCTTTGATAAGTAATTCTTTAGCTTTATAAATGGAGCCTACTTGATCAACCAAGCCAACAGCCTGAGCTCTACTCGCACTAAATATATGTGCATCGGCAAATTGATTTTTATTTGCTATATTTAAGCCTCTGGCTCTGGCAACATCATTAACAAACATACTATAAGTATCATCAAGAACTCTTTTTAATTCTGCTTTTTCATCTTTATTCCAAGGTCTCGCAAATGTTCCTGCTTCTTTATACTTTCCAACTTTTAAAACTTGCTCTTTTATTCCTATTTTTTTCGCTAGCTCAGATAAATTTAACCCATCATATATCACTCCGATTGAGCCAATTATCGCTCCCGGGTTTGCTACTATTTTATCTGCCCATATTCCGGCATAGTAACTTCCGCTTGCCATAACACCAGCTGCATAAACAACAACAGGTTTATTCATTTTCAATCTTTTTATAGCCAAGCTCATCTCGACAGAAGGTGCAACCAAACCCCCTGGTGAATTTATATATACAAGTACACCTCTGATATTTTCCTGATTTGCTTCTTTGATATCTTGTAAGAAAGTATCACTTTGTAAGATTGGACCTACTATATTTATTCTCATAAGATTTGGCTTATATTGCAAGGATTTGGACGAATTAAAAGAGTAAATGGATATAATCACAATAACCAATAATATAAAAAAATATTTTTTAATAAAATCCAAAACCCCGGTTATAAATCCATATATTGCCTTAAACATATCTTTCTCCATTTATATAGCCGCTTTTGATACTTTTTGTATGTAAAATAAGTTCAAGCGGTAATTGATTTATCTCTTCTACAATATCTGGCAAAACGATACTTATTATATCTGCATTTTTCCCCTTTGAAAGCTCTGTATTATCCAAAAGATTAAGAGCCTTTGCCCCATTTTTTGTTGCAGATAGTATGAGTTGTTTTGATAATGCACATAAATCATTATCGCAATGAGCAAAAAGAGACGATCTTAACTCGTCCCACATATTCAAACTGATATTTGAGCTAAGACCATCTGTGCCGATACTCAGATTAATATTTGCATCATTTACATTTTTCAAGTTAAGAAGCGGATTGTTTAAAATTCTGTTAGATACAAAACAGTGTGACAGTGACCCAATCTTTGATATTATTTCCAACTCTTCTTGTGTACATGTTGTACCATGGACAAATATGGTATTTAAATCTTTAAATTTATTTAAAAATTCTAAAGGAGTAAACATTGGTTTTGGGTCTTTTGTAAATGTTTTTAAAAAATTTAAAAAATCTCCACTTCCGCTATCTAACCACTCTCTCTCGGCTTTACTTTCCATAAAATGTGTAGTTGTTAAAAGATTATTTTTTTTTGCAATATTTAGAGCAAAATCACATATAAGAGGATGAGTAGAGTAAGCTGAATGAATGGATATGGCGGGGATAAAAGTATCATTTGAAGCATCATAGCTTTTTTCTAGCCTATTTGTAAAATCTGAGCAAATTTGATTTGCAAAATCCGGATTTGATCCTAATATTTCATTAAAATATACAACTCTCTGGGGAGAATTAACACAAGCTTCCAAGTCATCTCCAAAACTACTTACTGCACCAAAAGCCACTACTCCGCTTGAAATCATTTGATCGATTGATTTTTCATAACAGTCAAAATTGCATTTTTCTTTTAATTCATCCCTTTTTTTTATGATGCTTTGCAGCCATTGTACAAAATCGCCATAAAGTAGCATAGTCTTATTGGCAGAAAATTCTAAATGGACATGAGTATTTATAAGACCTGGTAAAATAACTGAATTTGGGGATAGATACTTTATTTTTGCATAAGGATTGTTTTTTATAACTTTATCTGTTTCGCCAATATCTATAATTTTTTTGTCAAAACAGATTGCACCATTTTTAATAATTCTAAAGTCATCATCACAAGTCAAAATATAATCTGCAACTAAAATCTTCACTATCTAATTCCTTAAAATATTTTTTATTTATTATCTATCCTTACGCACTATAATGAGCAAAGCTCTCTATAGTGGTAGGGACAAAAGTCCCTGCAACCCCCTAAAGCTACGAAAAGTAAGACTTTTCGAGAAAAAAGTGCGGTAAGGTCAGTTATTATACCAAAAATTTCTCTATTGTATTACATGCTTAAATTTTAATCACATATTAGCTGAAATGATATAAGTTTTTATGATAGAATTATTTATCAAAAAAATTAAGGAGAATTTATGAGAAAA
>JALWUQ010000051.1 GCA_026993075.1 Campylobacteraceae bacterium
TTGGTTCACACAACGAAGTTGGGTTCTTAATCAATGCACAACGAAGTTGTGGGTTATAGTTCTTATCCAACAAAGAATGAAGTTGAGATAAGTTCAATAAAATTAGATTATAAGGTGATATTTGAGGTGGTTTTAGCTTTTTTTGCCCGCTTCATATATCTCTTTATGACATTAGGGATAAATCTATACAAAGGAGTAAAGATGCAAGTAAAAAGAAGAGATTTTCTGAAAAAAGCTCTTATTGGCTCTGGTGCGGTATTGGCTACAGGTACTATCGCTCAGGCAAATATGCTAAAGACAGAAAGTCAAGGCTCAAACGGCGTTGTAATTGGACACTCTCCAAAAAAAGAGGTTTTATATAAAATGACACCTCATTGGAGAGAGTACTATTCAGTAGCATCTTAAAGGAGTTAAAGATGGATAAAGATATGTTAAATAAACTATCTTTAAGAACAGGAAGACGAACATTCTTGAAAATGGCAGCACTTGGAGGCGCTGTTGTCGGAACTTCATTGGTGGCTGGCAGCAATGCTGTTAGAAAAGCTACAGATGAAGAATTGAAAGTTCCATATCCCGGTTCAAAGTTAGTTAAAACCGTCTGTACAACATGTTCAGTTGGTTGTGGCATCATTGCAGAAGTGCAAAATGGTGTCTGGGTAAGGCAATTGGTCGCACAAGAGCACCCTTTTTCCAAAGGAAGCCATTGCGCAAAAGGTATTGATTCAATTGATACTGTAAAAAGTGCAAAAAGAGTCAAGCATCCGCTTAAAAAAGTTAATGGTAAGTGGCAAAGAATAAGTTGGGATCAAGCTGTTAGCGAGATAGGTGATAAAATGCTTCAGCTTAGAAAAGAGAGTCCTGATACAGCAATGTTTTTAGGCTCAGCTAAGATAAGTACAGAGCAATCTTACTATTTTAGAAAATTTGCCGCAATGTGGGGTACAAATAATATAGATCACCAAGCTAGAATCTGACATAGTGCAACAGTCGCCGGTGTGGCGAATACATGGGGTTATGGCGCTATGACCAATCACTTGGGTGATATCCAAAATGCTAAGGCTATTATCGTTTTTGGAGCAAATCCAGCGGTAAACCATCCTGTTGGTTTTAAAAATTTTCTAAAAGCTAAAGAGCAAAATAATGCTCAACTTATAGTAGTAGATCCAAGATATACAAAAACTGCAGCAAAAGCTGATATGTATGCTCATATAAGACCTGGAACCGATATTCCTTTTATGTATGGCATGCTTCACATCATTTTTAAAAATGGTTGGGAAGATAAGGGGTTTATTAAAAATAGAGTTTATGGCATGGATGATGTCATAAAAGAAGCGAAAAAGTGGACTCCTGAAAAAGTAGCAAATGTTACCGGTGTTTCTACTGAAATGCTTTATCAAATAACAAGAGCTTATGCAACAAGAAAACCCGGAACTCTTATCTGGGCTATGGGATTGACTCAACACTCTATCGGCTCATCAAATACAAGAATGGCTCCTATACTTCAATTAGCCCTTGGCAACATGGGTGTAGCAGGAGGAGGATGCAATATCTTAAGAGGTCATGATAATGTTCAAGGAGCAACTGATATGTGTTGCCTTTCACATTCGCTTCCTGGATATTATGGATTAAGTGATGGTTCTTGGAAATATTTTGCAAAACAGTGGGGAGTTGATTATAATTGGCTAAAAGGCAGATTTAAAGCTAAAAAATGGATGAATGCAAAAGGTTTTACTCTATCTAGATGGTATGAAGGTGTCATCAAAGAAGATCCTATTCATTCAAGCTCTCCTATAAAAGCGGTCTGGATTCAGGGAAATGGTATTACTACTATTTCAAGGACTGCAAGTGTACAAAAGGCACTTGATAAAATTGACTTAATTGTTGTTGCCGAGCCTTTTGCAAATGAGGCTGCAATTATAACAAATAAAAAAGACGGTGTTTACATATTGCCGACTGCTACTCAGTTTGAAAATGAAGGAATGGTTACTGCCACAAACAGATCTTCTCAGTGGAGAAGCAAAGTTGTAGATCCTATGTATGAAAGTAAAACTGATCAAGATATTATGTTTACTTTTGCTAAGAAATTTGGGTTTTATAATGAGTTTGTTGCAGGGATGAAGCTAAGAGCAAACAAAGCTAAAGGTACACTTGAAAAAGTTAAAGATACATTTAAGTGGCCAGAAGACGGTGTTGATGAAATAGCAAGAGCTATTAAAACCATAGGACTTACAGGCTGGACAGCTAAAAGATTGAAAAAACATCAAGAAAATTGGCAAATGTTTGATGAGGTTACTTTAGCCGGTATGGGACCTATGAGGGGTGAATATTATGGACTTCCTTGGCCTTGTTGGACTACAAAACACAGTGGTAGCCCGATACTTTATGATGTAAATCTAACAGTTCATCAAGGTGGAATGGGATTTAGAAATAGATTCGGGCTTGTACATGACGGAGTGAGTCAACTTGCAGGTGATGGGGCAACCATAAAAGGTGCTTCTGTAGAAGGGGGATATCCTGAATTGCATAAAGATAATATCGAAAAAGTTTTAAATATTACCCTTACTCCTGCTCAAAAAGAGGCAATGGGTAAAAACTGGAAAGTTGATATTAGTGACGAGATAGCTGAACTTGCCCTAAAAGCTGGAGTTGCACCTTACGGAAATGCAAAAGCTAGAGCAAATGTTTGGACATTTCCTGATAAGATTCCAATGCACAGAGAGCCACTTCATACACCAAGATATGATTTGATTAAAGAGTATCCAACTTATAAAGATCAAAAGGATAAATATAGAGTTGATACAAGATATGCATCAGTTCAAAAAACTGATTACTCTAAAGAATTTCCTCTTAACTTGGTGACAGGTAGAGTCAATACTCATAGTGGAGCAGGAATTATTGAGAGAAGTTCAAAATATCTTAATAAGCATAATCCTGAAATGTATTGCAGTATCAATCCTAATCTCGCTTTAGAACACGGTATTAAAGATGGTGCAATGATGTGGATACATGCTCCCGGTGGACCAAAAGTAAAAGTGAGGGCAAGATACTCTTATTCTGTAAGTGATGATAGAATTTTCTTACCTATTCATTGGGCTGGAATTATGCAAGGGGTTAATTTGAGTGAAAACTATCCTGAGGGTACAAAGCCTTATAGTATTGGTGAGAGTGCAAATACTGTGACGAACTATGGATATGATATTGTCACACAAATCCCTGAGACAAAAGCCGGCTTATGCCGTGTAGAAAAAGCGTAGGGGGTGTGAGATGGCAAGAATGAAATTTTATTGTGACGAGAAAAGATGTATTGAGTGTGAAGGTTGTACTGTTGCTTGCGAAGAGGCGAATCAGTTGCCAGTCGGTATAAGTAGACGAAAAGTTGTAACAGTCAATGAAGGTATGGAGGGAAAAGAATTTTCAGTTTCGGTTGCATGTATGCATTGTACTGATGCACCCTGTGAGCAAGTATGCCCGGTTGAATGTTTTTATATAAGAGCTGACGGTATAGTTCTTCACAATAAAGAGATTTGTATAGGTTGTGGATATTGTCTATATGCCTGTCCTTTCGGTGCTCCGCAGTTTCCAAAGGATGGTGCATTTGGCACAAGAGGTGTTATGGATAAATGCACTATGTGTGCAGGTGGTCCTGAGCCAACTTTTTCTGATAAAGAGAGAGAGTTATACGGTGCAAATAGAATTGCCGAGGGAAGGGTGCCTATGTGCGCAGCAATTTGTTCTACAAATGCACTTGTTGTAGGTGATGCGGAAGAAGTAGCTGATATATATAGAAAGAGAGTTTTCTCTGTAGGCAAAGGTGTTATAGGTGTTCCATATGGCTGGAGTACGGCCTATAAAGGTTAAGGATATATTATGAAAAAGGCAATACTCTTTAGCCTTATGACTTTGAGTTTGTTTGCCAGAGAATTTTTTGGTAAAGTACCGTTGGTTGAAAAAGCTACAGTGGTTCATAATAGCGGAAGCTTATTGAACTCTCCAGAGCTTTTGCACAACATACTTCACTACCAAACTTGGGGGGAACTTTTTGTTTACCTCCAAGTCCATTGGTTTAGAATTCTATTTTTTGGTATAACACTTGGAGTTTTAGTTGTGTTCTTTTTGCATTATATCATCATAGGACCGAAAAAGTTTTCAAAAGACGGTAAGAGCTTTTATGTTTATTCAGTATTCAAAAGAATTGTACATTGGGTAGCGGCACTTGCTTTTGTCATTATCATTCCTACGGGTTTTATGATGATTTTTGGAAAAGAGTTCGGCGGTGGTGAGTTGGTGCTGACGGCTAGGTATCTACATAGTATCGGAACTGTTATTTTTATAGTTGCGATTATTCCTATGTTTTTGATGTGGCTTATACCAATGTTGCCGACATTTGATGATATAAAGTGGCTATTTATTGCAGGCGGATACTTAACTAAAAAGAAAGTTGTTGTTCCGGCAGGAGAATTTAATGCCGGACAGAAACTTTGGTTTTGGTTAGCAGTTTTAGGTGGCTTTGTTTTGATAGTCAGTGGCGCTATAATGTATTTTGAAGATTTTGATCTTACAATTTTAAGAAGTTTAAATATGGATCAAATCGACTTATTAAGAGTTGCAGCGATTGTGCATAACTTTTTAGGTATGGCAGTAACAGCACTTTTTATAACTCATTTATATATGTCTTTATTTGCTATCAAGGGTTCACTCGGTAGTATGAAAGACGGATATAAGCATGAGGATGAAGTAAAATATATGCATAGCTCATTTTATAAAAAGCTTATTGGAAGACAAGCTAAATGATATAGTTCGTGCCACTTTAATTAAACCTCCTTATATTGATAATGAGGTGGCACGACTGTTTTTTTAAAATAAAATATGCTAAAAATGCATATTAATATAATGTCATAAAGATCAATTTTAAACCCAGGAGATTAACTCCTTTATCTCTTGGGTAAAAATAAAGGAATAAAATGGAGCCGATTTTTAAAACAGAAGTTACAAAGATAAAAAATGGAAACAGATTTACTACGATAGATGATGTTATAAGAGAAGTAAAGCTGGAATTATTTGTAAATGATGAAAAAATAGGTGCATTAATGGCAACTCCCATTGATTTAAAAGAGTTGGCAACAGGTTATCTCATAGGTGAAAATATTATTGAAAAAGTTAAAGATATTGATAAAATAGAGCTTTTTAGTGAAGATGATAAAATATATAAAATTTATATAAATGCTAAAGTTAATAAAAAAAATTTGGAAAAATTAAATACCGAAGGCGTTATAGTGAGCGGTTGTGGAAAAGGATTGAGCACTCACATATCGCCAAAAGAAATTGAGGCAAAAGTTATCAGAAGTGATTTAAATATAAAGGCGAAATTATTATTTGAACAAATGGCAGAGTTTTATAAACAGTGTCCTTTGTATGAAAAAACAGGCTGTGTTCATACTGCAAAATTGTATTTTGATGAAGAAAATTATTTTATAGGTGAAGATATAGCACAACATAATACTATAGACAAAGCGATAGGCAAAGCTTTGCTTTTTGATTTTAACCCCGAAAAAGGGTTTTTGATGGTTAGCGGAAGGCTTAGTTCCGAAATGGTGGCAAAAGCTGTCATGCATCAAATTCCCATACTTGCCTCAAGAACAGCTTCAACTTGCAGAGGTGTCAATATTGCCGATAAATTCGGTTTAACACTTATCGGTTTTGTAAGAGGAAATAGTATGAATATATATAGAAATCCAAAGAGGATAATATAATGGATTTACCTGATATGATAAAAAAGTATTTAAACAGTGAGGGAAAACTTACTTGTGCGGATGCTTATAAAATCTCAGCAAAAACAAAAATACCAATTGGCGAAGTTGGTAATAAAGCTAAAGAGATAAATATTCGTATAAGCGAATGCGGGCTTGGTCAATTTGGAAAATTAGAAAAAGGTGAATATTCCAAAGAAGCTTACGAGCGATTAAAGCCATTTTTAAATGAAGGTAATAAACTCACTTGCAAAGATGCAAGAGGAGTTGCAGGTGGCATTGGTCTTAAGGCAATAAGAGGAACTTTGGAAAATAAGAATATAGATGTAACCTTTTGTGAACTCGGTTGTTTTAAAGAAAAAAAAAGAACAAGACTCTATATAAAAACAAAAACTTGGATGGAAAATCAAAGAAAAGAGTTACTTTTTGGAAAAGGAAAAACAGAAGTTTTATTGGAAATACAAAGAACCGGCTCCATAGCAAAAGCAGCAGAAAATTTGGGTATGAATTATAAAAAAGCTTGGTCTCATATAAAATTATTACAAAATAACTTGGATGATATTTTGGTTGAAACTCAAAAAGGTGGTGGCGAGAGCGGAGGAACTTGGTTAACTCCAAAAGCCAATGAATATATAGACAAATACAAACAACTTCAAAGCGAAATAGAAGAATTTGCAAATAAAAGATTTAAAGAATTATTTCTAAAACCGAGAAACAAAGAATGGAAGTTTGATAAGAAAGATGAAAAAAGATAAAATTGTGAAAAAATTTAAGGATTTATGGTGCAAATAAAAAAATTGGATATTTTATCTTTCGCAGATACTTACAAAACCTCATTAGATAGTGCAGTTTGTTCACTTGGTGACGAGATTGTCAATTTAGAAAATTTATTGGGCAGAGTGCTATCTGAAGATTTGATAGTTAGCAAAAATGTACCCTCTTTTAATAACTCAGCACTTGATGGATTTGCATTTAAAAGTAGTGATGTTGACAAAAAGTTGAAAATAACAGAAACAATTTTTGCAGGAGATGAGCCAAAAGAGATATTGAAAAACGGTGAATGTTATAAAATAATGACAGGTGCTAAAGTACCAAATGATGCAGATACTGTTGTAGCTATTGAAAACTGTATAGAAGTTGGGGAAGAGTTTGTGATAATTCCAAAAAATGTAAAAAAAGGAAATGCTTTAAGGCTCAAAGGTGAAGAGTTAAATGTGGGAGAAATATTATTTGAAAAAGGTGAAATGATTGATTTTCCACATATTGCTTTACTTTCAGCTCAAGGTAAAAGTACGGCAAGAGTATATAAAAAACTTTCTATCGCAGTTATCTCAACAGGAAATGAGCTTAAAGAGCCTTGGGAAGAAGCAAGTGAAGATGAGATATACAATGCCAACTCTTTTGCAATTATAGCTTTACTTAAAAAATATAATTTTAACCCGGATTATATGGGTGTAATACCTGATGATTTGGAAAAAACAATAGAATTTATCTCAAAGTTAAAAAGTTATGATGTTATTATAACAACAGGCGGTATTAGTATGGGTGATGCTGATTTTTTAGAAGAAGCATTTTTAAGAAATAACCTTGAAAGTTTTTTTCATGGCGTAAATGTAAAACCAGGACGACCAACTATGATGGGTGTAATGGGGAAAAGTTTTGTTATGGCAATGCCTGGTAATCCTTTGACAACATTGTTGAATATTTTTGTTTTATCAATTCCGCTCCTTTTAAAACTTCAAGGCTCGAAGAGATATTTTCATGATTTTATAGAGATAAAAAATAAAAAAGAGTTTAGAACTAAGCAAGGTAGATCTGAGATTGTGCTTGGAATTTTAAAAGGTGGAGAGTTTTTAGCAACAAGAGATAACAAAGTTGGCTCCGGTATGTTGAAGCCACTTTGGGAGAGTAATGCTGTTTCTATAATAGGCGAAGATATGGGCATCATTAAAAAAGGAGAAATTTTAAAAATTATACCTTTTAGCGCAATCTTTAGTAAATATTTTGAAAATTTTTTGAATTAAAGGAAAAAGATGAAGAGGATTTTATTGGTTATTTGCCTGATTGTATCATTAGGTTTTGCACAAAAAACTATCATGGTTTTTCACGCAGGAAGTTTGAGTGTTCCATTTTTGGCAATGAAAAAAGCATTTGAGGCTAAATATCCTAAATATAAGGTTATTTTGGAGGCAGCCGGAAGCAGAGCAAGTGCTAGGAAGATAACCGACATACACTTACCCGCGGATGTCATGGCAAGTGCAGCATATAAAGTTATAGATAACTTGCTTATTCCAAAGTATGCAAAATTTGATGCTCATTTTGCGACTAATGAAATGGTTATCGCTTATACCTCTCATTCTAAATATGCAAATAAAATAAATTCTAAAAATTGGCCGGAAATACTTTTGAAAAAAGATGTGAAGATAGGACATTCAAATCCAAACTTGGATCCTTGCGGGTATAGAACGATGCTTGTTATTAGGCTTGCTAGTATTTATTATAAAAAACCAAATCTTTTTAAAAATCTTTTAGGATATGGCAATACTTACAAAGTAACAGATGAAAATAGAAATAAAGTTATTGTAAGACCAAAAGAGACTGATTTATTAGGACTATTGGAGGCTGGAGCTTATGATTATCTTTTTATTTACAAATCTGTAGCAGTTCAGCATAAGTTAAAATACATTGAGTTGCCAAATAAAATAAGTTTAAAAAGCAAAAAATATAGCGATTATTACAAAAAAGTAGGATTTAAAGTAACAGGGAAGAAACCAGGAACTTGGATACTGAAAAAAGGTGTTCCGATGGTTTATGGTATCACTGTTGTTCAAAACAAAAAAGAAAATTTACCAAGAGATAAAGCTGGTGCAGTCAAATTTGTCAATTTTGTATTATCAGCCAAAGGGCAAGCTATCATGAAGCAAAACGGACAAGGTGTCATCAATCCTCCGGTGATAACAGGCGATGATAGCATACTTGGCAGATAATGTTAAAAGTTAAAGATTTATTTTTAAGAAAAGAGAGTTTTATGTTGCAAAAACTCTCTTTTGAAGTTAGCACAAACTCTTATTTTGTTATTTTAGGAAAGACAGGAAGCGGTAAAACTATACTTTTGGAGTCACTTGCTGGTATTCAAAAAGTTGAGGGCAATATATATTGTGATGAAAAAGAAATAACTAACTTGCCACCAGAAGAGAGGAATTTTGGTTTTGTGTATCAGGATTTTGTCCTTTTCCCAAATATGAGTGTGAGGGATAATATAATTTTTAGTGCGAAATATAAAAAAATTGAAAACAAAGATGAATTGCTTTATGATATAGTGGAATTTTTGCAAATTGAAAATATTTTGGATAGAAATATAAAGCATTTAAGCGGTGGAGAAAAACAAAGAGTGGCTATGGCAAGAGCTATATTTTCAAGACCTAAACTTTTATTGTTAGATGAGCCTTTAAGTGCTGTTGATCCTACTTTTAGAAATTCGATTATGAAGTCACTAAAAGATATAGTTAAAAGGTATAATACGACTATCATACATGTAACCCATAACTTTAGAGAAGCTTCATACTTGGCTGATGAAATAGCGGTTATGATAGATGGCAGGATTTTGCAAATCGGAAAGACTGATGAAGTCTTAAATAAACCGAACAATTTGGAAGTTGCCAAATTCCTTGGATTTAAAAATATATTTGAAAGCTCATTTTTAGGATTTAATCAAAAGGATAGATTTTTTTCTGTTGATCCCAATAAAATACTTTTTTCATATAGAAAAGCAGACAAAGAGTATTGTTTTGCTTGTGAGATAGAAAAAGTAATGGGTATAACAGACCATTACAAAGTATTTGCAAAAGTCAAAGAGAAAATATTTTTTGCAAAAATTCCTAAAAATATGTTTGATAAGCTCGAACTTAAAGAAACAAAAAAGTGTTTTTTGTGTATTGATAAAAAGGATGTGGTATTTATATGATAAAAGATAGAGGTTTTTTACTAATTTTTATATTTTTAAGTTCAATCATAGTGTTATTTTTAATGGTACCGTTAATTAAACTTTTTGTTAGTGTTGGAATGTATCATATTGTGAATACTATGCAAGAAAAAGAGGTTTACAAAAGTATATTTTTAACTCTTAGAGCTGCTTTTTATGCAGTCGTATTTGTTTGTTTTACCGGAATTCCTTTGGCATATTTAATAGCAAGATATGATTTTTGGGGCAAGTCATTTTTTGAGTCATTGTTGGATATTCCTGTTATGGTCCCTCATACAGCAGCCGGTATCGCTCTTCTTATAGCTTTTAGCAATGGCTATGTCGGAGAATTTTTTAAATTATTTCATATTGAATTTATTGATACCGTAACTGGTATTGTAAGTGCTATGATGTTTCTTTCCGCTCCGTTTTTGATAAATGGTGCAAAAGAGGGATTTAAAAAAATAGATGTAAAGTATGAAAATGTTGCGAGAACGCTTGGTGCAAGCAGAATGAGTGCTTTTTTTAGTATAGCTTTGCCAAATGCAAAAAATGATATCATAAATGGGGCTTTAATGATGTGGAGCAGGGGTTTGGGAGAGTTTGGGGCAGTGGTTATCATAGCTTATCATCCTATGGTTACTCCGGTTTTAATCTATGATAGATTTAATAATTTCGGTTTAAATTATTCAGCCCCGGTTGCAGCTGCTATGATACTTGTTTCCATTAGTATATTTCTAGCCGCAAGATTTATTAATAACAGATTAAATTATGATTAACTTTATATTATATCCTATGATAAATAAGAAAAAGGTATTTTCTATCTATGCTAAAATAAAACCGCCTCACACTGACACTCTTTAAAACTGATATAGTATTAATATCTATAGCTTATCCTTTAAAATTAAATTTTTTTGAAATTTAATTTTAAACTATTTTACTGTATATTGTTAAGTCATGTTACATTATAATAAATATTTATATAATAAATGAGTATAAATTACACATTATTATTATTATGATTTATTATATAAGGAGTTTTATGTATAGTTTTTGGGAAATTATGGTTTTTGGAATAGCTTTGATTGTTTTTGTAGGATTTTTTCTACTTAGACTACTATCAATGACAGGTCATATGAGTATAAGGCATAAGGTTATTTATTGCCCAGATTGTAAACTTAAAGCGCCACTTTTAAGAAAAGCAAAAAATTTTAGGGAATTGTTTTTTGGAGGCTGGACATGTAAAAAGTGTAGTTGTGAATTTGACAGATACGGTAATAAGATTATATAGGATGTACAAGATGGATAAGCAAAAAGATTATTTTAAACATAAGGCTGAGAAGTATGAACAAGAGGTGGCAAGAACTAATAATGTACAAAATATTGCAAATAAAATAACCAATGAAATAGATTATACAAAAAATATGGAAATATTGGATTTTGGCTCAGGAACAGGATTGCTTTTATCTGCTGTGGCACCTTTTGTAAGTAAGATAACAGCTATAGATATATCAGAATCGATGAATAAAGTTTTGCAGAAGAAGAGTCAAGATATAAAATGTGATATAGAAATACTAAAACATGACTTGACAAAAAGTAAAATAAACAGAAAGTTTGACGGTATTATTTCATCTATGACTATTCATCATGTTGAAGATGTTGAGGCATTATTTAAAATTTTTTATGATATGTTAAATGTTGGAGGAAGTATTGCTATAGCTGATTTGGATTTGGAAGATGGCAGTTTTCATAAAGAAGATACTGGAGTTTTTCATTTTGGTTTTGATAGAAATGAATTTTTAGGTATAGCTAAAAAAGCAGGTTTTAAGAATCTAAAAATACAAACAGTAAGTATTGTCAAAAAGCCTTATGGAGAGTATTCGGTATTTTTATTGACTGGAAAAAAATAAATAAGACAAAGGTATGAAGAAAGAATTATGGGTGTTTATGCTGCGTAGAGGTCTCTTTATACTTTAAATACTAAAAAAAAGGCTTTGGATGGATGAAGTGCTTTACTTATCTGAGGTGCTCTCAAATTGACTGCTTGAAAAACCTTTGTTATCAGTTTAAATTTTTATTTACTATTGAGGAGTATAATGCTTTAAAATCATAAGGTATATTATGGAAAATGATGTAAACGATTTTTCAATTTTTGAAGAAATTTGGCATGCTGTCTCACATGGCTTTGGACTGTTATTGAGTACTTTCGGATTTGGTGCTCTTGTTACGATGTCTGCATACAGTGGAAGTGTCGCAAAAGTTCTCACAAGTATTGTTTTTGGAATAGGACTTATTGTTATGTACGGTTTTTCTACTCTTTATCATGCCATTCCTCAGCGTAAACCAAAATTACTCTTGCAAACATTAGATCATATTTCAATCTATATTTTAATAGCAAGTACTTATACTCCGGTTGTAATACTTGGTGTTGAAGGAGTATTTGGGTGGATACTTTTTGGTGTTATTTGGGGATTGGCAGCTTTGGGAATATCTTTTAATATTTTTTTCCCTCATAAGTTTGAAATTTTTTCACTTGTGTTATATGCGATTATGGGTTGGCTTATTGTAGTTGCAGTGGGGCCTTTTGTTGAACATGCCGGATGGTTGCCAATGATTTTTTTATTTGTTGGAGGCGTTATATATACACTTGGTATATTTTTTTATGCTAAAAGATCTATAAAATTAAACCATGCTTTATGGCATTTGTTTGTATTGGGTGGTAGTATCTTTCACTATTTTACTGTTTTTTTATTGGTTAAGTAAAATATTATATATATAGTTATATAATCATAAATCAATGTGCCAAAATCTAAGGTTTAGATATACAAAAATTGAGCATAACTTACAATTTTTTACAATCACACAGGCATAAATAACAAAATATTATAAAGGATGAGATTTGCAAGAATTAAATAATGATGCAAAACTGACAAAGTATGTAAAAGCAGCAGGTTGAGCCGCCAAATTAGCTCCGGGCGAGCTTACACTTGCAATTGGTGATTTAACCTGCGAAGATGAAAATGTACTTATTGATTTAAACAGCAATGAAGATGCTGCTGTATATAAAATAGATGATTCAAAAGCAATAGTACAAAGCGTTGATATTATCACTCCTGTGGTTGATGATCCTTTTTATTATGGTCAGATTGCCGCTGCAAATTCTCTGAGTGATATATTTGCTATGGGTGCAAAAGTTTTAACTGCTATGAATATAGTTGGATTTGATGGATGTCACCATAGTTATGATGTTTTAAAAGAGATACTAAGAGGAGCAGAAGAGAAAGTAAAAGAAGCAGGAGGCTCTGTAGTGGGTGGGCATACGATAGAAACACCTGAAATGCTCTATGGCTTGAGCGTAACAGGTATGCTAAATCCAGATAAAATATATAGAAATAATACCCCTAAAATAGGTGATGTTGTCATACTTACTAAACCTCTTGGAATGGGTATTTTAACTACTGCTATAAAAGCTGATATGCTTGATAATGAAATGATAAAGAAAGTTATTTATATTTTATCCCAATTAAATTATAAGGCTTCTTTAGCTATGCAAGACTTTGAAGTGAGTGCATGTACTGATGTGACAGGGTTTGGACTTTTGGGACACTGCTTGGAAATGACAAATGATAATGTGACTATTAAGTTTTCCAGAAATAATATCCCTGTTTTGGAAGAATCGAGATTGATGGCTGCTATGGGGATAATACCGGGAGGAACTTATAAAAATAAAAATTTTTTAAGTGATAAAGTTGATATTGAAAATATGATTGATGATGATATTCTCTTTTTTGACGCACAAACATCAGGAGGATTTCTTATAGCAGTTTCTCAAGAAGATGCTCCTTTCCTTTTAAAAAGATTGAAAGAAGAAGGATATGAATACAGTGCTATTGTAGCGGAAGTATGTAAGAAAGAAAAAAAATCAATTGTAGTGCAAAAATGAAATTAAAAATTCCTAATTTTAAGAATATAGATATAAAAAATATAGTTTTTGATTATAATGGAACTTTGGCAAAAGATGGATATTTAGATATAAAAACACAGGAAAAACTTTTTGAAGTTTGTGAATTATACAATGTTTTTGTTGTAACTGCCGATACTTTTGGTACTGTCAAAAACCAATTAAAAGATTTTAATCTTAAGGTGTTTGTCTTGAGTAGCGAGAATCATTTAAACGAAAAAGCACAGTTTATAAAAAAAATTGGCAGCGAAGAGACTGTATCTTTTGGAAATGGCAATAATGATGAGGAAATGCTAAAAAATGCGGCTATATCCATCTCTGTAATAGGAGAAGAGGGATGTTCAAAAAAAGCCCTTTTAGCTTGTGATATAGTATGTAAAGATATTTTAACTGCTATGGATTTGCTTTTAAATAAAAAGAGATTAATAGCTACTTTAAGACAATAAAATAATAATAAATTTATTGTAGTATAATTTAAATAATTTTTATTTTTTTTTGCAAGGAGGTATTAGCGTGAAATTAGCTATAGCTATCATAGCACTTGGTATCACAACCATAGTATTTAATTATATTGATATTTCCTTGGTTGCTGATATTTTTTTAAGTACTATTTTGTATTATGCCATATATTATACTTTAAAAAGATGGCTTGATTTATAAAGTGAAGCTACCTAACTGATATAAATTTCCCTTTATATCCTACTTTTTTGATAGCTTCAAGCAAACTTTTCTTTGAAGTTTTTTTACTATTATAAATAACAGTTGCTTTTTTTGTATTTAAAATAACTTTAGCTTTTATGACACCCTTTGTTCGTTTAAGACTCTTTTTTATAGCTGTAGTGCAAAGCGGACAAGTCATGCCGGTTACTTTTATAATTGCCGTCTTTGTGGTAGCATCCAATGATAACAATAATAAACCCAAGATAATTAATTTTTTCATAATTACTCCAATATATAATTTATCCAATAAGGATAAGTAGTAAAAATAAGTACAAACAAGCTTCCTGAGAAGAGTAAGAAAATATAGTTATTTGACAACCATGTCTCACAAGAGAGTTTATTTCTTTTATGTCTTATATAATCTTGCCAAAGATAGATAAGTATAAGAAGCGCAAAGATAGAAAAATATTTATGAAAAGGGGCAAAAATTTGTAAAAAAGTTAGTGAACTCATACTAACACCAAACAATAAAAACAGTAATGGAGCCAAACAACAGCTACTGGCTAATAAAGCTGAAATTAAGGAGCTTGCGATTAGTAAATATAATGGCTTTTTGCTTCTGCTAACAGCTAACTCACATTCATAACCTTTTACAAATGTTATTATTGTTTTGTTTTTTGTTTTTACAGTCTCTTTGCAAAAAATATTTTGTTTCCTTGCAAACCTTTTTACATTCTCAACAGATGAGTATGAATTTAATTCAATTTCTAAGAAACTGTTATTTTTAAGTTTATCCCAAGCTTGCTTTGTTTTTAATACAGGCTCGGGACAAGGTAAGTCTTTACAATCTATTTTCAAAAAATTTCCTGCGAAGTTATATTGTATGAAAAACTTTTTGGTAAATAATAATTTAAAACTTCATCTTTAATTTCGCCATAAGGATAGCCAAACATATTTATAGGATATTGTTCTGGTTTTGGATATAGTACAAAATCTCTTCCATGATTAAACCCTATCCAATTCATTTCCCAAGAATTTATATATTTCCTTTTTAATTTTTGTACTTTTTTATCATGATATTTTAAATTTTCAACTAATTCCAGTTTTGTTATATCAGCTGGATCTGAGGGTATCCAGCCGATTCCCGGTATAAAATATTCAGCTCTGCAATGTTGCCAGGTTGATATGTTCGCAAAGCCATTTTTGTCTGACTTGCCTAATGCTTTTGAAAAGTCAGACTTTCCAAGTCGTATTCCAAAAACTTCTCTTGAGGGGATACCAGCTGCCCTTAGAAGTGCTACATAAAGAGAGCTTATATCTGTACATTTTCCGCCGAAATATCCACTTCTCATCATTTTTCCTGCATCACCTATACCACATCCTATAACAGATGGGTCTCTAAAAGTTACCTCCGTTACCCAGTCATATATAGCTTCTACTTTTTTAAATCTATCTATAATTCCATTTGTTAGTTCATTTGCTTTTGCTTTTATCTTACCGTTTGTAGGTATATGCGAAGTGGGCTTTAGATATAATTGTTCATTTTTAGGAATAGGTAAATTTTCTTTACTAGCCATTTTTATAAGATTAAGTTTTACGGTTCTGTAGATTGTTTCTACTTCTAAATCTACATGCAAAAGTTTTTTCATACTGCTTTTATCCCATTTTACAAAGAGAGTTTTTGCATCATAAATATTTTTTTCATTTATATCAAAATTATTGTAATTACCCTTAAAATTTAAAAATTTTACTTTTTGATAGGGTGCATTGCACGGAAGAGGATTCCAAAGTTTTACCGGAAAGCTTTTTTCATCTGATTTTATATCAAAATCATAAGAGATTTTAAATTTTCTTGTATTTAGATTATCAGCCAATAAAATATTGGGAGATAAAGAGAGTGTGCTTAAACATATAGTTGAATTTTTGATAAAATTTCGTCTATTCATAAATCATCCTTAAGTTTTTATTTGTAGCATAAAAATAAGGACAGTAAATAGTTGCAGTTAAATTAAAAGTTTTGCAATATTTATGTCAGCTCAAACCTTGAGTGATATGCAACAGGTGAATAAGATTGTATCATAGATTATATAATAAATATCTAAAAGTCTAATTATTTTCACTAAATTTTAATATAAATTATTGTAAAATTCTGTTCTTCATTGGGCAGATGGGAGAGCTGGTTTAATCCAGTCGCCTGGAACG
>JALWUQ010000052.1 GCA_026993075.1 Campylobacteraceae bacterium
GGGGGAACTCGAATCCCCGACCTCCGGCTTATGAGACCAGCGCTCTAACCAGCTGAGCTACCCTGCCACAAAAAAGAGATAGAATTATATTTAATATTTACTTAATATATGCTTACCCCCCAAAGAGATTAATTATCTGTTTTAGCGGTGCTTGGTACTTCTTGGGTACTTTTTTATCTATCAATTTTTCTATTTTATTTTTTATATATGAGGAGGAATTGACTTTTACTTTTGGATGGTCTATATTTCCTTCTATATCACCCTCAACATCTTTGTCTCCTATCTTAACTATATATTTTGCATTGATGATATTATTTTTTGAATTCAGCTTCGCATTATATATTTTGATTAGGCTTTTAGATGAGTTCATATCAAATGCAAAATTTATTATATTGTCTTTGATGTTGCCGTTTAAGGTACTTTTGCCATAAAGCTCTTTTGTCATATCAAATCCGGAAAGATTAAAAACAATACTGCTAAATTCATTTGGCATCATTCTTCCATTGTGTAAAATGATACTGAAAACCCCCTTTTTCCATTTTGGATTATAATATGCCTGCATTGTTCCGTTTGAGTCAAAAAGTGGGGGATATCCAAATATTTGGCTTAATTTAAGAGTATTTATATCTTTAGAATTTATACTGATATCGCCATTTTTGTAATCATAAGTTGTATTTGTGTCAAATATATTTGTTTTTCCTGAAGCTAAAAGCATGCCGTTGTAAGATTTGAAACTACCATTAAAATCGGCTTTTCCGAGTATTTCTCTCTTTATTAAAAAGGATAATTTTGATAAGTCATTTATGTTAATTTTGTATTTTCCTGTTAGTTTATCTAAAGAAGTATCAAAAATTCCATGTGTTATTTTAAGTGCAGCTATGGTGCTATTTAAATCTGAGGCGAAAAGAATATGATTGTTTTTGTTTGTTATGCTAATATTATCCTCATAAGAAAAATCCTCCGGAACAGAAATATTGAAATCCTTATAAATCAACTCATTGTTTAACTTTCCTTTTTGTAAACTTATCTTGGTGCTTCCACTCAATGCATTGCTTCCTATGTTATCAAATATTCCATTTATATCTATATCGCTATATGAGTATTTTGGTATATAAAACATATAAAGGATTTTATCCATCCTCAATGAATTTGCAATAATTTTCACAGTTTTGTCATACCCGATTATTTTTGCATTTCCTCCGAGAGAAAAGGTTGATATAAGGTAGCTGAGTTTTTTATCATGCATTTTAACTTCGCCGGTTGCTTTAAAACTTCCTCTTAATTTCGTTTTTATAACACTATTTAAAAGTTTAAGGTTTGGAATATCTACGATATAATCACTGTCAAAACTCTTATCTTTTAGGTTGTATATAGTTTTTTTAGTATCTATTTTTGCAATATTGCTTGAGAAATTGATTTTTGAGATTATCATTTTATTTTTTAACAATGAATCACTTCTTGCTTTAAAAATAAGACCTATGGGTAAAGTGATATTGAAATCTCTTTTTATGAGGGCGGTATTGATGCTGCCATAAGGTATATCTATGTTAGCGTTGCCATCTAAATCATTTATATCCAAATTATTGAAGTTTATATTTATATTTGCTATACCTGAGACATAAGGGGGTTTGTTTAAAAAAGCAAGTATTTCATTGATTCTGGCTTTTTTCATATTTAAATGAAGATTCTTGGCTTTAAGATGTGAAATCTCTGAATTAAAGTCTACATTTGATCCTGATAACTTTCCATTACCTTTTATATAAAAATTATTTATATAGCCTTTTATATTACCTTTTAGATTTACATCGCTTGCAATATGTTTTTTAATTGTTGTTAAACTCTTTGCCTGAACAAAAAAGTCTAAGTCAAATTTTTCTTTAAGTATATTGATATTTCCATTCAAAATAATTTTATTATCACCATTTATATAAGCTTCCATATCAAGAAAATTTGGTCTTAGCGAGAAAGAATCAAGCTTTATATTCATATCAAGTTTATTGCTTAAATATGAACTTATGTATGGTCGTAAAAAGTTATTTCCACTATTTGTAAACAATAAAAGAAAAATAGCGCTTACCAATAGTATTATACCGACAATGATGCTACTTAAAACTTTAAACATCTATATCTCCTTAATAGAAAATTTTATTTATATTGAGCTATAAAGACTCAATATGTATGAATTTTATCAATAAATTACTTGACATTTGACCAATATTTTAGTAAAATTTCAGCACTCAAACTAAAAGAGTGCTAAAAATTATAAATATTAGGAGGCTAACATGAATTTTCAACCTTTAGGTCAAAGGGTATTAGTTGAAAGGCTGGAAGAGCCTACTACAACTTCTACTGGTATTATTATACCTGATAATGCAAAAGAAAAACCTTTAAATGCTGTAGTAAAAGCTATAAGCAAAGAAGTTAAAGAAGAGGGTGAGATTGCAGTTGAAGATAGAGTTGTATTCGCAAAATACTCAGGTACTGAGATAACTCTTGAAGATAAAGAGTATTTAGTGCTAAGTACCGATGATATTCTCGGTGTATTAAAATAATGGAGGTTTGAAATGGCAAAAGAGATAAAATATAGTGATGATGCAAGAAATGAATTATATGCAGGTGTTAGAAAGCTAAATAATGCTGTAAAAGTTACAATGGGACCAAGAGGTAGAAATGTACTTATCCAAAAAAGCTTCGGTGCTCCAAGTATTACAAAAGACGGAGTAACTGTTGCTAAAGAGATTGAACTCGATAATACCATAGAAAATATGGGTGCTCAACTTGTAAAAGAAGTAGCAAGCAAAACAGCAGATGAAGCAGGTGATGGAACAACAACTGCAACAGTTTTAGCCCATGCAATTTTTCGAGAAGGTCTTAAAAATATAACTGCAGGAGCAAATCCTGTAGAAGTTAAAAGAGGAATGGATAAAGAAGCTTCTGCGATTATAGATGAACTTAAAAAAATAGCCAAAGAAGTAAAAAATCAAAAAGAGATTGCTCAAGTTGCTACAATTTCAGCAAATTCGGATGAAAAGATAGGAAATCTGATAGCTGAAGCTATGGAAAAAGTTGGAAAAGACGGTGTTATAACTGTTGAAGAGGCAAAAGGTATTCAAGATGAGCTTGAAGTAGTTGAGGGAATGCAGTTTGACAGAGGGTATTTGAGTCCTTATTTTGTAACAAATTCTGAAAAAATGACTTGTGAGATCGAAAATCCTTATATACTTTTATTTGATAAAAAAATTACAAGCTTAAAAGATTTGTTACCTGTATTGGAACAAATTCAAAAAACAGGCAAACCCCTTCTTATAATAGCTGAAGATATCGAAGGTGAGGCTTTGGCAACACTAGTTGTAAACAAGTTAAGAGGTGTTTTAAATATCTCTGCTGTTAAAGCTCCTGGTTTTGGCGATAGAAGAAAGGCGATGCTTGAGGATATAGCTATACTTACCGGAGGTGAAGTTATAAGTGAAGAGGTAGGTAGAACTCTTGAAAGTGCCACTTTGGATGATCTTGGAAGTGCCAATAGCGTTCTTATAGATAAAGATAACACAACCATAGTAAATGGTGCCGGAGATAAAGACAAAATTACAGACAGGATAAAAGTCATAAAAGCGCAAATAGAAGACACAACAAGCGATTATGATAAAGAAAAATTACAAGAAAGACTTGCAAAATTAAGTGGTGGAGTTGCTGTTATAAAAGTCGGAGCTGCGACTGAAACAGAAATGAAAGAGAAAAAATACAGAGTTGATGACGCTTTGAGTGCTACAAAAGCTGCAGTAGAAGAGGGCGTGGTTATTGGCGGTGGCGCTGCGATAATACTAGCAGGCAGCAAGGTTAATCTTGACTTACAAGGTGACGAAGCCATAGGTGCTGCGATTGTTCAAAGAGCATTAAAAGCTCCATTGAAACAAATAGCTCAAAATGCTGGTTTTGATGCAGGAGTTGTTGCCAATGAAGTAGAAAAATCAAAAGATGTAAACTATGGATTTGATGCAGCAACAGGAAAATATGTTGATATGTTTAAAACAGGTATCATTGATCCTGTGAAAGTTGAAAGAGTTGCACTTCAAAATGCTATCTCAGTAGCGAGCTTGCTTCTTACTACGGAAGCAACAGTAAGTGATATAAAAGAAGACAAAGCAGCAGCTCCAGCTATGCCAGATATGGGTGGCATGGGTGGAATGCCAGGAATGATGTAAATATATAAAGAAGAAGAGGAGAAAAATCTCCTCTTCTTAGCTACAGAGTTTTAATTT
>JALWUQ010000053.1 GCA_026993075.1 Campylobacteraceae bacterium
CACAGTGGCCAAATATAATTTCCAGAATGGAAGGTCACATAAAAGCATACAATAAGATAATGCCAAGTAAGCCGGAACTAAAATCTATCATAAATTATTATGTCGCAAACTCCAGTTAATTCACATGATTTTTAATACATGTGAATCAGTTACTGACCTTACGCACTTTTTTCTCGAAAAGCCCTACTTTTCGTAGCTTTAGGGGGTTGTAGGGACTTTAGTCCCTACAACTATAACGAGCTTTGCTCGTTATAGTGTGTAAGGTCAGATATTAAAACTCAGAAATATAATAAAAAATCATAAAGCTTAAAATAGATAATTTTATAAAGGCTTGAGCCTGCAAAAAGCATAGACGACACTCATAAGAGAATTTAAAATCTAAATTTTTTTTATGAAAATGTTAAGATTTTAAGAGGGTTTTAAGGTGGCGACTGACTCCTAAAATCTTGTGAGTAATTTTTATCTTTTACTCTTTAAAGCCTGCCACCTTATAATCCCAGTTATAGATAATAGCATCAGTATAATTGCAGCAAAATCATTAATCCATACCCACCAAGAACTAAAAAAGCTACCATCGTGTAAGCTGAAAAGTAATGTGTATAATGTAATATTATTAAAAGTTGGCAATTTAAAATCTTTGTAATTCATTGAAGAAAAATAGATTACTTTATTATTTTGCAAAACAACATCACGAAACATATGTGGAGTATTTTTTAAAACTTTATATTTTCCATTTTCTAACACTCTGTTTGACGCACCCATTCCGCTGATATATAACTTATTATTTTTGCGAATCATTTTATATGCAAATCCTCTGTTGTCAAAACTCCAGTCTTTTAAATTTTCACTTTTGTATATGCCGTATCGATTACCGATTCTATAGATTTTTCCATCATAATCAACTGACCATATATCGCTTTTGAGTGTACTATAAACTGGTGGAAGTATTGTATGGTTGATAGTGACTGATCTCATAAATTGGGACAATGCTGATGCATGATCCAAAAATATACCGGTAACTGCAAGGATTGTGAATGGGAAAATAGCAAAGATAACAAATATATTTGCATGTAGTTTTATTATTTTTCTGACAAGTTTTGGGTACTTTTTTCTTTTGATGAAAAACCAAATGATATACCCACTCAATGCTAAAAATGTCAGTACTATTGCACCATAATCATTTATCAATAATGATAAATCTTCATCAAATAATCCTCGCCCATAATGCAGATCTCTTACAAAACGAGATAAGCATATATCTTTATTTAGAAGCTTTTTGTCTATGTGTACTTGTGTTTTGTGTAAAACCTTCAATGTGTTTCTATCTAATACCACAAGGTCTTGTTTATCGACGACAGCAACAATTTTATCTTTTGCAATACTCATTGCTGTAATATACTCCCTATCTAATGCAACTTGTTTTAATTGTTTATAATCATAGGTATAAATTCCATTGGATGTAGCTATATAAAGTTTATCTGCATAAGGTATTATTGCTAAGATTTGAAATGATGCTATTTTTCTAAATTTTTTTCCACCATTAATAGTTTCAAAAAGACCACGATAACCACCAACAATTATATGTTTTGGATTATTTGCCTCTTGATAATAGCTTGTAAAAAGCCTGTTTTGAGTACGGAGTATATGCGATGGTACACTACTAAAAGTAGTAGTGTAGAGAAAGCTCCATTTATTATGATTAAGAAAAAAGCCACTGATTGAAAGAACAAGGAGAATAAGTCCAGCACTAATTCCTAATATTTTGTGGAGTTTGTAAGCTTTTACCACTTGTATTCAACTCCAACATAAAAACTTCTTGGATCGCCAGGTGTATAATCTTCTTTTCCATATGCATAACGAGCATTTGCTGCATATTTTTCGTCAGTGATATTTGTCACTTTTCCAAAAATAGTGAGTTTTCTAGAGTATGTATAGTTTGCTTTGAAGTTTCCTATACTATAACCTTTGTATTTACCAGCAGTATGCTTATCATCCATCCAATATGAACCTACATATTGCCATTCTGCCATCATTGTTAAACCTGTCAAATAAGTTGGCATATAAAAGAGTCTTGCATTTGCAAGGTTATTTGGAGCATCTGCCATTTCATTATCACCTAAAGTTGGATCGTTATCATAATTATGTTTGCTATATGAATAACTTAAACTGCTTTCCCACTCTTTTGTGATTTCAGATTTTAATGATACTTCTATACCCTTATGGATGCTTGAGCCTCCATTTCTATAGCCACCTGTGTTTCTATCTCGTATGATTGTATCACTGATTGTCATATAGTATACATCTAGGTCCAAAAAGGATTTTTTAGAGAAATTTTTCTTTAGACCAATCTCGTATGTATTTGATTTTTCAGATTTTAAATCAATGTTTTCATAACCCACTTTTACAGAATAAAGTCTCGAAGCTTGTGGAATTCTAAAACCATTTGCATAACGAGCATAAAGATTTAAATCGTTACTTGGCATATATGAAAGCGCTAATTTAGGACTCAAATGATTATACGAGTTTGTTCTATTGGCTGGACGATAATATGTATTGGAACTATCGGTTGAATTTGGCGCTAAATTATTCTTATAATCGTACCTGTTGTAATCATATCTTAGCCCCGGACTCAATTTTATTTTTTTGGTAATCATATAATCTATATGCACATACGGAGCAATAGCAAAATAATTCACATCATAATCATATAAAGCACCGGCAGTATATGTTTTTGCACCCCATCCTGTTGTAGTTACATCAAAATCTTGATTGTATTTGAGTGATGATTTTGTATATTCATTATCAAAACCAAATACAATTTTTCCCCAGTTTTGCTCATATGTATTTCGTTGCAATAATCCAAGCGTATAAAGTTTATTATCATTGCTAGGAAGATTTTTTTCCCATGTTGCAACATATCTGTTTCGATTGTATCGTATGTATGGAGTTAATGTTATCTCTAAATCGTCATATGAATAATTATTAAACTCTGCACTTATCCTCGCAAAATCAAATTTTCTCTTAACATCAGTTTTTTTCAATGCAGTAAAATAGTTTGGATCATCACTTGCAGCAGTTGAACCATTTTCAATATTGGCATAATTATTAAAACTGTCAGCTTGTTCAGCTACTGTTTTTGAAAAATTAAATAAGATTTTCACATCATTATCATCATTTATTGTATGATCATAACGAATATTTGCTTCGGCTCTATCTACTTTTGTATGCTTTCTCCATCCATCGCTGTGCATATATGTAGTATTGGCACGATAAGCATTGTTTTCATCAATGGTATCACTCATTTCAACACCAACACTGCCATATCCATAGCTACCATCCATACCTTTTACAGATATCTCTTGTATTTTAGATGGTGCTTTTGCAGATTTCACATTGATAACCGCTGCAACAGCACCTGAACCATACAGTGCAGTTCCGGCACCTTTTAAAACTTCAACTGAATAAGCTGATTGAAATGTTGTATATGCTAAACCGTTGTGATTAAAAAATCCACTTGATTGTACAGGAATGCCATCTTGCAGAAATAAATAATAAGGACCTGTACCCAAAGGCATACGAATTGATGTCATATCTCCTATTACTGAACCTGTTTGTTCTATTCTCACGCCACTTAATGAATTTAGTAAATCTTTTTGAAAAATAACCTGATCAAGTTTAATCTCTTTTTCTTTTTTTGTTGAAACACTCAGTGGCTGTTTAATATTACTTTCATTTACACCGGTAGCTGTAATACTTACAGGCGTTAGTTCTACAACATTATTTGCTAATAAAGCTGATGCAATAAAAGAGATAGCCAATACCTTTTTTTTCATTTTAACTCCAATTTCCAAAATTTTCCAAAATTATATTTAAAAAATATGAAGAAATTGTTAATTTATAAATTGTTGCTTAATATTTGTATTAAAATGATGAGTTAATGTAGAAAAAATATCTAAATATCCAAAAAAATCTTAAAAGTTGTTTTATTATTAAAAATAATATTAAATAATAAAGGGGTCAATTAAAGTACTATCACTATCACCTGACAACTAAAATCTTCTGAAATCTTCTGTATAGTCTTTTTATATTTTCAATTCTAAGTTCCAACTCGTCAAACTCAAAAGGTTTTTTTATATAATCATCGCAACCACTGGAAAATCCATTTTTTAAATCCTCAATTTCACCAAGAGAAGTGATAA
>JALWUQ010000054.1:0-29318 GCA_026993075.1 Campylobacteraceae bacterium
CTGCTTGTTATTTTATTTAATGAAATTTTAATATTTGGAAAACTTTTTTCAATCTTGTCTTTCACAAAATATGCTTGCCAAAGAGCCAAATCACTGGCTCTTGTTGCTATAATCAATCTATCCACGATAATTATTCCTTTTGTATCTTTTATTTATACTTTTTCATAAGCTTTGATATTTCTACTCTACCGGCATCATATTTTCCATTTATAAATACCGTAGGTGTTCCATTTACCATAAGTTGACCGGCTCTTTGCAAATCTTCGTTATATCTGTCTAAAACTTTTTTACTTTTTATATCAGCCATTGTTATATTGGTTTTCATTTCTTTATTAAATTTTGCTAAAACAGTTTTTACATCATTTGTTTTTGTATCAAAATCAACACTATATACTTTTTGTGCTATATTTTTATCCCCTTTATTTTCAGCAAATATTTCAGCTTTGACTATCGTTGCAGAAGTAGGATGTATAGATAATGGCAAATGATAATAATATAGTGCAAAATTTTGCTTATGTTTCTTGATAAACTTCATCAAACCTGGAACAAACTCTATACAAAATGGACATTGAGGATCACTAAATACAAGTACTTTATATTTAGCATTACTACTTCCATAAAGCAAGTGTTCCTTATCATAATATGAACTATTTGCATTTGGCATAAAATTTCTAAGCAAACTGTCTTTTAGCTTCTTTTTTGTCTTCAGATCCACAAAAGACCTGCTTATGTATTTTCCATTTGAAAATAATGCATCTTTTATAGTAATTACTCTGCCTTTTTGCTTAAGTAATTTGATATTGATTGTCAGTATATACGCTTTCCAGCCAGGTACATCTTTCAATGTAACTACTTTTGCAATTTTAAATCTTAAAACCTTTATATTTTTATTTGCTTTTATAGATGTATTTAAAAACTTCTGTATCTTTTGCTTGGCAGTACTAGCACTACTATTTGTACCTGCAAATACAAAAACTACACTACTCATCCAAATCATCAATAACTTCAACATCAATGACATCATCACTCCTTTTTTTATTTGTTTTAAATCTGTAAAATTTTTTCGTAATATTTAAAGCAACATAGGGAAATTGAAATAAAATCCCAATAAAATCACTTAGAAAGCCAGGTATTATAAGCAATATGGCACCAATGAGCATAAAAATATGAAGTTTTATGAATTCTTCTTCAGTTATCCTTTTTTCAAGTAATGCTCTAAACCCTTCAGAAAGGGAATTTTTTAAGTTAGCTATAATAAGTAAACCAATTACAGCACTCGCCACCACTTCCACAAATGTTGCAAAAGAACCAATATACTTAGCTATATTTATTGTAACGGTTATCTCCAAAAAGAGATATATTAGAAAATATATCATTTTTACTCTTTAAATAATTTCTTTCAAATATTCGATAACTTTATCAATATCTAAAATAGTTTTTTTCAAATCTTTTCTTCTGACAAGTTCTACTTTCCCATCAGCAAACGACTTACCGACTATCAAAGCATATGGAAAACCAATAAGTTCAAAATCCTTTATCTTAAAACCAAATCGCTCTTTTCTGTCATCAATTATAATCTCTTTTCCCAAAGATATTAATTTTTTATAAATATTATTTGCATATTCTGTCTCTTTTTCATTTTTGATATTAGAGATAATAATATCAAGCATAAAAGGTGCACTTTCCTTTGTCCAAATACAGCCTTTTTCATCATGATTTTGCTCTATTATAACTGCTTCAAGTCTACTGATTCCTATACCGTAAGTACCCATAATAAATGGATTCAGCTTCCCTTGTCTGTTTAAAAAGTTGGCATTTAAAGGTTTTGAATATCTGGTGCCAAGTTTAAAGATATGCCCTACTTCTATACCTTTTGTCCTGCTCAATTTACCACCACATTCGAAGCAGCAATCACCCTCTTTTACTTCTGCTATATCTTTGTAATCATAATCAAACTTATCCTTGAAACTATAGCCAACAAAGTGATAATCTTTTTCATTTGCGCCACATATCAGCAAATCTTCATCTTTTAACTCTATATCAACTACCATATCTACATTTGCAACTTCTGGTCCAATAAATCCAGGAACTACTCCTGCATCCTCAAGCTCATTCGCATCAACATCTATCAACTCTAAAGCATTTACAGCATTTAATGCTTTAGTATCTTCCAAAACATCATCACCCCTTAAAAAGAATATTACAATACTTTCTGTATTATTCTCAAAAATTGCTTTTTTTGCAACTGCCTTAACAAGATGATATGGCTCTATCTTAAAAAATTCTGCCAGTTTATCTATAGTTTTTACATCTGGTGTATAAAATCTTCCAGGTTGCATTTGCGGTTTTTCCTTATATGGAGAAACTCGTTTCTTTCTAGTTGCAACTTCTATATTGGCAGCATTAGAGCAATTCTCGCATATCATGATATCATCCTCACCATTGTTTGCCAAAACCATAAACTCTTTACTGCCGCTACCACCAATAGCCCCGCTATCAGCATTTACAACTCTAAAATCAAGACCCAATCTTGAAAATATTTTAGAATATGTCGCTTCCATTACATCAAATTCTCTATTTAAGTCTTCAAAATCTTCATGAAAGCTATATCCATCCTCCATCAAAAACTCTCTCCCTCTTAAAAGACCAAATCTTGGTCTTGCTTCATCTCTAAATTTAGTATTTATCTGATATAAGTGAAGCGGTAACTGCTTATAACTTTTGACTCTGTTTTTTACCAAATCCACCATCATTTCTTCAGCAGTAGGACTTAAAACAAATTTATTATTTTTTCTATCATTAAATCTCAAAAGCTCTTTTCCATATTTTGCAAATCTACCACTTTGAACCCAAAGTTCACTTGGAGTAACAAAGCCTAGTTGCACTTCTTGAGAATTAACCCTCTCAAGCTCTTCTTTTACAATTTTTCTAATTTTATCAAGAACAATCTTTCCAAGTGGTAAAAAGTTGTATATTCCACTACCGACTTGAGTTATAAACCCCGCTTGAATCAATAATCTATGACTTGGCAAAACTGCATCATTTGGTGCTTCTTTTGTAGTAGGGATAAAAAGTTTGGAAAATCTCACTTATTTCTCCTTAGGTTGTAGCGATGAATTGCTCATATCTTGTTCCATATGATATTCGCATTTATACATATTTATTGCCTTTTTTTGATTTTCATTTATATCAAAAAGATATTGAAAAGATTGCACGATAGTATCAAATTCTGGATCTTTTGCTACTTTTTTTAAATTTTGTGTGGGTTTGTGCAAAAATGAATTAAATGCTTGATGAAGAATTTTTTCAACTTCATCTTTTTGCTCTTTTGGTAAAAATCCTTTTTTTAAGGCTCTATCAAGTTCTTTTTGAGCACTTCTTTTTGCCATATCTCTCATCTTTTTTATGATAGGATCAACTTGTAAAGTTTGAAGCCATTTATAAAATTCCATTGTAAACTTACCGATAATGGAAAAAGCAATTCCTGCTTGCTTTTCTCTAAATATTTTATTTTGAGAAACAACATCTTTTAAGTCATCTACTGTAAAAAGCTGGATATTTTTTGTCTTGCAAGACTCCTGTATATCTCTTGGTACAGCTATATCAAACCAATATCTTTCAAAGTCAACTTCTTTTACTATTTTATTATTTATAACATATTCTTTGGCACTCGTTGCGGAAAAAAGGAGTCTGTATTTGTTTATAAATTCTTCAAGTCTGCTAAAATCCTCAGCTATGGTAGTTCCGCCCAATTCATCTACCAATTTTTGAGCTTTGTCTATATTTCTGCTTATGATGATAACATTGACACCATGTTTTATCAAATATTCTGCACAAATCCTGCTCATTTCTCCTGCTCCTATAACAAGAGCAGAAAAACCTGCCAGGTTACCACCAAAAAACTCTTTGGCTTTGTTGACTGCTACACTTGAAACAGATACCGCCGTTGAAGATATCTCAGTACTGCTTCTAACAGCTGCTGCACATCTAAAAGTATGATGCATCACCCTTGCTATTTTTTGCGAACAAAAGCCATTGTCAAAACCAACCTTAAAAGCATTTTTTATCTGCCCTACTATCTGAGTTTCACCAATAACCACACTATCAAGTGATGCGGCAACAGAAAATATATGATGAATTGCGGCACTATCTTCATAAATCTCAGCTTTTTTTTCAAGTACGCCTACTGGCATATTCGATATCTCAGAAAGCTCATAAAAAATATATTTCAATGTTTCTTGACACTCTTTTACACTTGCTAATATCTCTACTCTGTTACAAGTTGAAATTATCATCACTTCATTAATAGCTTCATACTTAAGTAATTTCTTTGAAAATTCTATTTTTTTCTCATCACTTATAAAAGCAACTTTTTCTCTTATCGCAAGGTCGCTGTTTTTATGGGAATAACTCATAATCAAATAATTCATTTAACTTCCTTAATATTCTCTTTCAATCATATCTGTAATAATCTTTTCCAAGTCATAATTTTTATATTCTCTAATACTCAAAAGTGCACTTTTTGCAAACTCTTCAACTATCAACAAAGACTTCTTGATGACATTATATTCTTTCATCTTATATAAAATCCACTCTTTTTCTTCAGTATTTAACATCTTTTTAAAAAATGATATAAGCTTTTTCTTCTCTTCCTCACTTAATACTTCATAAAGAAATATATAAGGCAATGTAGTTTTTCCTTCTTTAAAGTCGCTCAGTGCAGGTTTTCCAAGAGTTTTGGAATCCATTGTGATATCCAAAATATCATCTATTATCTGAAATGCCAAACCAAGATTTTTGCCATAGAGTGCAAACTTATGAGTATCTTTTTTACCGATATATGCTGCGGCATAAGATGACGCTTCTATAAGAGATGCTGTTTTTTTATAAATCATATCAAAGTATTTATCCTTATCCGGATTAAATTTATTTGAAAGCTCAACATCCAAAAGCTCTCCGATAGAAAGTTTTGTTACCGAATTTGAAATAATTTTTGAAACTTCATTGGGCAACGAATTAAGCTCATAAAAAGCTTTTGAGTACAATATATCACCTAACATAATTGCTGTTTTATTGCCAAAAATAGCATTTATTGAACTTCTTCCGCGTCTTGTATTAGAATCATCAATCACATCATCATGCAATAAACTTGCTATTTGTATCATTTCAACAATGGCAGCTAAAAAACAGGCATCCTCGGTATCTCCTGCTATTTTTAGTATCAGTTTGGCTCTCAATTTTTTACCGGAGGAAATCTCTTTGTATAATTTTAAAATTCTATCATTTTCCAAGTCAAATAAAAAATTATCAATAATTTTATCAACTTTATTTAGCATTTTTATCCTTATTTGGATCTATAAATTCAGCCAATATTTTACTATTGTCATCTTTTATAAACATATCAATCTTTGCAATACCTGCACCTTTGTCAAAACTTTTAAAAACTACTGTCAAATGTACTCTATCTGAGAAAGAACCTCCATTTGGTACAAGGGTAACATCATAACTGTTGAGCTTGTAGCCCAAATGTAAAACATGCTGAGATTGTACTTTTTGATAACTGCTAAAAGTTATAAGTGAACCAGTTTTATATAGTGTCCACCTAAAGTTAAACTCGCCATTTCTTAAAAATATACTTTTATCCTTGTATGATATGTGGACTTTGGCAATTTGGTCTTTTTTCAAATCAAATTGATACTGATATTTCCATTTTGCCGCCGCCTGTAAACTTATAGATGAAATAAAAAATAAAAAAATAAAAAAATTATTCATTCTGTGTTAAAATATTTCCCATCATTTCTATATAAAGATTGTCAGTTCTTTGATTTACTTTATCTTGATTTTTAAAAACATAATTATTTATAATAGCATCAGTATCTTTATCTTCTGTGAACATTTCTTCAAGTAAAAGCTCTAAGGCAGCGACTTTTCTAACAGAATTATTCAACTCATCTTGAACCAGATTTCTATTTGCATTAAAAACAATATCAAAAAATTTCTTTTCAGGCTTTCCGCCAAATATATCATCATCTTCCAACCACATCTTCACAAGCTCCTTCCATAAAATGTGAATTATAGCTTATTTTACCCTATAAATTACTGAATACAAAACCGGCACATAAAATAGATTTAACACAGTGGCCCAAGTAACACCAAAGCCGAGTGCTATCGCCATAGGCTGAAGGATTACTGACTGGCCAGATGCAAAAAACATAAGTGTCATAAGTCCTAAGACAGTTGTTATTGAAGTCAGATATATAGGTCTCAGCCTTAAAGAAGCAAGGTGGGCAACTTCATCTTTAATTTTACTATTTTTAATGAAATCAACCATTATAATCCCATCATTTACAACAACACCGCTTAATCCGACCAAACCCAAAAGTCCAGGCATAGTTAAGTTTATCCCCATTATAAGATTGCCAATAAGAACACCTAATATTGACAAAGGTATAGTGCTTAAAACGATGAGAGACAGTATGCCTGAATTAAACATCCATACTAAAGCTATAAATATAAGAAACAGTGCTATTACACCGGCTTCTGCCATCTCTTTTTGCACTTGGGTATTTGATTTTTGTTCTCCTTTGATATCAATGTCTACTCCCATTTTCTTAATGGTGTTAAAAGTTGTTTTCATTTTCTTAATAAATCCAGCAGAAGTCAACTGATCTTTATTTAACGAACCAAACACCGTTCTAATCTTTTTTCCATTATCTTTGTAAATTTCAGTATAGCTTGGTTTGTAAATAAAATCAACGACCTCACTAAGTCTTACTTTTTTAAGAGTGCCGGGTATATTTATATAAAGATTTTTTAATGTCTGAAAGTTATCTTTATTGATAATTTCTGCTTTTATTTTAACTAATTTTCCTTTTTTAAACATTTTACCGATTTCTGCTTTTTGAAATAAATTTTTCAAGATTGAAGAGACAATAATTTCGTTAAATCCCAAACTTTGTCCATATTTGTTAACTTTTAATTTCAACTCTTTTTCACCAGAAAGCATATCATCGGTTATATTGAAGACGCCCTTTATAGTTTTCATCTTATCTTCAGCTAACTTTATAGCTTTTTTTATATCTTTTGTATCTGCACTAAATGATATCTCAATATCACTTTTTACTATCCCTGCACCGGGAACTTCTATACTAAATTCTTTATACGCTTTATTCTTTGCAAGTTTTTTAGTTATATTTTTAACAATTTTAGCTATCTTTTTTGCACTTAGTGTTCTTATCATATCTTTACCATCATAAGATGGCGAAAGGTAAGGATTGATATATTTGCCAAAAAAGTTTTCCGGTTTCCTTTCATGAAGATTGATAAAGATTTGAAAATTATTCTCAGCGATATCGGGTCTGAATTTATTATCCAATTTCATGCCAGTTATCGAAGTTATAGAGGCTATATCATTTTTTGGTAATTTTAAAAGTAAAACTTTTTCAATTTTTGTAACTAATTTTTGTGTTTGGTACAAATCATTATTGACTCCGACTTTACCTTTAAGAAATATTTGAGTATTGTCAAAATCCGGAAAAAGTTGGAATTTACTATTTTTAAGCATAATTACAGTTAATAAAACAGTAGGTACCAAAAATAAAATTAAAGTAGTTTTTTTATACTTTAATGCAATTTTCATAAAGCTTGAATATGCCATTTTACACATATCCCAAAACTTTTTAGTTCTATTTTTTTGTTTGTGTGCTTTTAAAAACTCTTTTGCATGCAAAGGTAAAAAGAAAAATGCTTCAAATAAAGAGCTAAGTAACAAAACAGATATCATAATAGGAATAATCCTTATAAAAAGTCCCATCTGACCACTTACAATAAGCAGTGGCAAAAAGGCAAATATCGTTGTTGTTGTTGCTGTTACAACAGCAGGAAACATTTCAGCTGCACCGTTTATAGCCGCACTTCTGCTGTCATCACCTTTTTCCAAATGCCTGTATATGTTCTCTGCAACCACTATCGCTTCATCTACGAGCATTCCTAAAGCCATCAAAGCACCAAGCAATGAGAGCATATTTAAAGAATACCCAAGCATTTTTGTAGCAATCAAACCAATCATAAAACTAACCGGTATGCCAAGACCAACCACAAAAGCGATTCTTCCGCTTACAAAGATATATACCGCAAGCGTAACTAAAATAAGACCAAATATTATATTTGATATAACAGTATTGAGCCTGTTTCTTATCCAGATGGAAGTGTCTGTATAAGTATCAAAATTGTAATTCTTATATCTTTTTTTGTATTGTTTTAAAACTTGTTTTACCTGCTTAACCAATTTTATAGCATCACCTTGTTCGGCTTTTTTGATATTTATGGCAACATTTGGTTCTCCATTGAAATGTGAAACCTCGCTCAAATCACTTAACTTAAAATCTACCTTGGCTATATCTTTTATTCTAAGTTTTTTACCATTTATATTGATGATTGTATTTTTGATTTTTTGTATATTTTTTTGACCATTTATGGTACTTAAAAAAAGATGATTTGCCTTTTCTTTTATGATTCCTACTGGAAATATGGAACTGATATTAGCAAGAGCGGATATGACACTTTGCTTATTTAGTCCGTATGCTTCTATCTTTTTATCATTTATATCAAAAACTAGTTCCAAATCAGCATTTCCTCTTATCTGTATATCACTTAGATTTGAAATTTGGGACAATCTGTTTTTTAATTTTTCAGCTAAATCAAGCAACTCTTGTTTTGAAGCACTTTTTGACGATATTGTAGCAGTTATCAAAGGAAAACTTTTTTGCAATATTTTTGCCACAGGCTCATTCATATCACTTGGCAAATATCTTCTTTGATTTGATATAATATCTTTGATATCATTTAATAATTCTATTTGATTTGCACCTTTTTTCAAATCAACTTTTATCATAAAAAAACCATTTTTAATAGTGCTTGCTATATCATCGATATTGCTCAAATTTCTCACATCGTCTTCTATATTTTTTACCACCATTTTATCAAGTATATCAGGACTGGCTCCTGGATAACCTCCGGTTATCACGATAGTATCAAGTTGTGAAGAGGGAAATATTTCTTTTGGAATCTTATTATATGAAAAAATTGACAAAACCAATAGAAATATAAGAAATATATGATTTAGTACCGGCTTATCAACACCAAATGTTATAAATTTTTTTATCATTTTTTTTTCCAAATCTTCTTAAAATATTGTATCTAAAACTCTATTTTTAAATTTCATATATTCAAGTTTTCTTTTTAATACTCTATTTTCTTCTTTTAATATGGAATACTCGTTATAAAGTTTGCTAATATCTCTGCTTTTATAATATATCTCATTTTTTAAATAAATTTTAGGTAATACAATAATCAAAACCGTAAACAATACTAAAAATACACTAATTAAAAGCTTAAAACTGAGGTTCTCTACATTATTATTTCTACTTGATTCAATCTCATCTAAAAGTTTATATTTAGATTTTTTTATCTGCTTCTTGTTTTTTGTTATCTTTGTAGAATTATTCTTTACTAACTTATTCATTAATATAAAAAACTCTCATCTTGGCACTTCTGCTTCTGTGATTTTGTTTTATCTCTGTTTTTGTCGGAATTATAGGCTTTTTGGTTAATATATTTCCTAAAGAATGGTTATTACCACATTCACATCTGTATACTTCAGGAGGACAAATACAGTTTTTACTCCACTGTTTAAAAGTTCTTTTTACAATTCTGTCTTCTAATGAATGAAAAGTTATAATAGCAATTTTAATATTACTTAAAGACGCTTGTTTTATAGACTCAAGCAAAGTATCAAGTTCACCCAATTCATCATTAACTTCTATTCTAATAGCTTGAAATACTAAAGTAGCTGAATGTATTTTTCCTCTTTTGAAATGCTTTTGTATTATATCAGCCAATTCTTTTGCACTTTTTATATACTCCTTCTCCCTATATCTACATATAATATCAGCTACTTTTTTATATTCTCTTATTTCGCCATATTCCCTAAAAATTTCTTCAAGTTTCATTTTAGAGTAGTGATTTACAACTTCATAAGCACTCAAATTACTTTCTTGATCCATCCTCATATCAAGTAAATCCGAATCAAATCCAAAACCTCTGCCCTTTTTGTCAAGTTGCAGCGAAGAGACTCCTATATCAGCCAATATACCATTTATATTTTTATCTTTGTATTTTTGTATGATATTGGAAAATTTATCATTTTCAAATATTATTCTTTCTGAAAATCTTTTAAGCCTTTCTTTGGAAAATTCTATCGCTTCTTTATCTTGATCAACGCATATCAATCTTGTATTTTCATTTAATTTGAGCAAAGCTTCGCTATGACCCCCATACCCTAAAGTACAATCAATAATATAACCGTTTTCAATATCGCTAAATACATTTTTCACTTCATCTAATAAAACCGGAATGTGTGGAGTTTTCATATACAGCCTTTAATACGGTGTAACATCTATCCATCCGCCAGCAACTCTTTCAATAACCTCAGCTATACCTGCTTGCACATAGGAAACACCGCTTATAATATCTTTTTTCGTCCATTTCATCGTAGCCATTGTATTTTTACAGGCAACAAATTCAACACCATAAGCCATTAGAGATTTTATCCTTAACAGTGTATGAGGATCATAATCTTTTTTAAGAACTCTCATTCCTTTTCCATAACAAATCACTGCCACTTTGAGTGAATCCGAGGGATACTCTTTAAGTACATTATAAATAGCACCCAAAGTTTCATTAACTGTAGATAAGTTGCTAACATGCATTTTAATAACCCATTTTCTTGGATTCAAAAATGTCGGTTGTGGATTTGAAAACTGCATCTTACCGAAGGCAAAAATCGATAAAGCAATCAATAAAATAATCTTTTTCACAATTTCTCTCCTATATTTTTATAAGTTTCTAACTAACCTTACGCATTTTTTTCTTAAAAAGTCCTACTTTTCGTAAGCTTCAAGGGGGATGCAGGGGCTTTTAGTTTTTGCCACTACAACAAGCTTTGCTCATTATAGTATGTAAGGTCAGTTTCTAACCAAACGAAATCCAAAAACACTACCGGCACCTTTTGGCACATATCCGTATCGGTGAAATGAATATAAATATTTAGCATCATTAAACCAAGAACCACCACGAAGAACTCTGTCTATTTGATTACCAGAGGTATTTGCACTTCCGTCTCTTGGCGTATTTTTATAACCAAAAATATATCTATCCCTGCACCACTGCCAAACATTACCATACATATCATATATCCCCCAGGGATTTGGTTTTTTTAAACCTACTAAATGAGGTCTGTTGTTGGAATTCTTTTTATACCATGCATAGTCTTTCAATTTTTTCACATCATCACCAAAACTCCATTTAGTTGTAGTTCCTGCTCTTGCTACATATTCCCACTGAGCTTCTGTTGGCAGTTCATAGTTCATTTTTGTTTTTTTACTTAACCATTTTGCATAAGCTTCAGCATCATTCCAACTTACATTTATAACAGGCATATTCCCTCTTCCATATCCTTCATCGCTCGGTTTTTTTCTTTTTGTATCTTTGCAAAATTTATCATATTCTTTAAATGTAACATCATATTTACCCATATAAAAACCTTTTTTGATAATCACTTTATGCAAAGGTTTTTCATTGTTATTTTTCAAATCTGAACCCATCAGAAAACTTCCTGGTTTAATATACACCAAGGCAGGTGTTATATATGTTCCATAATCTTTTGATGCGATAACCTTTTTGTTTTGATTTAAAAAAAAACTTGCCCCAAAGGCAACAAATAAAATTAAAATACTAATGATCAATATCTTTGTAATCTTTCTTGACACCAAAAATCTCCTTCTATTGTAATAAAATTATAACATATTTATAGCTTCATAAGCAACGCTCATCATTTTATCAATCTCATTATTATTGATTGTATATGGTGGCATAAAATATATTACATTACCTAAAGGTCTCAGTAAAACTCCGTTTTTCAATCCATACTCATAAATCCGCAAGCCAACTCTTTCATTAGTTTTATAGCCTTTTATAGAGACAGCAGCTATCATGCCAGTTTGCCTGATGGACTCTACTTTTTCCAACTCTAAAAATTTTACCAATTTATTGCTTATATATTGACTTTTTATTTTATTTGATTCTATTATATTATCTTTTTCAAATATATCAAGAACAGCATTAGCAACTGAACAAGATAATGCATTTCCCGTATATGAGTGCGAATGAAGAAAAGATTTGTGTAAATTATAATCACAATAAAAACTATCATACATCTGTTCTTCTATCATAACAACTGACAATGGCAAATATCCACCGGTGATACCTTTGCTAAGTGCCATAAAATCCGGTTCTATTTCGGCACTTTCTACAGCAAACATGCTACCGGTTCTTCCAAAACCAACCGCAATCTCATCTGCTATAAAATGTATATCAAATTCTTTACATAATTTAAAAGCCAATTTTAAAAATAAAGGTGAGTACATGTGCATTCCTCCTGCACATTGGACTAAAGGTTCGAGAATAAATGCAGAAATTTTATCGGCTCTTTTTTCAAACAACTCTCTCAACTTATTTGCAGCAATAATAGATTCTTTCTCACTTTTATCTTTTGGTACCTCTGTTTTTATGGATTTTATCAAAATTTCTTCATAACTTTGTTTATATATGCCCAAATCTCCAAGCGATAATGCTCCGATTGTCTCTCCGTGATAAGAGTTTGTCAATGAAACAAAATACGGTTTTGTCAGCCCCTTGTTCTTATGATAATGAAAGCTCATCTTCAATGCAACTTCTATAGCACTTGAACCGTTATCAGCATAAAAACATTTTGTCAGATTTTTTGGAGTCAATGCAACAAGCCTTTCTGAAAGTCTTATAATAGGCTCATGTGTAAAACCTGCGAAAATAACATGTTCTAAAGTATCAATTTGGTTTTTTAACTTCTCATTAATATAAGGATTCTTATGTCCAAATAAATTTACCCACCAGGAACTTATAGCATCAAGATATTTATTGCCGTCAAAATCTTCCAAATAAACACCTTCTGCAGTTTTAATAGGTATCAAAGGTAGTCTTTCATAATCCTTCATTTGACTGCAAGGATGCCATATATTTTTTAAATCTTTTTGTTTTAAAGATAAATTATCCATTTTTTTCCCTGTTTCATCGTAAATTAATAACAATTTAAATAGAATTATACCTAAAATTATTATGGATTGAGGATTATCAATGATTACATGGATGCAAAAACACAGAAAATACCTTGTTGTTACTATTTGGATAAGTACTATTGCTTTCGTAGGTGCCGGTTTTGTTGGCTGGGGAGCTTACAATTATAATACAAAAAGATCTCAAGCAGTGGCACTTGTCGGAAATCAAAAAATAACGATAAAAGAGTTAAATACTGCATATTCAAATATATTTAACTATTATCAGCAAAAAACAAAAGGTGCTTTAAGTAATGAACAGGCTAAAAAACTTGGACTGCAAAAGATAGCTTTAAATCAGCTTATAGATGAAGCCCTTATACTTAATTATGCAAGTGAACTTGGTTTAAAAACACTCAATATTGAAGTTGAAAATGCTCTTGAAAATACTAAAGCTTTTCAGCACAATGGAGTTTTTGACAAGGATCAGTATTTTAGAGTTTTAAGAAATATTCAAATTACTCCAAAAGACTACGAAAGCTCTATCAGAAAAGAGATAACATTAAATAAAATAAACAATATACTTCATCTTTCACCAACTCCTCTTGAAGTTAAAACTTTTGGAGCTTCAATATTTATGCAAGATAAGTTAATGATTAAGATTGTTAAGGCAAACTTACCAAATTTGACTATAAATGAAAATAAATTAAAAAAATTCTGGGAAAAAAGAAAAGAATCGTATATTACAAAAAAATCATACAAACTCTCAATAATAAAAGTACCTGTTGCTTTTATAAAAGTTGATGCAAATGAAACAAAAGAGTTTTACAAATTACATAAATATTCATACACGGGCACTGATGGTAAGATACTAAGTTTTGATGCTGCCAAAAACAGAGTTATACAGGATTTACAATTTAAAAAAGGAAAATTATCCGCACTTAGAAAATATCTGGCTTTAAGAAACGGCAAAATTAAAGCAACCGATACAATAATAGTTAAAGTGAATAACAATAATTTTCCTCAAAAAATATTGAACAGATCAAATATAGGAGATATTCTAAAACCATTTAAAAGTAATGGAGAATATATAGTTGCAAAATTAGATAAAGTTAATTTACCAAGACCTATGACATTTCAAAATGCAAAAAATCTGGTCAAGCAGGATTACATAAAAGTTCTTAAAGACAAGTATTTATCAAATAATGCAAAACAAGTATTAAAAACATTTAATAATGGGATAAATATAGGCTTTGTAAGCAGAGATGATATAAAAAATGTAAAAGGCTTAAACGAACTTGAAGCAGTAGAATTTTTAAATCAAGTATTCAACTCAAGTGCGAGACAAGGCTATAAAATATTTGGAAACAAGGCGATTATTTACAAAATAATGGAACAAAAATTGCTTGATAAAAATAAGCTTAAAACATATAGCAAATTGCTAAATGATAATGTAAAAAATGCAAAAATAGCTGAAATAAACAGGAAGCTCTTAAGTATTTTAAGAAATAAATACAAAATAGAAAGTTTTTATAAAGGACAATAGTTGAGCAGAACTATTTTAGGCATTGATATTGGTTCTTCAAAAATATGTGCCATTATCGCCGAAAGCAATAATGATTCCTTAAAAATTGTTGGTAGCGGTTTATCAAAATCAAAAGGTATAAAAAAGGGTATTATTACAAATATTGAGTTAGCGTCAAACTCTATAAAAGAAGCATTAAGTAAAGCTAAAAAAGTTGCTGGAACAAATATAAACATGGTTATTGTGTCTATATCAGGTGCTTACACAAAAAGTGTTGAGAGTTATGGAGTAGTAAATATACCAGGTAACGAGATAGGAATAAAAGAGATAAATAGAGCTATGATGATGGCTGATCATAATGCAAATATACCTCAAGAGTTTGAAAGAATTCATGTATTGCCGTATAATTTCAAAGTTGACAACCAAGAATATATTGATGATCCTTTGGGTATGAATGGAAATAGACTTGAAGTCCATGTTCATATAATAACTGCACAAAAATCGGCTCTAAATAATTTAAAAAAAGCAGTTGAATTAGCCGGTATTCAGATTGATAATATCGTGTTAAACGGATATGCTTCAAGTATAGCTGTTTTAAATGAAGATGAAAAAGAGTTGGGTGTCGGAGTTATAGATATAGGTGGAGCAACTTGTGACTTGAGTATAAATTCAGGAAACAGTATAAGATACAATGATTTCTTGGCAGTAGGGTCAAATAATATCACAAATGACTTATCAATGGCACTACATACACCACTTAGTAATGCTGAAAATGTAAAAATAAAACATGGATCATTGAAAAAAATCAGTAGCGAATTGATAGAGCTTCCGGTTATCGGAGATGATAATAATACCAATGAAGTTTCTTTGGAAATTGTTTCAAATGTTATTTATGCAAGGGTTGAAGAGACACTAATGATACTTGCAAAATCTATTGACGAGAGTGGATTTAAAGATCAAATTGGGGCGGGGATTGTACTTACGGGAGGTTTTACAAAAATAGATGGGCTAAGAGAACTCTCAGTGGCTATTTTTGACAACATGCCTGTTAGAATAGCCAAACCTAAAAAAATAGACGGTATCGTAGAGACTCTTAAAGATCCTATATATTCAACAGGCATTGGATTGGTTCTATATGGTGGAGGTCATTTTACTCCATACGAGATAGATTCAAATAAAAAACTAAGATATAAAAATGAAATTATAGAATCACCTGCACACCTGCAAAATACAATGGAAGATATAAATGATATAAAAATTGAAAAACAACCAGAAAAAGATAAAATTATAAATAAAAAAAAGATAACAAAAGAAAACGGTTTAAAAGAAAGATTATCAAGATTTTGGAATATGATAACACAACTATTTTGAGGAGCAATTAATGGATGATTTTAAAGTAGAAGAGTCAAAGCGAATAGCCGGAGCCTGTATAAAGGTTGTAGGAGTAGGTGGAGGTGGTGGCAACATGATAAACCACATGATAAGTGAAGGCGTTAGTGGCATCGACTTAATAGTTGCAAACACAGATGCCCAAGCTCTTGATTCATCACTTGCTCCTACAAAAATACAATTAGGTGAAAAAAGGACAAAGGGTTTGGGTGCTGGAATGAATCCTGAAGTAGGAAAAGAGTCTGCACTTGAAAATTATGAAGAGATAAGAAGTTCTTTGGAAAATGCTGATATTGTATTTATAGCATCAGGTTTTGGCGGAGGAACCGGTACGGGTGCGGCTCCTGTTATCGCACAGGCAGCCAAAGAGATTGGAGCATTGACAGTTTCAGTTGTAACCAAACCATTTATGTTTGAAGGTAGAAGAAGAACAAAGATGGCAGAAGAAGGTTTGAAAGAACTTAAAAAAGAGAGTGACTCAATAGTTGTAATACCAAATGACAAACTCTTAAGCATCATAGACAAATCCCTCGGAATAAAAGATAGTTTTAAAATAGTTGATAATATTCTAAGTCGCGCTGTAGGGGGCATGAGCTCAGTCGTGCTTTCTTATGGCAATAATGATATAAACCTGGACTTTGCAGATGTACAAACTGTAATGAGCCATAGAGGCATGGCACTTCTTGGAGTAGGAGAATTTGAAGGTGAAGATGCGGCTGTTGAAGCTATGAAAAATGCCATAGAATCGCCATTACTTGACAATATGAGCATAAATGGAGCTCTTGGTGTATTGATACATTTTAATATTCATCCAAACTGCCCGTTAAGTCAGATAAGTGATGCTATGGGAATCGTTTATGATAATGCGGACGAAGATGCACATGTCATATTTGGAACAACTACAAATGAGGATATGCCGGAAAATAAAGTCAAAATTACCATTGTGGCAACAGGTTTTGAAAGTGAAAAAGAAAAACAGGAAAATTTAACACTTGTTGATCCAAATGAAGAATTAAGAAAAGATAGAATAGCAAGACTTAAAAAAGTAAGTGGTGGGTATGAGCATCAAGAAGATTTGCTAGAAATCCCTACTTTTATTAGAAATCAAATGGATTGATAATCCTCTCGGGCATCTTTTAAAATGCTCGAGATATTTAATCACAAACTTTCTCTTTTGACAAGACGCCTCCACATCAATCCAACAAGAGATACTAAAAGAATTTTAAAATCCAATTCGCTCCCCTTATGCATCGCCTCAAATCCACTTGTTTGAGTCTGCATTTGGGATTGTGCCTGTATTATATAAGGTGTATAATAAAGCACAAACAATCCTATACAGTATATAGCTAAAATAGCTATAAAAAAACTAATCTTATCTTTATCAAGAGAAAAAAATGCTTTAAATTCATAAAAAAGAATAAAAATTCCAGTAAAGCCTAAAAGATAATTAAAGTGTAAAAAAATCTTACTCATCAAAAGACCACTTTGAAATTGACTCAAAACTCCATTTCCAAGAATTGGCGATGGTACAAAAACAACTGGAGCTACAAATATACCAAGAGCAAAAATACTTCCTACACTCAAACCCAATAAAATAATATAAAAATCAAATATCCATTTTTTAATATGTCCTTTGTCATACATTACAATCTCCTTTTGCTACAAAACCTCTATCAAATCCGGACAAATCTTTATAAAAATAATATTCATCAAAAGAAAGTTTATTTAACATCTTTGAAATACTATCTTTTTGATTATATCCAATCTCACAAGCCAAATACTTTACCTTTTTTTTCTTTGCAACATGTATAATATTTTTCAATATTTCATCACCCTCTTCTCCTGCAAATATAGCTTCTTTGGGCTCATAATGAAGTGGCTTTTCTACTTCATAGTCATTTGCCACATAAGGAGGATTTGATACAATAATATCAATTTTTTCTTCAATACAATCAAGATAAGGACTGTTAAACACTTTTATTTTATCTAAAAATCTAAATTTTTCTATATTTTTTTTTGCTATTTCAATCGCTTTTATTGATGTATCGGTTGCCGTAATTTTAGAGTTTTTTATATTTTTTGCAAGCATTATACTTATGACACCACTTCCTATCCCTATCTCAGATATATTTATTTCTTTTTTAAAATTTTTTGCTAATTTTATCACTTCATCCACAAGTAGTTCAGTCTCCGGGCGAGGTATCAGTGCTCCATAGTCTATAAAAAATTCTTCTGAATAAAAGCTGACTTTTTTAGTAATATACTCAATCGGCTCTTCGTTTGCCCTTCTTTTTATAAGATTGAAATATCCATCACTATTTTTAATCTTAGAGTCTTCATGCAAAAATAGCCATACTTCATCTTTACAAAGGAAGTATGATAATAATATTAAGGCTTCTTTCTTCGGATATTGCACAACTTCCAAAAGAATATTGGAAGCAAGTTTGAGAGCTTGTTTTATGCTAAGTGAAGTATCATTTCTATCCACTTCATATCTCACAATTTTCTTTTAAAGCCATATTTGAATCATTATAATTTTTTCCGAGTCTTTTTAATCTTTCCACAAGAGGCGGATGCGTAAAATAAAAAAATATATACAAAGGATGAGATACAGGAAAACTTTTGTTTTCATTTGCAAGTTTTTCAAGTGCATTAGCTAAAGTTTGCTTACTCTCGCATTTGCTCCCGTATTCATCAGCGGCATACTCGTTTGATCTGCTAAGTACTCCCATTACCGGCATAAAAATAAATGCTACTATCGGAGAAAGTAATAGGAAAAATGCTATGACTGAAAAAGCTGTTTTTTGCAATCCAAAAGATAGAAAAAGTGACTCTGGCAAATTGCCAAAAATGGCAAAAATTAAAAAAAGAAGTACTCCCATAATCAATATATTTTTAATTATATCTTTATGTTTAAAATGCCCAAGTTCATGCCCTAAGACTGACAACAGTTCATTTTTTGTAAGTTTTTTGATCAATGTATCAAATAAAACTACTCTTTTAGAACTCCCGAGTCCACCAAAATATGCATTGAGTCTGTTATCTCGTTTACTAGCATCCATCGTAAATATTCCACTACTTTTCAATCCTGCCTGAGACATAAGTTTTTCAATAGACTTTTTTAAATCTTCATTTTCAAGTGGAATAAATTTATTAAAAAGTGGAGCTATAAAGGTCGGATATATAATATTTATCCCAATTACAATAAGATATATAAAAACAAAACCCCAAAACCACCAAAGCTTAAATGTTTCTATGATATAACTAATTCCAAATATAACCAATGAGCCAAATACCAAAAATACAATAGATAGCTTGATAATATCTGTTATAAATATCTTTAGAGTAATATTGCTAAAACCAAACTTTTTATCAAGATAAAACTTTGAATATATATCAAATGGTAAAGATACGATATAATTTACAATTATGAAAAGATCTATAAAAACAACTGATTTTACCAGTTCATTATCTATATTTACCAATGTGTTAAGCCATCTCAAACCGTACCCAACCCAAAAAATAAACAGCACATAATCAAATAAAGTACTAATCATATTTAGTCTTTCACTTGCTATTTTGTACATAGCCGCTTCTATATATTTTTGTTTTGGCAGTATAACAGGAGTCATATTTTTTGCTCTTACTACATATCCAATTTCCATTATTGAAACATAAATTTTTACTAATATATATAAAAAATATATTATTCCTATCGTCAAAACCATAATACATTACTCTCTTTTTTAATTTGCGGTATTTTATCTAAAAGTAATTAAAAGCAATTAAATTTTAAGTACTAAAATTTTAGATATAATAAACTTATCAAAAGAAGCAAGTGAAAGAGTAAATAAAATGAAGAAAAAAATTAAAAAAATTGCAATAACTGGTGGTACGCATGGAAATGAGTTAACTGGAGTATTTCTCATAAATAAATTTAAAAATGATCCCAAGTTGGTTAAAAGAGACAGTTTCAAGACGATACTGATGCATGCAAATCCAAAAGCTATCAAAAAATGTACCAGATACATAGATAAAGATTTAAATAGATCTTTTGCCAAAAAAGATTTGTTTAATACAGAGGTGTATCAATATGAGGATATTTTAGCCAAAACTATCAATGTCAAGTTAGGACCAAGAGGAGCAAAACAGACAAATGTTGATTTTATAATTGATTTGCACTCTACTACTTCAAATATGGGACTCTCCATAGTCATTGATAATAACTCTAAACTCACTTGGCAAGTCGCAGCTTATCTAAAAGAAAAAGTACCAAAAATCAATATATTTAGATGGAGAGGCGACTTGAAAGATGCATCATTTGTCAACTCTATCACAAAAGATGGATTTGCCATAGAAGTAGGAGCAGTGCCACAAGGAGTTTTACGAGCGGATCTATTTTTTGAAACAGAGAAGTTGATTAATCACATTTTAGATTTTTTTGAAAAATTAAATTACAGTAAGATTAAAAAAAAATATAAAGAAATTGATATTTATGACCATATAAAACTTCTTGATTTTCCAAGAGATAAAAAAAATAACATAACCGCTATGATACACCCAAATTTACAGGATCATGATTATATAAAAATACAAAAAAACGACCCCCTTTTTGTAACATTAGAAGGTAAAGTAATATCTTATAATGAAGAAAAGGATGTTTATGCCTTATTTGTAAATGAAGCAGCATACTACGAAAAAGGTTTTGCCATGTGTTTAGCAGAAAAAAAAAGTATTGAGCTGTAAGTCAAGATTTATTTTCTGCTTTTTTTTATGATTTCGTAAGCTTCATTAATCTCTTGAAGCTTTGAAGTTGCTTTTTCTATGATAGATTCACTAGCCCCTCTTCCTTGAAGCAAGTCAGGATGATTTTTTCTGACTAATTTTTTATATTTTGATTTTATCATTTGCATATCATCACTTTTTGATGCACCAAGTATCTTATAAGCATTTACTAAAGAATTTACCTGCTTATTGTATTTATTTGCATAAAATTCTTTAAACTTTAAGATAACAGTTTTAAAATCATCTTTTTTTATTTGCAAAGTATTTGAAATATCTTCACATATCATATACTCTTCATTGGTAAAATCATTATCTATATATGCAAGATTGACTAAAAATTCTACAGTTGACAATCTTTTTAAATAATCATTTTTAGTAAGATTAAAATATTTCTTAGATATTTCAATCGTATTTTCAAAAGTTTTAAGCTCATCTTTATATATCTTCTTTAACTCTTCTCTAACTTCTGCTTGATTTTCAAAAACAGATGAAAGCTCAGTTAATGCATTTGAGATAAGTTCAGCCTCAAGCTCACTAACCTTACCATCAGCTTTTGCAACCTTAGCCAACAAAGAGACGATAAGACCAGCCTCGTGGTCTCTCAAATTACCGTTAAAACTTTGTTTTTTATTGGGATTTATTTGATTATAATCATATTTATTATAGTTTTTAGTCAACATGTAAAATATAAATATTACAATTATTAAAATTACTATTGCTGTCAATTTTTTTCCTCACAAGTACTATTTATATAATGTAATATTTGTTCTTTTTTAAGTATCCTTATAAAATTCATGCTTCCTGGAACTCCAGTTGGATAACCAGCGGTTACTATATATGAACTGTCTAAATCTATAATTTTTTCTTTTACTGCTTTGTTTAATATCTTTGCAAGCATTATATTTAAGCTTTCTTCTTCAATATCCATAACAGGCTCCACTCCCCAAACCAAAGTTAAAGATCTTGCAATTTTTTCATTATGAGTTATCGCATAAATAGGCTTGTCTGTCCTGTATCTTGCTATTTTTTTAGCTGATTTCCCCGAACTTGTCAGAGAGATTAGAGCTTTAACATTTAAATCAGTAGCAAGCATTGCAGTAGCTGAGGAGATAACATCAGTATCATCTAAGAATTTATATCTGCCAAATTTATTATATGGATATACTTTTTCTGTTTCAACTATAGTATTGCTCATTACTTCAACTACATTTACAGGATATCTGCCTATAGCACTCTCTTCTGAAAGCATCACCACATCAGTTCCATCAAGTACAGCATTTGCCACATCGCTTATCTCTGCTCTTGTTGCCACTTCTTTTTCAGTCATAGATAAAAGCATTTGAGTTGCTGTTATGACAGGTTTTGAGGCAGCATTTGCCTTTCTGATAATTCTTTTTTGGATACTTGGCACTTTATAGTAAGGCACTTCTATGCCAAGATCTCCTCTTGCCACCATAACTCCATCACTAACTTTTATAATTTTATCAATATTCTCAACAGCATCAAATTTTTCAATTTTAGCTATAATCTGTGCAGTTGATTTAAATTTGTCAAGAAGTTTTTTTACTTTTTTTATATCTTTTTCACTCTGCACAAAAGAAATTGCTACAAAATCTACTCCGTATTTTGCACCCCATTTCAAATCTTTCTCATCTTTTGGGGTTATTATTTCAAGGTTTAAAATGGTATTCGGAAAATTTACCCCTTTTTGTGAAGATAAAACTCCATCATTTTCTACTATAGCCTCTACCTCATCTCCTATTCTTATGACTTTAGCTTTTATATTACCGTCACAAAGATATATATACTCATCAACTTTAAGCATATCCAAAACTTTAGGCTGATTAATGGATAACCTATAAGATCCATTATCTATCTTTTCGCCTTTTATACGCTTTTTTACAAAGATAAGTCTATCATTCTCTTTTAGATCAAAACTACCTGCAAGCTCACCGACTCTTATCTTTGGTCCGCAAATATCTTGAAGTATTCCAACCTTTTTATGCAAGTTATCCTCAGCTTGTCTTATATGTTTTAAAATTTTATGATGATATTCTTGGCTACCATGACTAAAATTTAATCTAAATACATTGACTCCTGCGTTAATAAGCCCTTCTAAAATCTCAATATTATCACTAGCTGGTCCGACTGTTGCTAAAATCTTTGTTTTTTTCTTCATTTTGCACTACCTCCTGTATTTTAATTATATTAATATACAACGGTTACAAAATAGATACATTATTGTCTATTTTATCTTGTATAGATTTAATTTTTAAATTTATTGCATTTTGTCGATTTTTTCTAATATCAAGTTTTATATCACAATAAATCCTGTTAGAATACGGCTCTAAAACTTTATATGAATCATTGATAACTTTTAATGCATTTTCCATTGTATCACATTCGACTATACTTCCCATAGCCGTTAACTGATACTTGACTCCACTTTTATCAATCATTTTTATAATTTTGCTTACATATTCACTAACACTCTCACCTTTATCTGTTGGAAACATTGAAAACTCAAGTAATACTGACATATTTAAACCTTTATATATTTTGGTAACAACTCTTTTATCTTTTTATAAACCTGTACAAACTCAGTAGAATACACCCTAATATGACCAATAGTAGTTATGAAATTGGTATCTCTCTCCCACCTTGGTACTATATGCATGTGAATATGTTCAGCTATTCCGGCACCTGCACTTGCTCCTAAATTCATTCCTATATTTACCCCTTTTGCATTAAATCCTTCTTTGAGCATTTTGACTGATTGTTTTGCAAGTATCGACATTTTAATCCAAACATTCTCATCCAAACTTTCAAGATTGTCAGTATGAAGATGGGGTATTATCATAAAATGCCCGGGATTGTATGGGTATTTATTCATAACCATAAAACAGACTTCATCACGGTATAGCACAAAATGCTCATCATCCATCTTTGAATTTTTAGATATATGACAAAAAACACAACCCTCTATCTTTTTGTGAGTAACATAATCACTTCTCCAAGGTGCATAAAGATACTGCATCAATCAACTCTTTTAAAATCTTGCAAACTTTTTGCTATATTCTCTTGCCTCATAAAATATTCTCCTATTAAAAAAGCATCCACTCCTTTGCCATGAAGTCTTTTTATAACATTTTTATTACTTATTCCACTCTCTGCAACGATTATTTTTCCATTTGGAATAAGAGGTATAAGCTTATCACACAATTCCATATCCATTTTAAAAGTCTCAAGATTTCTATGATTTATACCTATAATATCAGCTCCTGAATATATGGCTTTTTTTAAGTCTTCTTTATCATGGATTTCAACCAATGCTTCCATTCCAAGATGCCTTGTATAGTTTAGCAACTCTTTTAAATCTTTTTTACTCAGAGCCTTTGCTATCAAAAGAACAAAATCAGCACCATAAACCAAAGCCTCAACAAGTTGATATTTATCTATAATGAAATCTTTTCTAAGAAGTGGAGTTCCTGTGTATCTTCTTATACCTGTTAGATACTCCAAATCTCCTTGAAAAAAGAAAGGTTCTGTTAGGACAGATATAGCATTTGCGCCAGCTTTTTCATACTCTTGAGCTATTTTTAAAGGATCAAAGTCTTCTTTTATCACGCCTTTGCTTGGACTTGCTTTTTTAACTTCAGCAATAATCCTGTAAGGATCTTCTTTTGTAGAAGTAAGATATTTTTTGATATCTCTTGGAATATAAGGATTGTATGCAAGGCTTCTTCCAAGCCAATCAAGAGAAAACTCTTTTTTCTTTTTTTCCAATTCTTCTTTGGTTTTTATTATTATCTCATCAAGTATCATTTATCTTCTTTCTTTTTAATACATTCATTTATAGCACTGTCATGCTTTTTAACTTCACTGTCCCCGGTCATTTGTAAAACTTTTGACATTATTTTTTTTGCCTTTTTACAAAGTCCCAATTTATAATACCCCCAAGCCAAAGAATCAAGGTAATAAGGCGAATCGGGCTCTTCTTTTAAAGCCTCTTTTACAAGCTCTATACCTTTTTTTATATTTAAGTTATAATCAATCAAAAGATAACCATAATAATTTAAATAAAGTGGGTCTTTTGTAGCATGAATTGCTTTTTCAAACTTTTTAGATACAGACATAAGAAGCTTTTTATCCCTCACCTTGGCACCCTCATACTGAAAAATAGCCATCTTTCCCAAAAATGATGGGTTAGGGTCTTTTTTATACAATAATTTCGCAGTCTTATAGGCATTTTTAAAATCTTTCATAGAAACATAAATATCAATTAACAACCTATCATCATAATCACTTTTCTTTAAAAATCTTATAGCTGTCTTTCTTTCACCTTCATACATAAGAAGCTCTACCACTTTTTTGGCAAACTTTTTATCTTTGGTGTGAAAATACAATCTCTTGTAAACAGAAATCAAACCATTTACATCTTTCTCTTTTGCATAAAAATTCAACAATTGGTAGCATATATTTTTTGAGCAACCTCTCATTCTGATATGAGTTTCAAGATAGGCTATCGCTTCATCTTTTTTATTTAAATACAAATATAATATATTGGCAATATTACTCAATATTTTTTCATTATAACCTATACCATAAGCTCTTTCAAAATATTTTAATGCAAATTTATACTCTTTAAATGATAAAAATACCAATCCGGCAAACTCATAATTTTTCACATCTTTATCTGATTTTACCAAATCAAATGTCAATCTTTCAGCCTTTTTATAATCTTTTGTAAAGAGTAAATATCTTATATATGTTCTTTTGAGCATTTCATTTTTAGGATAATCATCCATTCCTATACTAAGATATTCTTTTAATTTTTTATACTCTTTGGCTCTTATTGTTACATTGATTAATTTTTTAAGATAATCAATTTTTTTTGTATGTTTATATAATTTTAAAAAATATACTCTTGCACCATTATAGTCACCGTCTTGCTCATACATAAGTGCAAAAAGTAGATATTTGTTCTCATATTTATATGATTTTACAATACTTTTATTAATCTGTAAATTTTTTACAGAACATCCCGTAAACAAGAAAATAAACAATGAAGCTATTATTATACTATACCTATACACTCGTTTCTCACCTCTTTTTCATTTGTTTTAAAATAATCCCAAAACGGAAAAGTTTTGCATTGATTCGGTCTTACTTCATATATTTGACATTTTTTGCCAATATTGTCAAAAAACAGACATTCAAACTCACCATTTATTAAAACTTCTTTTATTGTAAACTTATATTTTATCTTATTTAGGCAATTTTTTTTAAATATCTCTTCATCTAATTTAAAAAATTCAGCTATTTTTTTAATTTCGCTATTATTTACCCAAATATATCCACTCTCTCCAGTACAGCATTTACCTGCACACTCTTCACAAGCTGAGGGTTTAAATCCATATTTAAATCCATCAACTCTTACAATATCATCATTCAAGTTTTTCTCCAATCTCCATTTCGCATTTTAAACTTTTTAAATTTATTTTCTTATATATATCAGTAACTTCTTTACTAAAAATATCATTTTTATGAGTAACCAATGGTGGTAAGCATTTTACCATACTTTTTGAGCTTTTTTTGGATCTTATTAGAACTATAGTTGCATTTTTATCTAATTTTGGATGAATAAAGCGAATTTCTTCTAAATTTAACTTATATTTTCTAAGTAAATAAACTATATCTTGAAAATGTCCCACATCATAACAAAATATCAACTCTCCTCTTGGTTTTAAAAGAGAATTACTTTTTTTTATAAAATCCTCAACAGGTAAATTTGAATTAAATCTGCTTATTTTTTTTGACAAGTTTGTACTCTGTTTACTTGTCCCTCTGTAAAATGGCGGATTGGCAACAATATAATCAAACTTTTCATTAAATTCATATTCCAAAAAATTATCACATATAAACTTTGATTTTAAGTTATTATTTTTTGCATTTACTTTTGAAATTATTATATTATTTTTTTGTATATCAATTCCACTCAAGCTAATATCAAAATTTTCTTTTATCAAGAGTCCGAGTATCCCGCATCCACAGCCAATATCAAGCATATTTCCTCTGATATCTTTTTTAGAAATAAAATCATATAAAAAAAGAGTGTCACTGTTGTAACAATATCCGCCTTTTTCTTGATAAATAAACAAGTATAAACCTTTTTTAGTTATAATATCTCGTATTTTATCAAAAAGGTATTTAAAACATGATTATTATCCCCGCCAGACTTCAATCAAACAGATTTCCAAAAAAGATTTTAGCAGATATAAATGGTTATCCTATGGTAATAGCCACTGCAAATAGAGTAAAAGATATAGACAAAGTAGTCATAGCTACTGATTCAAGTAAAGTAGTAGGTATTGCCAAAGAGTATGGATTTGATGCTGTTATGACAAGTAAGTCCCATAAAAGTGGGACTGACAGAGTAAATGAAGCGGCTTTTAAATTGAAACTTGATGACAATGAAGTCATAGTTAATGTTCAAGCAGATGAACCTTTCATAGAACCTAGTATTATTAAAAATATTATAGATAGAGTAATTCTATCAACCGTAAAAAATGAAGATGTCATGATGGTTAGCTGTTATAAACTTATAGATAAAAATCAGGCAAATGATCCAAATTTAGTTAAAGTTATAACAAATTTTAAAAATCTTGCTATATATTTTTCAAGGAGTAAAATACCTTATGAAAGAGAAGAACACCTTAAATATTATGGACATTTAGGTGTTTATGGTTTTACAAAAAAAAGCTTGCAAGAGTTTTGTTCTTTGCCCTCAGCACCCATAGAAGATATTGAAAAATTAGAACAATTAAGGGCAATATACTTTGATAAAAAGATAGCTATGATTGAAGTTCAAAGTGAAAGTTCCGGAATCGATACTAAGGAAGATTTGGCAAAAGCACTTAAAAAATTTTCTTAACCCATCAAAAGATAAAGTTTTTTTCGTTCACTTGAACCGGCAATGCCTAATTGTTTTCTATATTTTGTTATAGTTCTTCTAACGATTTTTATACCAAATTTTTCTTCAATTATTTTAAGTATTTTATTATCGCTTACAGGTTTTTTTCTATCTTCATATTTTACAACCCGGGAAACAAACTCTTTTATGGAAGCACTGGAAGTTCCTGCTTCTATGGCCGTACTAAAAAAATCTTTAAGAGGTATCACACCTCTGCTACAAGAAAGATACTTATTGGCGATAGCTCTTGAAATAGTAGATGGATTTCTTTGCAATTCTTCTGCCAAATCTTTTAGTTTCATCGGTTTGATTGCTCCACCTGTGAAAAACTCATATTGATATTCAAGTATCATAAGCCCTATCTTATAAAGGGTTGCTTTTCTCATCTCAAGAGCATCTATTAAATCTTTCGCACTTTTTATCTTTTGCTTGATATAATCTCCACTTTTATCTACACCTTCGACATCAAGTATGATTTCAGGATAATAAGAACTATTTATTTTTATCTCTATTCCTTTTTCACTCTCAAATACAAAAATATCCGGGATTATCTGTTTTGATTCTTTAAAATATACCAATGCAGGAGGATTTGTAAATTTTCTTATAATTCTCATAGCTTCTTCAAAATTTACCTCATCACTATAACTTTGTATATCTTCAAAATTATATATAAGTTTTTTTACTGTATCATATAATTCATTATCTATATCCATATCATAAAGTTGAAATAAAAAATTCTCTTTAATATCTTTTGAACCCACACCTATAGGCTCTAAAAATGCAAACCTTTGTCTTATCTTTTCTATATATTCTGCTTCACATGAGTATTTTGAGGCAATCTTTTGAATATCTCCTTTAAAATAACCCTCTTCATCTATATTTTCAACAATACTAAGAGCAATATTTTGAGATTTAAGAGTTGGAAATATCGGTGGAGCTATCTGTTCATATAAAACTTCATACAAAGACTTTTCTATTATTGTTAAAGCTTCGATAAAATCACTTGTATATGTCTTATCACTATGAAAGTACTGCTTGTGTCTTTCAAAACCTGATTTTACTTCTATAAAAGGGTTTTCTTTAACAAAAGGCTCTAAAACTTCGTCTAAAGATTCTATATCAGATTGTAGTATGGGCAGCCAGCTTCTCAGTGTCGAAGATAATGCCAATCTTCCTGTTTGGCTCTGCCTTAACTTCATATTTATATCTCCAAATCCCTATCTCTAAGGCTTTGCATTTGCAAAGAGAAACAATTATGATTTTCATTCTTATTTATGTTTGTTTTAAAACATGATTGTTTCATATAATATCCTTTTACAATTTAAAATTACTTCCCAAATAGTATGTCTTTACTAACTTATTATCAAAAATCTCTTGAGCATTTCCCGAAGCCAGCAATGAGCCATCTTTGATAACATAAGCCTTATCACAGATAGAAAGAGTTTCTCTAACATTATGATCAGTTATCAAAATACCTATTTTTAATTTTGCCAACTCT
>JALWUQ010000054.1:29418-143554 GCA_026993075.1 Campylobacteraceae bacterium
TCATACTCTCTTTTATCATCTTTTATAGCAATTTTAACTTTTATATTATCCATGCCTACATCATTTAACAATTTCTCAAAGTCTTCCCCGCCCCACTCTACAAAATGAATACCTTTTTTCTCAAGCTCTTCAAGTAAACCCATAGAGACAAATTCATCTAAAGTAATATTATAAACATCATAATGATAAATCTTATCACCATAACGACTTTGGAGTGAAAATGTAGGACTTGTAACACTATCTTTTATCCCGAGTGATTCAACATAAGCCTTCACTAAAGTAGTCTTTCCACTTGCTAAATCTCCTTGAAGCAAAACAATGATATCCTTACCTGCTACAATCTTTTTAAGTTTATCTATGATGACAGCGATTTCATTAAATCCACATTCGATATTACTCACTTTTGATACCTAACTGATTTGATATTTTGATTATCTCTTCTAATTTTTTTATCGCCTTACCGCTTTGTATGGCTTCTTTTACCATCTCTATGCCCTCCTTGATATCTCTTGCACTTCCGTCAACAAACAGTGCAACTCCTGCATTTAAAAGCACTATATCTTTTTTTGCTCCCTCTTCTTCACCACTTAAAATAGCTCTGGTGATTTTTGCATTTTCTTTTGCATTTGCACCTCTTATGGCATCTTTAGGATATAGTTTAAAGCCAAATTCCTGGGGATCTATGATAAAATCATTGGTTCTTCTGTCTTTTAGAATAGTTGCATAAGTAATGTCAGATATACTTATCTCATCAAGTCCATCACGACTGCTTACGGCTATGGCTGTTTTTGTATCAAGCATACTAAGTCCAACTATTATTCTGTTTAAAAACTTATCGCTAAAAACACCTATAAGATATTTTTTCGCACCGGCTGGGTTAGTTAATGGTCCTAAAATATTAAATATAGTTCTATGAGTTAAACTTTTTCTTATCGGCATTATATATTTCATGGCAGGATGATGATTTATGGCAAATAAAAATGCAAAACCACTCTCTTGAAGCATTTTTTTCTGCCCTTTTGTATCCAAAGATAAGTTTATCCCTAAAGCTTCAAGCATATCAGCACTCCCACTACTGCTTGTTATAGCTCTGTTGCCATGCTTTGCTACAACACATCCAAGAGACGGAAGAAGTAGCGATACGGTACTTGAGATATTGAAACTATTACTTTTGTCCCCACCAGTACCTACTATATCTATAAGCTTATCTCTTAAGCTCTCATCTATATTAAGTTTTAAAGAGTATTTTCTCATAACTTCGGTAGCAGCGGCTATCTCTTCTGGACTTTCACCTCTTTTATACAATTTTACAAGATAATCTCTCGCAACTTTCTGTTCGATTTTATTTTCAAAAATTTCCTCAAATATTCTTTTGGACTCATTAAACATCAACCCTCCTTACATACTCATCTTTTTTACTTTTAGGAATACTTTTAGTAATAGGAATTTGCAAAACTTCATATCTCTCAACTCTTTCAAGATACTTGATTTCTATAAAATCTCCAACTTTTACATCTTTGGCAGGTTTTACAACTCTATCATTTATACTGACAACTCCGCTTTTACACATATCTTCCGATATGGCTCGCCTTTTAGTGATATTTACACTATTTAAATATTTATCTATTCTCATAAAGTTATTTTATAAAAAGATTGCTTAGAAACGGTATAATATTTGCTTGTTTTGGATAAAAGATTATAAATTGACCTTATGCACTATAATAGACTTATTGCGATATTAAGATAAATAACTTTTTTATCTGTTTTTAGATAAAATACTATTAAATATTTTAACAATGGAGAAAAAATTGAAAAAAGATGTTAAAAAAGTTGTTTTAGCTTATAGTGGAGGGCTTGATACTAGTGTTATACTTAAATGGCTTCAAGATGAATATAATGCCGAGGTTGTAACATTTACAGCTGATATCGGTCAAGGTGAAGAGGTTGAACCAGCAAGAGAAAAAGCTTTGGCTCTTGGTATAAAACCAGAAAATATCTTTATAGAGGATTTAACAGAAGAGTTTGTAAAAGATTATGTATTTCCAATGTTCAGGGCAAATGCTATTTACGAAGGAGAATATCTCTTAGGAACTTCTATAGCCAGACCACTTATAGCAAAAAGACAAGTTGAGATAGCCAAGCTAACCGGAGCAGATGCAGTAAGCCATGGAGCAACTGGCAAAGGAAATGATCAAGTGCGATTTGAAATCGGGTATTTGAGCAAAAATCCAAATCTCACAGTCATAGCCCCCTGGAGAGAGTGGGACTTAAACAGTAGAGAAAAACTTTTAGCTTATGCGGAAAAACATGGCATCAAGATAGAAGGACACGGCAAAAAATCACCCTATTCCATGGATGCGAACTTACTTCATATCTCTTATGAAGGCGGCATATTAGAAGATCCCGGTGCCGAGCCTGAAGAGAGTATGTGGAGATGGACAAATTCTATAGAGTTTGCACCAAATAAGCCAGAATACATAGAAATAGGCTTTGAAAAAGGAGATCCTGTGAGCATAAATGGTGAAAAATTATCTCCTTCAAAACTTCTTAGAAAATTAAATGATTTAGGAAATACTCATGGCATCGGAAGAGTCGATATAGTGGAAAATAGATTTGTAGGTATGAAAAGCAGAGGATGCTACGAAACTCCAGGCGGAACAATACTTTTAAAGGCTCATCGTGCTATGGAGAGTATCACACTTGATAGAGAAGAAGCCCATACAAAAGATGAAATCATGCCCAAATATGCCACGCTCGTATATAACGGTTTTTGGTTTGCCCCGGAGAGAGAAATGCTTCAAGCAGCCATAGATCAAACACAAGAAAAAGTAAATGGAATAGTAAGACTTAAGCTATACAAAGGCAATACTACAGTAGTGGGAAGAACATCTCCAAATTCTCTTTTTAACGCAGCATACTGCACTTTTGAAGAAGATGAAGTTTACAATCAAAAAGATGCTGCAGGCTTTATAAAACTAAATGCTTTAAGATTTATTATCAACGGCAAGGCTAAATAAAAAAGTTTTAAATGATAAGTTGGGAGTTTATCACTATTTATATTGCCTTAGGCTCATTTGTAGGTATCGCAGCCGGAATGCTTGGCATAGGAGGCGGAGGCATACTTGTTCCTTCGCTTACGGCAATTTTTTTGATGCAAAAAATACCACAAAATGAAGTTGTACACCTCGCACTTGGAACCGCTATGGCAACTATAGTGATAACATCTTTTACAAACATGATAACACACCATAAACTTGGTGATGTGCTTTGGAATATTGTAAAACTGATGACTCCCGGTATCTTACTTGGAGCATTTTTAGCAACTTTTATAGTTTCTCATCTTAGCTCACTGTTTTTATCTGTATTTTTTTCTATTTTTATGGCATATGTTGCTTTACAAATGTTCTTAAATAAAAAACCAAAACCAGATAGAGAATTATTGGGAGCTTTTTGGCAATTATTTTCCGGTTTTATCATAGGGGCTGTTTCTGCCATGGTATCCATAGGTGGGGCTTCTTTGAATGTGCCTTACTTGATTTGGCAAAATACAGGTATCCGAAAAGCTATCGGCACTGCCGCAGCTATAGGTTTTCCACTTGCACTAAGTGCAACTTTAGGATATTTGATCAATGGTTGGCAACACACAAACTTACATGATCTTACTTTTGGATATATATCGCTTCCAGCATTTATAATTATTTCATTATTTAGCTCAATTATGGTTCCAATTGGTGCAAAACTTTCCCATAAGTTACCTGTTGGCATTATAAAAAAGATATTTGCATTATTGCTTATATCTTTGAGTATCAAGATGCTGAGTATGTTTTTATAACTAACATAATTTTAAAATAAAAAGTTTGACATTATCACCATATAAACTGTATAACTGACCTTAAGCACTATATCACATCATCAGCGTTATAGAATGTGGTATAATACGAGGCAGAAAGTTTTCAACATAGATAGAGCTATGTTGAAAATTTTCTAACGAAATAGTATGCCGCGTTCTACAATGCCCTTCGGGTGAGTTTTAAAGTACACGATTGCTTCGTTGGTTTCACTTCAGCATAGCTTAGGCTATGCCAAAGCAAAACCGCCTTGCACTCATACACTTTAAAACTCATTGATGATGTGATATGGTGCGTAAGGTCAGTTATATAATCAAAAAAAATCAAGGCTATGCAATATGGAATTACAGGATATCGTAAATAAAAAAAGAAATTCAAAAAAATGGTGGATTATTGCGATAGTTATTATTATTTTAATAATTGGAACTTATTTTATATTTCACTTAAAGCCAAAAAAATATAAATCCTACATAACAAGTTCAGTAATTATAGGAGATTTAAATCTAAGTGTATCTGAAACCGGCTCCATAAACCCGACAACTCAAGTAAATGTTGGGACTGAAGTTTCAGGAATAATTAAAAAAATTTATGTAGATTATAATTCGATTGTAAAAAAAGGAGAAATTCTCGCAAAAATAGATGATACTAATTATAAGTTTGCAAAAGATCAAGCTTTGGCTAATGTCCAAAATGCAAAATCTGCTATTTTAAAGTTACAAACACAAATCAAAATAGCAAAAGATAACTATCAGAATGCAAAAATAAATTTTCAAAGAGATATATCTTTAAAAAAAACATCTAACAATACTCTGCCTTCGCAAAAAACTTACGATAATGATAAAACAATATATAAAACTGATAAGCTTGATATTCAAACCTTAAAAGATAGTCTTATGGTTGCAAAAGCTACACTTAGAGTAAGTTTGGATGCACTAAAATCAGCAAATTACAATCTTGGTAAAACTATTATATATTCGCCGGTAAATGGAATTGTTCTTAGTAAAAATGTAAATGTAGGGCAAACTGTAGCAGCTTCATTCCAAACTCCTACTTTATTTACAATAGCTCAAAACCTAAAAAAAATGCAACTTCAAATAGCTGTAGATGAGCTTGATATATCCAATATAAAAGATAATGATTTGGTTAAGTTTACAGTAGATGCATATCCAAATAAAATATTTACTGATAAAATATCTCAAATCAGACTTGAACCTAAAAATATAAATGGTGTTGTTACTTACGAGGCAATAGTAAATATACAAAATAATAATTTGCTGCTAAAGCCTGGAATGAGTGCTAATATCAGTATTATAACCAAAACAATTAAAAATGTAAAAATTATCCCGAGAGCAGCTCTGCTTTTTAAACCAAAAGTAAAAAATAGGGTTTATATTTTAAAAGACAATATGCCTATACCTGTAAAAGTGAAAGTATTAGGCTTCAACTTCAACAAATGTGCAGTCTCTTCAAAAAGACTAAAGGTTGGAGAAAAAGTAATAATAGCACAAAAAAAATGATAAAACTAAAAAATATTACTAAAATATTTGGTAAAAAAGAAACACAAACAAGTGTTTTAAGAGGTATAAATTTACATATCCAAAAAAATGACTTTATAGCACTTATGGGACCAAGCGGGAGTGGAAAATCTACTCTTATGAATATACTTGGAGCTCTTGATACACCAACCAAAGGAGAGTATCTTTTAGAGGGTCAAAATATCTCTTATCTTGATATGAATCAAAGAGCATTAATAAGAAGATATATTTTTGGATTTATCTTTCAAAATTTTAATCTTTTGAAAAAAACCACAGCAATTGATAATGTACAAATGCCCCTTATTTATCAAGGTATTTCAAAAAAAGAAAGGATAAAAAGAAGCATAGAAGCTTTAGAAGTAGTTGATCTCTCCGATAGAATATACTATCAAGTAAATAAGTTAAGCGGAGGACAGCAACAAAGAGTAGCAACAGCTAGAGCGATAGTTACAAATCCTAAAATTTTATTTGCCGATGAGCCTACTGGCAATCTTGATTCTGAAAGAAAAACAGAAACTATGGAGTTAATTACCAAACTGAATAAACAAGGTATCACAGTCGTCATGGTAACTCATGAAGAAGACATGGCAAAATATGCCTCTAAAATTATAAAAATTAGAGATGGTGTTTTATGTTGATAAATGCATTGATTCAAGCTTTACAGGAAATAAAAAGAAATTTTTTTCGTTCATTTTTAACAACAATAGGTATCATCATAGGAATAGCATCAGTTGTAGCTATGATAAATATAGGTAAAAGTGCCAGTAAGCATATCACGGGCAGCATAAGCAAACTTGGAAGCAGAAACCTTTTTATAATTCCCGGACAATCAAAAGGACCGGGAGGAAGAACACAAAATTCTCCTCTTTTTACATTAAACGAAATACATGTTTTAAAAAAATCAGTTTATTCCATTGAAGCTATTTCTCCAAAAGTAAATGCAGGGATTTTAGCAATATATAAAAATAAAAACTATTCAACTACACTTAGTGGAATAGAAAATGATTATTTTAAAATCGAAAATTACAAGCTAAAAGATGGCAGCTTTTTTATTCCTGATGAAATACAAAGCGGTAAAAATGTTTGTATCATAGGTAAGACTGTTTTTAACAAATTATCTTTAACTGACGATATTTTAGGTAAGACAATAAGATTAAACACATTTTCTTGTGATGTCATCGGACTGCTAAAGCCTAAAGGAGAAAATACTTTTGGAGAGGATCAAGATGATGTTATTTTTGCACCTGTAAAGTTTGTTCAAAGAAGGTTTACCGGTTCAAATAATTTGGGAGTTATGATAGTAAAAGTAAAAAAAGATATTCCTCTAAAAGAAGCCAAAGAACAAATAAGAGTTATTTTGAGAGAACTCAGGCATATAAAAAAAGGAAAGCCTGACAATTTTTCTATACGAGATTTACAAGAGATATTAAAAACATTAGATAAAATAACAAATATCCTCACACTCTTTTTGGCAGCAATTGCATCAATCAGCCTGGTTGTAGGCGGTATTGGAATTATGAATATAATGCTTGTATCTGTAACGGAAAGAACAAGGGAGATAGGTGTTAGAATGGCGGTGGGAGCAACAAAAGAAGATATTTTGTCTCAATTTTTAATTGAATCAGGAGTCCTATCTTCAATAGGTGGCATTATAGGGATAATTTTTGGTATAGGAATCACTTATATAATAGATTATTTTATGCATCTTGATATAATTTTTAATATAAATATTATGATAATAGCATTTATTTTTTCAGTATTTATAGGTGTAATATTCGGATTTATTCCAGCTAGAAAAGCAGCAAATCTAAATCCAATAGATGCATTGAGATATGAATAAGCTTTAAAACAACTTCATAAATTAGCCCCAAATATAGTGGTACTCAGTGCTGTCATTTTACTTTAAGAGAATTTCATTAAACTCTTCCATAATTTCCATGTTATTATATTTTAATGCCCCTTTTTTTAAAATTTCATATTTTAGCTTTATTGTATTTAGAACTTCACGACGATATTTTGTATTTAAAAATTTAATCAATGATCTTATATGGTACCTGTCTATTGCAAATATTATTTTTGAGAGTTGATTTCTTTCTCCTGCATACTTAGTGATAAGATTTTCATCTATTAGCCCTATTTTGTAATGCAAAGAAATTCTTAACCACATATCATAATCCTCACAAACTCTAAAACCTGTATCAAACATTCCAACTTTATCAAATATTTTTTTATGACACAAAACAGAACTTGCCGCAATTTTACAAGTTGTGAGATTGTCTAAAAAACATTTACCTTCAGGTTTTTTAAGTCTTTTTGGATATTTTACCGGCTTTTTATCCCGTATCCATTTTTCTCCGGTATGAAAAAATAATATATCTTTATTTTTTATATGTAAATCTACTTGTTTTTGAAGCTTATCTTCTCTCCAGACATCATCACTGTCTAAAAAAGCTATCCAATCATATCTTGCAACTTTAATACCTTTATTTCTCGCACTACTTACACCACTATTTTTTTGATAAAAATACTTTATATCATAATTTTCAACTATTTTTTTTGTCTCATCGTCAGAGCCGTCATCAATAACAATTATTTCACTTGCTTTATAAGTTTGTTTTAAAACCGATTCTATTGCTTTAAAAACTAAATTCGCTCTATTGAAAGTGGGTATAACTACGGATATCTCCAATTCTATCCTTGAATAGTAACTTTTTTCATACTAACTTTAAGCTCTTGAAAAACAGCACAAGTTCCCTTAAGACTGCATATCGAAGGAGTCAAATAGTTGTACTTTGCATTACCAGAATAAGTTAAAAAGCAATCTCTTCTAAGTCTCTTATCAATCTTCACTACAAATTCAGCTTTACCATACAATGAAGTCAATTCCACTTTATCCTCATCTTTATATCCTAAAATAGGTGGAATATATAGAAAATTATTGCATTTAAAACTGCTATTTAACGAATATTTATTTTTAATAGTTAAAATATAGTATTGATTGTCATCTTCAAAATCCTGTTCAAAGTCATCCTCAAACTCATCTAAAAAATTAAATTTTCCATCATCCGTATAAAACCCATCGCTATATGGAATTTTTTCATAAATTTTAGAAGCTAAATATCCATCTTTAGTAAAGCTGTTTGATGAAACTATTTCAGCTATATACTCTTGTTCGCTTTTTAAATTTGTACCAAAAAATTTCTGTATAAGATAGTTTGTCAGATTATATTCACTAATCCCGCACTCACTCTCTTTTAACTTTGGCATCATTCCAATAAATTCATGCCCATAAGTAGTTCTAATATCATTTTTAGATAAGAAATCAACCGCAGGTATAACAAGATCAGCAAGCCTTGAAGTTTCATTTTCATATAATCCAAAATATACAACAAATTTACTTTTTTCTATCCCTTCTTTTATCTTTTTACTATTTGGCATACTAACAAGTGGATTTGAGTTTTGTATAAAGGTAAAAGAGTATTTGGAAAAATCCACTGTCGGCAAATCTGTTTTATTAGGCAGTGAAGCAATAGTACTTTTAAATCCGTAAAAACTGTTTGATAAAAAACTAACTCCACACCCCCCTTTTCCAAAAAGTCCAAGCATTGCTGCAAGAGAGTCGATAGCTCTTAATACAAAATGACCTATAAAATACTTCTGTACAGCGATACCCACTAAAAAAGTAACTTTTTTTGAAGTAATCATTTCAGCAAATTCCCATGCGGCTTCCAAAGGTATATCACATTTTTGAGATAATTTTTTTATTGGAATAGATTCAAACAATTCTACAAAATCATTAAAATTATTTGTTTTACTTTCTATAAAATCGATATCCTCATTCTGAGAAATATATAAAATCCTTGAAACCAAAAGTGCCAAATAGTAATCTCCTCTTGGCAAAATTTTTAAAAATAAGTCAGCTTTTTTTGCTAAAGTATTTTCAACCGGATCTATCACGACTATCTTTTTGTCTTTTAAAAACGGCATCAAATGAGAATTGGAAACCTGAATATTTCTACCCCATATAACTACAACTTCACTATTTTCTATTTGACTTGGTGGAATTATTAAGTTTGCTCCTCTACCCTCTTGTATACCGGCATCCCCAGCTCCATCACAAAGTGAACCTTCGCATTGAGTAAAATTAAATTTTGAAAAAAATTCTTTTGGCATATTTTGTAACCGCCCGAGATTGCCACTGCCTGTGAAAAAGATATTATTTTCATTTTTATATTGATGTATTTTTTCTGCAAGCACTTTTAAGGCTTCTTGCAAATCAATTTTTTTACCATTATATAGTGCAGATTTCAGCCTATCATATTTTAAAAATTTATTCATTTTAGAACAAAGATATCCTTTAGTAACAAGATGGTTTTTGTCTCCTTTTAGTTTACCATCTTCATATACTATAGAACATCCGTCATAACAATCAAGTGGGCAAGTTGTTTTATTTGATTTCAATTTTTACAACTTTTGAGAATATTTTAGGTGCGGGGATAAGCATTTCTGCCCTGTAAGAGCTTATATTGGTTTTATCTGCTACTTTCCAGACTCTGTAAAATCTTCTATTTGTCTTTTTACCATTTAGAAAAATACTCTTCTTGTTTAAGTTTTTCATATCTTCATAAGAGAGATATATCGTAAGTTTTGCTTTTTGGATATCTGCAGTATCCATCAAAATTGTCCCTGGGACAACAAAGTCTCCATTTTTAACATACAACTTATATAAAAATCTATTTTGTAGTTTTATATTTTTTTTCGATATTGTATCTTCTAAAACAAATATTTTATATTTTAAAGCATTCATGGAAGTTTTTAGATTGTCAAGGTTTTGTTTAGCATTTAAATATATGCTTTTTGTATTTAAAACACTCACCAGTCGATTATCCTTTTCAAAACTGGATTTTGTTTTGAGATCCTTTATCCTGTTATAATTCCTTTCTTGCAATTTATAAGATTTTTCACTGTCTTTGACTCTTTGTTTATCAATCAAAAATATATCTTGTAAAATTTTTAATTTCTGCTTAGAAATTTTAAGATCTTTCATATTAACTGCATCATCTATTTTTAAAATCAATGCATTTTTTATATACTTACCTTCTTTAGAAAGGTTTGAAAAAATAACTTCTCCACTGATACTTGCTTTTATCTTATATATTTCCAATGGCTCCACTCTTGCAAAATATGTATCTGAATAAGCAAATATACATACATAAAATAATAATAATAACTTTCTCAAATTTTTCCTCTGTGATTGATTTGTTGTATTGTAATTATAGTATAAAAAAGCTAAAATACTTTAGAAACAATTCAAAGTTGTTTAAATAAAAATTGAGTCTATTAATCAAGGAAAAAAATATGGGTATATTTCAACTGCTAAAAGGTGTCAAATCTTTTCAAAAAGAGACATTCAAGAAAAATCAAAACAAATATGTAGATCTTGTTAAAAATGGTCAAAACCCCAAGGCTTTATTTATAGGATGCTCTGATTCAAGAGTTGTGCCGAGCCTTATAACTCATTCTGAACCGGGAGATCTTTTCGTATATAGAAATGTTGGAAACTTTGTCCCACCTTTTAACCCGAAAGTTGAATTCCATGGTACTGCTGCCGCCATAGAATATGCAGTTTCACATTTAAATGTTAGCGACATCATAATATGTGGCCACTCTCATTGTGGTGCAATAAAAGGGGTGTATGAAAGGGAAAAGTTAGACCCTAAGTCCATGGCACACCTTAAAAAATGGTTGGAATTAGGCGAAAGAGCAAAAAAAATTGTTGAAAACATGTCATTTGCACAACACTTTAGCCTTGAAGATAAGTTAAGACACACAGAACAAATATCTATAGTATTTTCAATGCAAAATCTTTTAACTTATCCAATGGTTACAAAAAAAGTAAAAGATGGAACTCTATCCATACGAGGATGGTATTACAAGATAGAAACAGGAGAAATTTATTATTATGATGATGATAAAATGGACTTTTTGCCAATAAAACATAACAAGGATTGATATTATGAGAATTGCAATTTTAGGAGTTGGAGGAGTTGGAGGATACATCGGTGCAAGGCTAAAACTAAGTGGCAAAGATGAGATAACTTTTATAACTAGAGGCAGACAACTTGAAACTATCAAAAAAAATGGACTTAAACTTATAGATGAGAATGAAGAATATATAGTAAAACCTGATTTTATTACCGATAACCCTAAAGATTTAGGAATATTTGATTTTATAATTATTGCTGTAAAAAGTTATGACTTACGCCATGCATTGGAGTTAATAAATTCAAATGTATCAAGAAAGACTATCTTGTTGCCTCTTTTAAATGGTGTAAGCCATGATAAGGAGATAAAAGAAATTTATAAAGAGGCAAAGGTGCTAAATGGCTGTATATACATACTCTCTAACATAAAATCTCCCGGTATTATAAAAAAATATGGAGGAGTTTTTAATCTTATATTCGGTACCACTGAATTCTCATTGGAAAGTTTAGCAGGTATAAAAAAATTATTTGATAATGCCAAATTAAAAAATAGATTAACTGATGATATTGAATTTGAAACTTGGAAAAAATATCTTCTCATTAGTGCTTATGCATCTTTAACATCATATTACAAGAAGCCTATGGGATATATAGTCCAAAATCATTTAGAAGAGTTAAGAGAAGTTTTAATAGAGATAAAAAATGTAGCAAATGAAAAGGGGATACCTCTTAAAAATAAAAATATAGAAAAAATCATATTACAAGCTAAAAATATACCTTATGACTCTAAAACTTCAATGCAACTTGATTTTGAAAAAGGTAAAAAAACGGAGCTTGAAGCGCTGTGTGGATATATAGTAAAAGAGGCTAAAAATTTAAATATAACTATACCTATAATGAAAAAAATATATCTACAATTAAAATGAAAAAAATTTTGATAATTTTGATAATTTCTCAGATATTTCTACAAGCACAAAAACCAAACCACCTTTTGGGACAAAGCTCACCATATCTAAAACAACATCTCTATAACCCGATAGATTGGTATCCTTGGGGCAAGAAAGCTTTTGCAATAGCTAAAAAAGAGCATAAGCCTATATTTTTAAGCATAGGCTATAGCACTTGTCACTGGTGTCATGTTATGGAAAAAGAATCTTTTACAAATATAAAAATTGCCAAATTATTAAATAAATATTTTATTTGTATTGCAGTAGATATGGAAGAATTACCAAATGTTGATAAATATTATCAAAAAATATATCAAAGAGCATACGGCAAAAGAGGAGGATGGCCTTTAAATATTTTTATGAGTGAAAATAAAAAACCATTTTTTATAAGTACTTACATACCGGCTGTAAGTGCCTACGGTTCGAAAGGGATGGAATATATAGTTTCATATTTGGGTAAGGCTTATAAAGATAAGAAATTGATCAAGAAAAAAATAAAAACTTTAAAAAATGATATCAAAAAGAAGAAAAATATATCAAATATCAATATTATTCAAAATAGTATAAAAAAACTTTCTCTTGTATTTGATAAAAAATATAAGGGATTTGGCAAAAAAGCAAAATATCCCAAAGCCTCCACTATAAGGTTGCTATTTACTATTTATAAATTAAATGGCAATAAAAAAGCATTAAAAATGGCATTATCAACTCTTAAAGCAATGGGTAATGGCAGTATATATGACCAAATAGGCGGTGGATTTTTTAGATATACAACAGATAGAGCTTGGCTTTATCCCCACTTTGAAAAAATGCTTTATTCAAATGCTGAGTTGATACCTCTTTATATAAAAGCATACAATATCACAAAAAAAATAAAATATAAAAATATAGCAATCAATACTTTAAAAGAATTTGATAAATATTTTCAAAGTAAAGAATCACTCTATTTTAGTGCAAGCAGTGCGGACAGTAGTAATGGAGAGGGAATGTATTATCTATACAGATATAAAAATGTACTAAAAATTCTTCTTAAAAATGGTTTTAATGCAAAAAATGCAAAAAATTTATTGAGATATATAGATATTCAAGCAGATGGCAATTATGATTCTGAATTTGCTTTAGCAAAAATTACAAAATTTCAAAAACCAAAAAATTATAAATTATTTAAAAAAATTCTTTTGAAAATAAGAGAAAAAAGAGAATTTCCTTTTATTGATAAAAAGATACTAACCTCTTGGAACAGCATGATAATAAAAGCAAAATTATCTGCTTCATCATTGGATAAAAAATACAAAAAAGAAGCTCTTGTGTCATTAAATAATTTGATATTTTTTTTGCAAAAGAAAAATGGTTCTCTTTTTCATCAAAGAATTTTCTCTCATTCAAAGCAAAACGGAGTACTTGAGGATTATGCATTTTTAACAGATACACTACTTTTTGCTTATGAAAAAACTTTTAATAAAAGATATTTAAAAAACGCAAATCTTTTAGCAAAAATTGTAATTAGAAAATTTTATATAAATAATACTTGGTATTTAGGTGGAAAATTTAAAGTCAAGTCAGATACAGATGATAGTTATTATACTTCTCCTGCTTCCATAATGGTACAAAATTTATTGAGGCTGTCAGTACTTCAAAGTTCTTTAAAATACCAAAATATTGCTACTAAAACCATAAAAAAATATTTTTATAAAATTCTCAACAATCCATTGGTAAATTCACAAATCACAATCGACTATCTGATGGAGAAAAAAGGTATTATAGCTATAAAAAGCTCAAAAAGAAAGCTTTTAAAATATGCAAAAAAAATAGATGCTCTACACTATCCTTTTTTATTGAAAGAAGTTGTAAAAAGCAATCATTTCCTAAGCTGTGATGCAAAAAGCTGCTTTGGATATGGCAACTTTAACAAAATCAAGAAAGTAACAGAACAATACAATAACAAATGAAATCTATATTGTTATCTCTTTTATATCAGCAATTTCTTTAAAAGTTTTATATATAGATGCAATAAGATTTTTTCTATTTGTTTTTGTATTTATATCATCTACATTTACCATCACATTATCAAAAAAGTTATCAATATCAGATTTTAGAGAAAAAAGATTTTCAAGTCGTTCTTCATAGCTACTAAAATCTTTATTTTTTACACTATTATATTTTTTATATAATTCTTTTTCTTCACTTTTTTCAAATAATTCTACATCTACAACAAGCTGTTTATCAGTATCTATATCCTTAACTATGTTTGAAACTCTTTTAAATGTAGTAAATACTTCTTTAAAATCACTGCTTGAAACTATTTTATCAAGTGCAATTACCTTTTGTGATATAATACAAACATCTCTCTCTCCACTTTGCAAAACAGATTTTAATACTGATGGATTTGTTTTAAAGAATTGATACAATCTTTCAAGAAAAAATTCTTCTACCGCTTTTTTATTAATATTAGGGTAATTTTTAGATAAATCATTAATGCTTTGCAAAATATCAAATTCTAAATTTTTATCCAAAACTATTTTAAGTACTCCATTAGCTGCTCTTCTTAATCCAAAAGGATCCTTATTACCTGTTGGAATTTTTCCTATATCATAAAGAGCAAAAATAGTATCAAGTTTATAAGAAAGTGCTACAATAGAGCTGAAAATACTCTTTGGAACAGGACTTGTCTCACTATTTGGCAGATATTGTTCTTTTAGAGCATCGTAAACTTTCTTATTTTCTCCCATAGCTTTCGCATAATAATATCCCATAATACCTTGAAGTTCAGTAAATTCATATACCATTTCACTTAGTAAGTCAGCTTTACTTAGCATAATAGCTCTTGTCAAAAGTTTTTGAATTTTTTCAATATCGGTATTTGAAAATCTCTCTTTATACTTAGATAAAAGATATTGTGCTATATAAGATTCTCTTATTTCCTTATCATAAATTGATCCTAATCCCTGCATAAAAACTACATCTTTCAATCCCTCATAACTCAACTTATTTTTAAAATCATTACCATAAAAAAACAAAGCATCACTAAGTCTTGCTCGTAAAACTTTTTCATTTCCTTTCACGATAAGAGAAAAGTCATTTGTAATTGCATTGGATACCACTACAAAATAATTAGATAGAGTATTATCTTTAAAAACCGGAAAATATCTTTGGTGCTCTTTCATTGATGTTATTATGACTTCACTTGGAAGTTTTAAAAAATCTTCATCAAATTTACCAAGAAGTGCAGTTGGATTTTCTGTAATTGTAATAATTTCATCAAGTAAGTTATTGTCTATTTCAATTTGAATATTATTTTCATTTTCTAATTTATTAAATTGTTCCAAAATACTTTTTTTCCTCTCATCTTGATATAAGATAACACCATTTTTATCAAGTTTACAAAAATACCCACCCGCAAAATCAAAGCTAAAAGGCTCATAAGAGAGACTTCTGTGAGGATAAGAAAAAGTATCTGAATTAACTCCGTATATATTAAATGATACTTTTTCATCGCCTAACATAACGGCAATCCACCTAATGGGTCTTATAAAACTTTCTTCAAAAGATCCCCATCTCATTGATTTGCCAAAATTTAAAGATTTTAAAAATAAATGTAACATATCACCTATGAGCTTATTTGATTTTTTACCATTTACCGATTTTTTATAGTATAAAACTTCTTTACCATTTTTGATTGTTGTTTGTAATTCTTCTACACCAATATTGCATTTTTTTGCAAAAGACAGGGCTGCTTGCGTCGGTTTTTTATCTTTGTATGCGATAGACAAAGGAGCACCAAAAAATTCTTCTATAGAATCAGGCTGTTTTGTTGGAAATTCTCTATGCCAAAGAACCAATCTTCTTGGAGTATAATAAAAATTAAATTCACAAAGAAGATGATTTCTTTGCAATATCTCGCTCCACTTTCTTTCAATATTTGGTAACTCTTTTAAAAAAGGTATAGCAGGAAGCTCCTCTACACCAACTTCTATCAACAATGGTTTAAGCATCAAAAAACCTTTTAGAAAATTTATAAGCGGTATTTTATCTAAAAATAGATTTATTTTTTGTTAATTCTATCTCTGTGTTTTTTTGATGACTGAATCATAAACCCTCTAATTAAAAAAATCATAAAAAGTACAAATAATACAGTCATTATATAATCCATCATTAAATCACATTCCTTTTATAGTGCAAAATTATCTCAGGTTCATTTTTATATGATATGATTCTAACAAATTTAAGCTTTAAATATCTACCATTTTTAATATAAAAATTTTTGATTTTATTATAAATTCTTATTTTTCTATTTTTACTGTAAAATAAATAACTTTTTTTGTATATACCTTTTAATTTATAAATTATTTCGTTCAAATACTTTTTCTTGGATAAGTCCAAATTATCTTTATAACGAATATAATACTTTTTTAAATGATTAACCTTTTTTATCTCAGTAACATCTTTTATAGAATTTATCTCTAAATTTTCATGATAATTTTTTACAGAGTTTACAACTATATTATACATATACCCTTTTTTAAAGAGTCTGTTAAAATGATAAATATAAATTGCCCTACCACCCAATATTTTTACAGTGCATCCTATTTTATCCTTTTGTATAACAACAGCTCGTTTTATAATTAACGGTTTTTTAAGAACTTTTATCACATAGAGCGAATTTATAGTTGCTAACTCATAAGGTTTAATAGCTTTTTTGATTGGAAAATTTTTATATTTCTTATCTGTGGTAAAAAATGCGTATATTGGCAAGTGATCCGAATAACCAATACCTGTAAATTTTCCATAACCGTATCTTCTCTCCCACCTTTTTACCAATCCATTTTTAAAAAGATACGGTGGCTTAAAAACATTAAAAGAATTTTGTATATATGATATTGAACTCTTGTTTAACATTGAACAAGGTATTAAAATATTATCTATAGTATCTTTTTCGCCATGATATATATATGAATATCTTTGCCCTAAAGGTAAGTCCATCCATAGATTATATAAAAGATTGCAGTTTGTTTTTACATCATTTTTTGTTGTCATTTTTCCATCTATTTTGGTTTGTAAAATATCATTGATACCAGTTTTGCCTCTTGTGTTGTTGAGTTTTTTATTATGTCTTATCGTGACATATTCATTATAATTTGAGTTAAAGTCGCCTAAAACTATATAATCTTTATTTTTTGGAATAACAGACAGCCTCTTTTTTAATGCTTTTGCGTATTTTATCCTTTCACTTTCCGGTCCGCTTTTAGACTTCCAGTGATTTACGAAAATTATTAGTTTTCTACCGCCTATAAGCAAATGCACTTCAAGAATATCTCTATACTTATCAAGATAAGATACTTTTATTTCTCTTGTTTTTGTGATTTGATATCTTGATAAAATAGCTACTTTGACTGTTGAATTCTTTTTATCTGCTATTGCAAAATATTTATACTCTAAACCCCGTTTTTTTATAAATTTTCTAAGATCAAGCAAAGCTTCTTTACTCTCAATCTCTTCAAGACCAATTATATCGGCATGAAGATCATATATAACTTTTGAGATATTTTGAAGTTTTTTTTGATAAGTAATTTTGTTCCACCCAAACTTAGAATTTGGAATATATTCTATATATTCATGTCCGCTATAATGCATATCAAATAAGTTCTCTACATTATAAGAGGCAACTTTAAATGTTAAAGCTTGAAGTAAAAGTGGAATTATAAGTAGTAAAAATTTCATAAAAAGATTTTACAATGATTTTAAATTTTATAGTAAAAGTATTTCAACATGAAATACTTTTACTCACCAATATATTTTTTAAGTTTTCTTCCGACTTTCGGATGTTTTAATTTTTTAATAGCACTACTTTCTATCTGTCTTACTCTCTCTCTTGTAACACTAAGCTCTTTTCCTATCTCTTCAAGGGTTCTGTCGCTCTCATCTTCTAAAAGACCAAATCTCATCCTGATAACAGCTTTTTCTCTCTCATTTAATTGAGAAAGTACATCATCAATTTGATTTTTAAGATCAGCTTTTAGCATAAAATCCATAGGAGAGATAGAGCTTTTATCTTCTACAAAGTCACCAAATCTTCCATCCTCTTCGTTTCCTATTGGAGCTTCAAGACTGATAGGTTCTTTTGTTATCTTGATGACATTTTTTACTTTGTCAACACTAAGACCTACCTCTTCTGCAATATCATCAACTCCAGGTTCTTTTCCATTTTCTTGGATATGTTTTCTTATGATTTTATTAATTCTATTTATGGTTTCTATCATGTGTATCGGTATTCTTATGGTCCTGGCTTGATCTGCGATGGCTCTGCTTATTGCCTGTCTTATCCACCATGTTGCATAGGTAGAAAATTTGTATCCTTTTTTGTATTCAAACTTATCAACTGCTTTCATAAGACCGATATTGCCCTCTTGGATAAGATCAAGAAAAGGAAGACCTCTGTTTGTATATCTTTTAGCGATAGATACGACAAGTCTAAGGTTACTTTTTGCCATTTTAAACTTAGCATTATCAGCTATCTTTTTACCTCTTTTTATCTGTTCTATTATCTCTTTTAAAATATTAGGATCTAAATTGAAACTATTCTTGCTTGCCTCTTTTGTTTTAAAGAGTTTTTTTATCTCCACATAGGTTGATACCATGGTGGTCTCAGGAACTGAGTTAGCAATATCTTCTTTATTCATTATAGTAATCTTAGATAGTATTTTTTTATGATTCTCTTTAAGAGTATCATTAAATAGAGGTAGTTTATACTCCAATCTTTTTAACTCTTTATCAAACTCATCATCACTTTTTAAAACTGTCTCCATAGACTTAACAAGCTGATTAATCAATTTACTTGTAGGTCCAAGTTCCAATAGTCTTTCTTTTAATATCTTCTTTTTAAAAGAAAGGGTCAAATCATAGTGAAGTTTTTGCTCCTCAGTAGCATCTGATGGTAGCAGCTTTGCTGTTGCTTTCATCCAATCTTTTTTTGCCTTTTCAAGAAGTTTGAAGCTATCTTGTACCTTTTCTGTTCTTTTTAAAATTTTTATATTTGTTTTTTTTGGTTTAGATACTTCAACATCACTGTCGTCATCATCTTCGCTGTCATCATCATCAAAGCTTCTAAATAACTCTTTTACTCTTCTTTCTCTGTTGATAAGAGGCTCTTTATAATCAAGTATGAAATCTATTAGATAAGGAACAGAACAGAATGCATCTATGATGATATCTTCACCAAATTCAATCTGTTTGCTTATGTCTATCTCTTCATCTTTAGTTAGAAGATTTATCTTGCCCATCTCTCTTAGATACATTCTAACCGGACTGTCGCTTCTGCTCCATTCAAGAAGTTCTTTTTCGCTTGCTAAGTCAAACTCTTCTTCCAAAGCCTTATCTTGTACCTTTTTTCTGTCAATTGCTTTCTTTTTTGCCTCTTCTATATTTCTATTTTTGGCAAGTTCTGCTGAAGTTATCAGAGTTACATTATATTTTTTTAAAAAGGATAATACTTTTTTTGCATTTGAAGCAGTTGGCTGTTTTTCAAATAAGCTCATAACTTCTGCATAAGTTACAAAATCTTTTTTTCTTCCACTAAATAACTCTTCTAATTGTTGATAAAGTTCTTTTGTAGTCATGCTTTATTATGCTCCCTTGCAACAAGTATAATTTTATAATGTAATGTGCCAAAACACACACAATAGTATAAAAAGCATCTATTATACTGAATTTAAGGTATAATATTGCTTAAAAAGCACTAAAATCAATAAAATTTTGTTTAATTGCTTCATACAAAACAATACCGACACTTACAGAAAGATTTAAACTTCTGCCATTTTTACCCATTGGTATAGTCATGGTATTCTTCCAGTTTTTCCTCATAAATTCTACTGGAATTCCTTTTGTTTCACTGCCAAAAAATAAGAAATCACCCTTTTTAAACTCTTTGTTAAAATACAACTCTTTTGTTTTAGTAGTAGCATAAAAAAATCTTTTTTGAAAATCTTTATTTGCATTATAAAATTCATCAAGGCTGTCCCACATCCTTAAATCAAGCAAATGCCAATAATCAAGCCCTGCTCTTCTTACCGCTTTTTCAGTAATATCAAAACCTATAGGTTTTACAATATGAAGTTTTGAGCCTGTATTAACACATATTCTGCCTATACTTCCAGTATTTTGAGGAATTTGAGGATTAACTAAAACTATATTAAACATCACTTACATCACTTACATTTAAAATATATTTTTTCATTAAAATCCTAAAAAATTATAGTCTTATTTCCATTTATAAACACTTTATCTTCAAGTGCAAGAGTAAGTGCATTTGATAAAACTGTTTTTTCTACATTCTTTCCGGCTTTTTGCATATCTTTCCAACTATAAGTATGATCAACTCTTATAATATCTTGGGATATTATCGGACCTTCGTCAAGGTTATCATTTACTATATGAGCTGTTGCACCTATTATTTTTACACCTCTGTCATAAGCTTGCTTATAAGGATTTGCCCCTATAAATGCCGGCAAAAAAGAGTGGTGAATATTTATGATTTTATTTGGATAGTTTTTAACAAATTCAGGAGTAAGTATCCTCATATACTTTGCAAGAACTATATAATTTATATCATAATTTCTAAGAATTTGAAGAATTTTTTCTTCATGCTCGCCTCTGCTTAAACCTTCATTTGAGACAAAATGATATGGAATATCAAATTTTTCTACCAAACTGCCTAGTATTTTATAGTTTGACAATACTGCAAGTATATTTGCATTTAATTCATTACTATAATGTTTTATAAGTATATCACCCAATGCATGAGCTTCTTTGGTACACATTATGACTATATTTTTTCTTTTTCTTTGAGAGATGTATATATTAGCTTCATATCCTAATTTTTTTGATAATTTTTCTTTTATGCAAGCAACTGAAATGTCTCCATTTATCTCTGCTCTAAAAAAAAATCTTCTATTTTCGAGATCAACAAACTCTCTATTGGTAATAATATTTGCATCGTTTTTATACAAAATCATTGACACATCATAAACCAAACCTTTTCTATCAGGACAATCAACTTTTATGATATAACTGTTAAGCATTTACTCTCCACTAACTAAAATAGAATACATTATTGACCTTACACACCTTTTTCTCAAAAGTCCTAATTTTCCTATCTTTATGGGATTGTAAAGACTTTTAGTTTCTGCCACTATAGAAAGCTTTATTTATTATAATGCGTAAAATCAGCATATTATACATAAATTTGGCTTATATTTTTATTCACTATATTTTTCTACTTGATATATAAAAACTTCTGGATGCTTTTTAAGACAATCACTATTTAACCCTGCTTTTTGACACAAATTGGCAAAAAATAGATCAAAATCAGGTATCTGCTCCCAGACTTGGGGTAAAAATGTAGATTGATTTTCTCCTAATTTTAAAACAATACCATCTTTAAAAATCCTAATTTTGCTTTTTAAATCATCAATATCTATATAGTATAATTTTTCTGGCTTGGATAGTATTGAAACTTCAATACTTATATTATCATATTCTTCTTTGGTTAGACTTGAAAATCTAGGATCATAAAGTGCTGCTGCTTTGGCATTTAGTATTATATCTTCATATAGTGCCCTATAAGGTTCAAGTGACCCGATACAGCCTCTTAGTAACTTATCTTTTCCAATATTTATAGTAACAAAAGATGCTCCTCTTTCCTTTAGATTTGGATATTTATGCACAAATGCCTCTACATCAAAGTTGTATCCCAATCCTACTGCTTTAGCTATGGCAACTCTTGCTAATTGTGTATATATATTTTTCATATCAAACTCCTATATTGCACCTATTAAGTACTTAACCATAATATATGACATATTTTTTGGTTAAGGACTTATATAATTATAACCAAAACTGGAACACAAGTTGCTTTAAAACTAAAAATTATGAGGATTTATAATGCAAAATGGATATTATCAAGCCACTGGTGCAATGGTGACTCAATTTAACAGATTAAATACCATATCTAATAATTTGGCAAATACAAACACAACTGCTTTTAAAAGTGACCATGTAATAATAGGTGATTTTCTTAGTGTTTTAAAACAACAAAGAGACAAATTACCCATTCAAAACAATACAAAAGAAGCTGCGAAATTCATAAACAGATCTCTTGATAGGGTTCCTAAAATAGTAAGAAATTATATAGATTTTAGCATGGGAGCTATGAGAAAAACAGGAAATCCTTTAGATATCGCATTAAAAAGAAATGATAGGTTTTTTCTGGTAAAAACACCTTCTGGCATCAAAATGACACAAAATGGAGAATTTCTTTTAAACAGCAAGGGCGAACTTGTAACAAAACAAGGGTTTAACATATTGGGAGCTGATTATTTTAAAACTCACCAACCATTAAGCATTCCCTCGGGAGCAAGTATAACTATAAGTGGCAATGGCGATATTTATGCAAACCATAATGAGATTGGCAGAATTTATATAGCAAAATACAATAATAATATAAGCAATTTAAAAAAAGATGGCAACAGCTTGTATAACATAGACAATATTAATGATATCTCATTAAGTGGTAACGGTAACTATATTGCTGAGGGATATTTGCAAACAAGCAATGTGAATCCGGTAAAAGAGATGGTAGCACTTATACAAACAAACAGACTAGTAGAAATGTACCAAAAAGTTATGAGTTCCCAAATGAACGACTTAAACAATGATGCAATAAATAAACTTGCAAGCACAAGAGCTTAGGAGAATTAAATGATTAGAGCACTTTATACTGCCGCAACAGGCATGATGGCACAGCAACTTCAGATAGATACAACTTCAAACAATATTGCCAATGTAAATACAATAGGATATAAAAAACAAAGAGCAGAATTTGCTGATTTAATGTATCAAACCACAGAGTATCCCGGAACTGCAACAAGCCTAACAACTTCATCCCCAACAGGCATAGAAGTTGGACTTGGAGTAAGACCGTCTGCTATAACAAAAGAGTTTACCCAGGGAAATTTTAAAAAAACTGGAAATAATCTTGATATGGCTATAACAGGAAATGGATTTTTTCAAGTAGAGCTTCCTGATGGAACAACAGCATATACAAGAAATGGTGCCTTCAAGCTTGATGCCAATGGCAATATAGTAAATAGTGACGGATACAAACTAATACCACAGATAGTAGTTCCAGCAGATACAACATCTATATCCATAGGGACTGACGGCACAGTTTCAGTTCTTCAAGCCGGTCAGACACAAATGTCTCAAATCGGTCAAATACAACTTGCAAATTTTATAAACCCAGCAGGCTTACATTCACTTGGAAGCAATAACTATCTAAATACTTCAGCTTCAGGGGATGCAATAGTAGGAACTCCAGGCTTAAATGGAATAGGTGAAATAAGAGAAGGATTTGTAGAACTTAGTAATGTTCAGCTTGTAGAAGAGATGACAGATCTTATCACCGGGCAAAGAGCATATGAGGCAAATTCAAAAGCTATAACAACTTCAGACCAAATGCTTCAAACTGTAAACAACTTAAAAAGATAGATACATTGCCCTAAATTTATACCAAATTTAGGGTTGATAATTCTTCATTTTTTTCTTCGACTTCAAAATAAATTTCGATTAATTCCTCAAGAATTTTTTCTTGCTCTTTCAACCTTTCATAAAGTCTATCCAGTCCCTTTTCCTTATAGCATTCAGGATTATTCAGGCAATTATTTAACTCTTTTATCTCTTTTTCTAAATTTTCAATTTTTAAAGGATATTCTTGCAGAATTTTATTTTCTTTATAACTCAATTTTTTTTGATTTGTTTGCTTTTTATTTGTATGTTTACGACTGATACTGATTTTATGTTCTATATTTTCAAGCTTATCTATCTCTTTTTCTATCTCAAGATACTCACTATACTCACCATAACTTTCTTCAATCGATCCATCATCTTTCATAATAAAAAGTTTTTTTGCAATTTTATCAACAAAATACCTGTCATGGCTAACAAATATCAAAGCTCCTTGAAAATTTAAAAGATATTCTTCAAGTATATTTATGGTTGGAATATCCAAATCGTTTGTTGGCTCATCCAAGATAAGACAATCATAATCTTTTGCAAACAAAAGAGCTAAAGCTACTCTACTTTTTTCTCCTCCACTTAATATATTTATTTTTTTATCCAGATGCTCTTTTGGAAATAGAAAATTTTTAAGATATCCGTAAACATGCATATTGTGCCCTCTTACATCAATCCTGTCTCCTCCATTTGGACAAAATGTTTCTAAAAGATTTTTATCATCATCAAGCATACTTCTTTCTTGGTCAAAATATCCTATTTTAAATTCACCTTTTTTTATCTTTCCCTCATCAGGCTTCATATCTCCCAATAAAAGCTTTAGAAAAGTTGATTTACCCGTGCCATTTTTTCCCACGATAGCAATTTTATCAAATTGCAAAATTCTACTACTGAATTTACTTATAAGAATATTATGACCTAAAGTTATACTTATATTATCTATTTCAAATAACATTTTTTTTCTATTAACACTTTCATCTTTACTAAAACTTTTTTGTTCTCTTTGGAGCTGAAGTTGTATTTTTTTTATAATTCCAGGATTTCTTTTTACTTCATCTCTTAATTCAATTACTCTTTTTTTTCTTCCTTCATTTCTTTTAAGTCTTGCTTTTACACCACGATTAAGCCAATCCTCCTCACTCCTTAAAAGTTTAAGTAAATTTTGTTGGCTTCTTTGCATAGATTTTAAAAGTTCTTCTTTTGCTTTTAGATAATCGCCATATCCACCGTTAAAACTTCTTATTTTACAATTCTCAATCTCTATGATTCTAGTTGAAAGAGAATTGATAAAGTACCTGTCATGTGAAATTAAAACCAAAGTAAAATTTTCTTTTATAAGCAAATCTTCCAAAAATTCAACCATATACACATCAAGATGATTTGTAGGTTCATCAAGCAATAATATATCAGGTTTTTTCAAAAGCAATGAAGCCAGTGCAACTCTTCTTTGCTCTCCCCCACTTATCATACTGACCAACTCATTCTCATACTTCTTTAAATCAAATTCTTGTAATATCCGCTCAATCTTATCATCTAAATTCCAAGCACTATGTGCATCAAGAAACAGAGAAAGTTCCTCATGCTCTTTTAGCAATATATTATTTTTGAAGTCATTTTCCAACAACTCACTTACTTTTTGAAATCTTATCTTTTTTTCTTTAAGTTCATCCAATTCATTTTCAATAGCATCTCTTACACTTAAATCTTTATCGAAAATTGGATTTTGCTGTAAAATATCAATCTTTATAGAATTATTTACAACCCTTCTTCCACTGTCCATATCTATTGAACCGTTGATTATGTTCAAAAAAGTTGATTTTCCCCCACCGTTTTGTCCTATTATTGAAACTTTTTCACCGTCTTCTAAGTGAAAATCAATATTACAAAGTATCTTTTGTGTTTCGTAGTATTTACTAACTTCTATTAAATCCAATAGTGCCACTTATATCTCCAAATTATATAAAATATTTTAATTATGTAAAAGTCTTAAGTGCCTAACCATAAACATAACCATTTTTCTAATCTAAAATTTCCTTTTTAAAAAATATTCTATTTAAATATAAAACATATTTTGATCTATTGCTTTATCTTCATATTGTTTTAAATCGGACAATTTTATAGATAAAAACTCCTTTAATTTACCATAAAAATCCATCCAGAAAAGTTTTAAAGTCAAATTTTTAGTTTTGCATTCAACTTGAAAAAGTTCTCCTTCAACACAACTTATGATATCATATACAGTTATTTGAGTGGGGTGTTTACTTAGCATATATCCACCTTTAGCCCCTCTTATACTTTTCACTAAACCTTTTTTTTTCAAATCATTTAGAATTTGTTCTAAGAAATTTTGTGGTGTATTGGATAACTTTGCTATATTTTTTATTTTTATTGGAGTTTCATCATTATATTTTTTGGATAAAGCATACATTGCTGCAACTGCATATAAACCTCTAAGTGATATTTTAGCCAAAATAAACCCTTTTTAGTAGATATTATATCAAAAAATATATGAGAAAATAATCTTTGAAGATATATTCTCCACAAAAAGCGAGCTTCTTATGGAGAATAAATTTACATTATCTTGCGATTGGTAATGATGTTCTTGAATATGCAAACATTGATGCATCATAGTCACCAACATTTTTAACACCGACTAAAAACTTTAAAACAAACCAAGTGCCAGTTGCCAAATGGCCGGTATTACAATATGTAATAATTGGTTTATTTAAAGGTACCCCGTCTTTTCTAACCATAGCTTTAGCAACTGCCGGACTTACTAGCTTAAAAAGCTTACCATCTTTTTTAGCAAAAAGATAAGCGGATACTTTTATAGCTCCTGGTATATGACCATGTCTAGCAAGTCTTGGATCTTTGTCTTTACCTATATAATGCTTCATCTCTCTTGCATCAACTAATTGATAACTTTTATTCATAAGTGCATCATAAACATTTTTCCAAGTTTTTACACTGTTATTTAAGTTGGTTGTAGCTTTGAAATTACCTCTTTTTACCATAGGCATGGCAGTTGTCAAACCACCATTCCAAGCTTCAATCCCACCATCTAATATAGCAATATTTTTCATACCATATACCCATGCACTCCAAAAAGCCCTTGTCATATCTGTATATCTGACACTTCTTTTAACATGAGCTACAAAAATAACAGTGCTATTATTGTTTATACCTGCATTTCTAAATAACTTTTCTATTTGAAAAGGAGTATCTAAAAGATGCTTTATGCTTCCAAAATAACCTTCAAAAAATAATTTCTTAGGTATATTTACTGCTCCAGGAATATGTCCTTTAGCAAAAACTTTTGGAGTACTTACATCAACTATAACAACATTTTTTGCATTCTTGGTAAGCCAACTACCTGAAACTAAATGTGTTGATGGAACACTAAGAGCAAACGAAGGCAATGCCAAAACTAAAGCTAAAACCAATACTGAAAAAAACTTTTTCATATATTCTCCTTTAAATTTAATATATTCTTTAACAACCCAAATCTGCACTACTTGAATCACTTGCACTAGGTGCATTAGAATTAGTTGCTGTATTGGGTTGTGTTGTAGCCGTTGCGGCACCATTATTATATTTGGCAGATATAGCATTTGTAAGACATGTATATCCTATTTTACTATTTGGATCAGCCGATATAGCCAATTTTGCATAATTTGTAGCCTTCATAGTATCTCCACTTTTTAAAGCTGCATCGGATAAGTTTTTATATTTCAACACTATTGCTTGAATTCTTATCTTTTTAGCATTAGAACTCTTTGTGGATGCTACAGATAAAACCACTGCAAACACCAAAAGTACAGCCCCAACAAAAGCTGGTATTATATGTTTATTCATTTACTTCTCCTTTTTTATCAATTATACTTTTCATAACATTCATAAACACACCCAAACCTATAGCCAATATTATAGTTATCAGATAAGAAGTCGTAAACATATCACCACCAACTAATTTGGCTATTGTAAATCTTCCCAAATTTCCAGAATTTGCAAATACTTGAAAGTAAGAATATGTTTGAAAATAAACAAACATTCCAACCAGCATTCCAACCACAAATACAACAGCATCAATCTTACCGGTAGCAACTCCTACTACTGAAGTTCCAGGACACCATCCAGACATTACCATACCGGCACCAAATATAATGCCGCCTACTAAATATGGCCATACATAAGTTATAGGAATGAAAACATGAGAAAAATCTATCCATCCAAAATAACTAAAAATAACGACCCATGTAGTAGCTGTAACAATAGCAGCTATCATAGTTTGAGTTACCCTTAAATTCCTAAAGTAAAATACCGTAGCTATATGTTTTGATGTTCCAAATCCAGCTTTCTCAAGGATAAAACCAAAACCAAAACCTATAAATAGCCCTAAAAACAGATTGATATTATTACCAATCTGTCCTGTTGTAAAAAGTGGAAATAACCAATCCATTTTATAATCCTTTCCACTGTTTTCTAAACAATGGAGTTAGAAACATTCCTGCACCAAAAGCACTAAGCATAAATATCCAAGCTCCAACAGAAAATCCACCGGCACCACTTAATGCTTGACCACTTGTACAACCTCTACTGAGTCTTGTAGCAAATGCTATCAAAACTCCACCTAAAAATGCCCAGAAAAGCCTTTTATACACTGGATAACCAACACCTCTGTCAGTTGATTGTTTTATTCTTCCGGACATTGCGGCACTAACATAGCCACCTATAAGTGCTCCGACAATTTCAACAACTATCCAATTACTTAGTGCATTTCCGCTTCTTAAGTATTTTCCGGCATAAGCATTTGAAGCAAAACCAGGGTCAACCAGATAAGTAAGCTGAGCTGTAACTCTGGCAAATGCACCACTAGCACCTACACCTTGACCTGCTATCGCATAAGCTATAAATAAAACCGTACCCAATATAAAACCGCTAAAAATCGGATTCCAATATCCTTTTTCCATTTATTTGCCTCCCTGTGAAAAATTTTTATTTAAAAAATTTGACAATGTTTTATGAAAAACAGTTAAATTCTTAAACAATCCATCTAAATCATCATTATTCATGCTCTCCAATATCGATCTATGAAATTCAAGATATTCATCGCATATATTTTTGGCAAATTCTACACCTTTTTTGCTTAGAGATACTTTTATAATTCTTCTATCATCAAAGTTAATTTTTCGCTCAATTAAATTTTTACTTTCTAATTTATTTAGTAAAGTTGTAATTCTTGGTGGAGTAACACCTACCTCATCTGCCAAATCTTTTATGGAAGTAAAATTATTGTCAACCAAATATCTAAGACAACGAAATTCCATCGGTGAAACCCCTTTTGAATTGCAAAAAAGAACTTCTTTTTTGTGGCAACTCTTTTCTACTTCATAAGTTAGTTCCGCTATAACTTTTGCATGCTCATCATATCTGATATTTTTAATAGTTGTCTCCATAAATAGTTTATATTATAAATTAATATTTAGAAATTGTATAATATTTTATTTTCTTTGTCAAGTATATTTTAAACAATCACTTTTTTATCACATATTTGTGTAAATTCTACACAAATATTTTTTTTATAAAATAAATATTTATTATTAATAGTATAATCCAAGTCTTATTATTTAGGGCTTTAGTCAATTATAATCATATATATTTATATATTTTTAAAACTTGACATAATAAGAATTTATTATTATAATACAGTAAAGTATAGTATTTAAATAATTATAGTATACTTTACAAATACATAAGGAGATGCAATTAATGAAAAAAATTATTAGTATAAGTTTAATTAGTGCTATGGCACTTTTTGCAACAAACGGAGATGGTCTGATAGGACTTGGTGCAAAATCAAGAGCAATGGGTGGTGTGGGTATAGCCACATACTTTGGAGCAGAGAATGTTTTATCAAACCCTGCACTTATCTCAAACTCTAAAGGTGGGGAAGTTGATTTTGGAGCAACATATTTTGCACCGACTATTAAGACAAACGGTGTAAAAAGCGATGCGGATAAAAATGTTATCCCTGAGGTTTCAGTTTCTGAAAAAGTAAATAACAATTTTGCCTACGGTATAGGAATGTATGGATCAGCTGGAATGGGTGTTGACTTTAGAGACAGCAGTAACCCAAGTCTTATGAAAGCAAGAACAAACTTACTGCTTATGAAGTTTGCTCCGGCAATCGCATACCACAAAAGTAGCTTTGCTATCGGTTTTGCTCCAGTTATTCAATACGGATCATTAGATATCGCATATAAAAACGGAACAACACAAGTAGGAGAAGGCACTAGTGATGATTTTGGTCTTGGATTTGAAACCGGTTTGACTTATAATGTAAACTCAAATTTGAGAGTAGGTGCAGTTTACAAGTCTGCAATCAGCATGACTTATAAACATGGCTTAAGTGTTGCATCTGCACCATTTAATTCTCTTGGAATATCAATGAGCGACAAACTTGAGCAACCGGCTGAATATGGAATTGGTTTATCATATAATTTTAACTATTTTAATGTCTCTTTTGATTATAAAAAGATTAAATGGGGGAGTGCTATCGGATATAAAGATTTTGGCTGGACAGATCAAAATGTATATGCAATCGGTGCAAAATATGAAAAAGACGGTACCTGGTATGGTATAGGATATAATTATGCTAAAAATCCTATCACTAAAAATTACGGTTCGTCTGTAATGCAGAAACAGGCATACAATACATTTAATTATGTAATGTTTCCTGCAACCGAAGAAAGCCATTACAGTATTGGTGCGGGTACAAAGATAACAAAACATTTGTCACTTGATTTTGATATAGTGTATGCACCAGAAAAAACCGTGAATGTAATAGGCTTTAGCGGTACCCCAAGTGGTGTTCCTCTGACTATAAAACATAGTGAAACTTCAGCTGCATTCTCAATGAGATACAGTTTCTAAATATTTTATCGCAGATTATGAGACCACTGTACGGTAGTCTCATAATTTAATCTGCGATAAAATCTCTTTTGCTATCTTTTTTATACTTTTGTTTTCAACATTTACAGTAAGATTTGCGATACTTTTATACTCTGCTACTCTTTGTTTGTAAATCTCTTTTGCTTTTTTTAAATCTTTTAAAAGTGGTCTCTTCGCTATCTTTTTTTTTGCATTTGGGTGTTCTTGTATCCTTTTTAAAATAGCATCAAAAGAAGATTTGAGATAAACGATAGTGCCTATTTTGCATATATTTTTAACTTTGTAAAATCCACCGCCTGTCGAAATAACAGTATTATTAATACTTTTCTCTATCCAAAGAGCAGTTTTAGATTCTAAAGCTCTAAAATACTCCTCTCCCTCACTCTCAAAAATATCTTTTATCTTTTTATTCTCCAAACTCTCTATCAAATCATCGGTATCAACAGCAAAATAATCACTTTGTTTAAAAAGTTCTCTAGCAACACTACCCTTTCCGACACCCATAAAACCTATCAAAACAATATTATTCACCCAAACCTCCAAAAGACCAATTTACAATTCCACGACTTGCACTACTTTATCAAAATTATCTACAAGTATCTTTTTCACTCTATTTTGCCAAAGAGTTCCAAACTCCTCTCTTTCCTCTTTTATAGCACTGTTTTGCATAACTTTTTGCATCAATACTTGCTGTTTTGGATCACTTTGTACGATACTTGGATCATAAAATACATCTACACTTTTACCCGTATCAACTCTGGTAAATCTGGCTGCTGAGCTTATAGAAGCATTGAAAAACATTAAAGAATGCCTTGCAAATTTTCCACCAAGCCCCTTAAATCCACTCTTAGAAGTAGCTCCTGTTATATTTGTTATAACATTTGCTATGACTCCGGTAACACCATCTTCTAAGCTTTCTTTAAATTCAACTTTTATCTCACCTCTAACCGGCAAAGAATCAGGATATAATGCTTTTAATGCATGATAACTCATAGCATAAGCACCGGCAACTGTTGGACAGCTATGACCGGCAGCTTTCACTAATTGAATATACATAAAGTCTATCTTACCGTCTTTAAAAGTTCCTAATAACTCAGCTAAAGGATCATAAGTCTCAATCACGGGCACTTGTTTAAAAAATTTTGGAAATTCCATCATCATAATGCTCCTAATGCTTTTTTTACTTCATCACTTGCCAATCCTATATTCCAGGCCGGCTCCCAAACTATCTCAACTTCACATTCATTTATACCATCAATTTTCTCCACCGCATCTTTTGTCCATTGTTTCATCATCTCATGAAGAGGACAGCCTCTAGTTGAAAGTGTCATAGTAACTTTTACTTTATCTTCATTTATGTCAATACCGTAAATAAGTCCCAATGAATAAATATCAAATCCAACCTCAGGATCAACTACAGTTTTAATTGCATCTTCTACCATCTGTTTTGTTACAGCCATTTTTTACCTCCAAAATTATCTTAATTTATCAAGCCCATATACTAATGTATAATATATGTTATAAATCACCAACAAAGTAGCAACAGCCATTAATACAGCTCCCGCTACAAACAATATATTTATCTTAAAACCTATCGCGATACTACAAGCTACAACGCCAACGGCAGTTATCCAAAATTGTACATCAGCTACTTTTTCTTTTACCATTTCATTTAGCATAGGTACTTTTATCTTTCCTACAAGTGGAGAATATCTCTGATACCAAACTAAAAAAGGTAAAATCTTATAAATATGCCCCACTATAAAAAAGACAAAGAAGCCAAAAAACAGCATAAACCCAAATAATATGTATAAAACCTGACTACTAAAAACTATTGCAAATATTAATATGACTAAAGATAATATCAAAGATACAAATGAAGCTATCATATTTTTTGCCCAAAAGTCATTTTGTTTTCTAATTCTTGAAGTAAAAATTAACCACATTTGATATAAAGCTAAAATAATGGAAAATCCTATAAAACCAACTCCTGCATATTTTAATATATCTATTTTTATAAATATAGAACTTATAAAAAGCAGTAATCCTAAAATAACTGTATAAAATGCTATATTTATCGCCTTTTCACTAAAACCATGAGATAAAGAGAACATTGGCAGGAGTATCATTCCAATCCCCATGATAGTCATCAAAATATACCCTACTATTACAGACGATATATGCAAAGTAACCAAAGGAATTATATGTGCATCAAACCCATACACCAAATCCAATGCAATAAAAAAACCTATACTTACTCCTATAAGTAAAAATATATTTGACACCAAAATAAATTTGGCGGTTATACTCCAAGTCTCAATATTTTTATATGTTAAAAATACATTTACTATGAAAATCAACATAGCAATATACATCATCATAGCACCATAAGGTAATAAATTCATAAATCCTTTCCCAAGTGCAAATGAAAAAATAACAACACCAATTACAAAAAGATAAAATTGAATATAGGCAAAATCTTTTGAAAATATGGGTATTTCAAGTACAACCGGTATCAATTGATACATCGCACCAAAGATAATCATCATAATAAAACCTAAAAGAAACAGATGCATAAGAGATGCGATAGCAGTAGATAAGAAAAATGTACTTAAATCTCCTGCATAAAAAGGCAATAAAAACGAAGTTATTGTATAAAATATCGCTCCGGCAATAAAATAATGGGCCACCAGAATAAAAGGAGGCGCCATTTCAGTTGCTAAGTTTTTTGCCATTTTTTATCCGTGGCAGTTACTGTCATTAAAATCTGTTTTATCAGTCGGATTATCTTTTAATGAAAATATTAATTTTACTTTACCATCAAATTCTTTTGACTCTATTTCAAATTCACCTTCAATTTTTGGTAAAAGTCCCATTGGTTTTTTATGATTTATCATAATAACTTTTGTATTTTTATTTTTAACTTGTTTTAATGCAAGCATTGCATTTACCATAGGTTCCGGTGGCCCACATCTGCTCGTATCAAATTCTATATAGCTAGTATCGCCTACTGTATATTCATAAAAAGGTACCGTAGCACCTTCAATATTTACCTCTTTTGCATCCTCCGGTATAGAAATTTCAAATTCAGACATATTTACTCCTATTTTAATTTTATGGAATTATATCATTTTTAAAAATAATTACCTTGATTTAAATCAAGTTTCTAATTTTAATTGCATACCATAAAATTCCAAGATTTAAAGTAAAAATAGCTAAAGAAGTTGCTCTAGAAATAAGTTTTTCTTTTATCTTTCTCTCTCTTCCGTGTGCTTTTAAAGAGATATACATATGTATTATTGTAGAAATGGTTATCAGTGTTACCATTGTTATTTTGACATAAAAGTCTTGAGCTAACTGCATTTGGGGATGAGCTAAAATAGTACCGATATGCAAAGCATGTATAAAATATCCTCCAGTTAACAGCAGAATAGTTAATACAATAGCTTCAAAGTATCCATAAAACGGACCTATATGATAATATACCACAGTTTGAACTTCCTTGTCTTTAAAATAAAGACCCATGCCAAAAAGCAAAATTGACCCACCAATCCAAGCAGAAGCTGCAAGAATATGCAGAAAAAGAATAATTTGAAATAACAAAAACAACCCTTCAGAAAATAAAGAGAATTATACCCAATAATTGATAATTAAAAATTAAAAATTAAAAATTAATCATAAAGACCGCTACTTAGATATCTCTCGCCTGTATCACAAAGTATCGTAATTATATTTTTACCTCTATTTTCTTCTTTGGAGCCAATAATTTTTGATGCATATACATTTGCACCAGAAGAAATACCAACCAATAACCCCTCTTCTTTAGCTAAGTTTTTAGCCATTTTTATAGCATCATCAAATTCTACTTCAAATATTTCATCATATATATTTGTATTTAATATCGCAGGAATAAAACCTGCTCCTATTCCTTGTATTTTATGAGGTCCGGCTTTTCCGCCAGAAAGTACTGGTGAGTCCTTGGGCTCAACTGCGATTATCTTAATATTGGGATTGTATCTTTTCAAAACCTCGCCTATACCGGTTATTGTTCCTCCTGTACCGACTGATGCGATAAAAATATCTATTTTTCCATCAGTATCTTTTATAATTTCTTTTGAAGTTGACTGAATATGGGCTTGAGGATTGGCAGGATTCTCAAATTGACTTGGAATAAAAGAGTTTTCAATATCTTCAGCTAATAAAATTGCTTTTTCGATTGATCCTTTCATGCCCAATTCTGGCTTAGTCAATATAAGTTTAGCCCCTAGTCCGGCAAGTAATTTTCTACGCTCTAAACTCATTGAGCTAGGCATAGTGAGGATAAGCTTGATTCCCAATGATGCACATACACTTGCCAAAGCAATACCCGTATTGCCGCTCGTTGCCTCAATAATAGTAGAATCTTTATTAATTATATTTTTTTTAAGTGCATCAAGTATCATATTTGATCCAATTCTATCTTTCACAGAATGTGTGGGATTTAAAAACTCACATTTTCCTATAATATTTGCCCCAGATATTGTCGATACACTATTTAACTTTATAAGAGGAGTATTCCCTATAAGTTCTGTAATATTATTTGCTATCATTTTATTCTCCTAATGCTTGAGATAAATCTCCTATCAAATCCTTACTATCTTCTAATCCTATACTTAGTCTTATAAGAGATGGATTTATTCCGGCTTTTTTCAATTCTTCGCTTGAAAGCTGTTGATGAGTAGTGCTTGCTGGATGGGTAATAATTGATTTGCTATCACCTATATTTACAACAATAGTAAATATTTTCGTACCATTTATAACTTTTACAGCTTCATCAAAATCTTCAACTTCAAACCCTAAAAGTCCACTACTTAGCCCTTCTTTAAAATATTTTTGAGCTTTTTGGTGCATCAAGTCACTTGTAAGACCAGGATAGAATACTTTTTTAACTTTTGAATGTTTTGATAAAAACCTTGCTACTTCGAGTGCATTTTCAGAATGTTTTTTCATTCTTATATTTAAAGTTTCCAATCCTTGAGTCAAAAGCCAGGAATTAAATGGTGAAGGCGCAGTTCCAATATCTCTTATAAGAGCCAATCTGACTCTTAAAGTAAAAAGTGGGAGTGGGACATCACTATACACGAGTCCATGGTAACTCTCATCGGGTTCATTAAAATGATAATACCTTGGATTATCTTTTATAAGTTCGACTAACTTTGCTCTCTCAATAATAATACCGCCAAGAGCAGTTCCTTGTCCTATTGTATACTTACTAGTACTATGAACAACTATATCTACTCCCCATTTTATTGGGTTAAAAAGTGCTGCACTTGCTACTGTATTATCACAAATTGTAATAATTTTATGTTTTGTAGCAATTTGAACTATTTTTTCAATATCCGGTATTGAAATTTGAGGATTTGAAAGAGATTCAAAAATTATAGTTTTTGTTTTTTCATCAATTAAACTTTCCAAATCTTCTGCATTATCATTTGAAAAAGTCCTAGCTTCAATTCCAAATCTCTTTAGAGTATGCATACAAAGAGTTACAGTACCTCCATAAAGCTTATCTGAAATAAGTATATTATCTCCAGATTCTGCAACATTTGCGATAGAATTAAACAGTGCTGCCATTCCGCTAGAAGTAGCAACCGCACCGGCTCCGCCCTCATAAGCGGCAAACCTTGACTCAAATACATCAGTTGTTGGATTATTTAATCTTGTATAAATTGACCCTAACTCTTTAAGAGCAAATAAATCTGCCGCTTGTTTAGCGTCTTTAAAAGAATATGCAGTCGTTTGGTATATTGGAGATGCCATTGTTCTCTCACCTTTTTTATTATCATAACCATAATGGATTCCAATTGTTTCTTTTTCCATTTAATAACTCCAATTTAAAAATTAATGAGACACTACACGATATAAACACTCATAATTATAATGATACCTTATTACTTTTTAAAAGTCAAGTAAACCAGTAGAGATAGTAATATTTATTTTTTCAATGACCTTATAATTGAGATAATTAACAGGTGTAGCGATAAGCCGGATTTTGTCATTGGATGATTATTCATCTACATCTTTACTTTACAGTAAGATTTTAGCGAAGAGTATCAATATGAGACTAAACCATCTCTTCTTGCTACAGGTTGGGTTTACATAGCAACTTAAGTTACCTTAAGTTCTGGTGGTCTCTTACACCGCCGTTTCACCGTAACCTGCCCACACTTTTATAGCATGAACTGGCTGTTTGCTTTCTGTTGCACTATCCCTAAGATTACTCCTGTCGTCTGTTAGACGAAACCTTGTCTCATAATAGCCCGGACTTTCCTCTTGCCCATACTTTTAGAGTATACACAAGCAATCATCTGCTACACCTATTTTGACATTATAGCTAATTATCTATTTTTTTCAAAATAGCTAACAACACCGTTTGCAATACCTTTGGCCAATAAACTTTCATAATATGGATTAAAAAGTCTTCTTGCTTCTGTTGGATTTGTTATATAACCGGTTTCAATCAATATAGCAGGCATTTGAGCTCCGACTAAAACCCAAAATGGAGCCTTTCTTACGCCTCCATCGATTATATTGTATCTTTTTCTAACATTTTCCAAAATACCTCTTTGAACATCTATGGCTAATTTATTTGATAATATTATTTTTTCTCTATTTAAAAAATTTAAGAAAACCTGTTTTGAATAATAATCCATATTACTCATAACGGCACGATTTTCCTGAGCAGAAACTCTCTTAGCTCTGTTGCTTCTAGCTGGAGATAAAAAATAAGTCTCCACACCTTTTGCTGTTAAATATTGACTCTTTTTTGGCGCAGCATTTGCATGTATAGATATAAAAAGATTAGCCTTTTTTATATTGGCAAAATGTGTTCTTGTTCTTAATGGTATAAATACATCTCTTGATCTTGTAAAAAAAACTTTGTATCCGTCTTCTCTTAAATACTGCCCAAGTTTTAGGGCGATTTTTAATACAGCATTTTTTTCTCTTAATTTTTTATATCCTATTGCACCCGTATCTTTTCCTCCATGCCCTGGATCAATAACAATAATTTTTTTATGTACAATTGCAGAAGAAAAGTATCTGTTTGTATAATTTACAATATATTTTATTTTATTTTTTCTATCAACTTTTATTATCATTTTATCTTTTTCAATACTTAATGTTGAGTTAATAGGATTGCTATCTTGAAGAACTATTCTAACTGTTTTTTTATTGAATTGGGATATTCTGATACTTTTAATGTTTTGCAAAGATAATCGCTTGGCCTTAAAAACAAGTATAGCTTTAACATCAAATACATCTCTGTATTTTTTGCGATTATTTAATTCAAAAAAATAAATATCTTTTTTTTGTACAGGTTTATTAAATGTCAATATAATTTTGTTATTATACTTAGATAAGGATCGAATTATCAATCTATTATTGCTTTTGGGACTCTTTTTCTTTTTATATCTATTTTGTGGTTTATCTGATTTTAAAAGCATTGATAATTCAACTTCATAATGTCTGTATTTTAGCTTAAGTATTTTAGAACACTCTATCAAACCTTTAATAGACGCTATTTGAGCCTTCTTGTTGTCATTTATAATTGACTTAATATAAAGATTTTTAATCTCATGATAAATTTTTACAGTCTGGAATCTATCTGAATGGTTTAATGCAGAAATATTACGATATATGGACTCATTAAGTGTTGCTGCACTTGCCAATACATAAGCAAATATCAAGATAGTTAATACTTGTTTTATTCTATTCCCCATTTACCAACTTACTCATCAACTCTTTTACACTTATTTTTTTATTAAGCTTATATCCATTGCTTCCTGTAAAAAACAGTCCATTCTCTTTATCGCCCCTAAAAGCATCTGATAGTCTGTCTGCTATACAGTACCCAACCACCTTGGCCTCAACACCTCTATGGCAAGGAGATACACAATTACTTATACATTTTATCTTGGGAGCAGTTTTATTTTCTATCTTTGTAAATAAATTTGTTCTCACGCCACGGGCAGGATAACCGACAGGAGATTTAAATAATTCAATATCCTCTTTTTTCGCATCAAACAAAACTTGCTTAAATTCATCACTTGCATCACATTCAAAAGTACCTATAAATCTAGTACCCATCTGAACGCCACTGCATCCTAATGAAATAAATTTATCGATATCATTTTTATCCCAAATTCCACCAGCTGCAATAAGCGGAAAGTCTCCCCACTTTTTTATCTCTTCAAGTATCGGCGCTATCAAATTTTCAAGCTTATATTGATCATCTTGACATTGTTCATAGGTAAAACCCTGATGTCCTCCACTAAGAGGTCCTTCTACTATAACTGCATCTGGAAGAATATTATATCTTTGCATCCATCTTTTACATATTATCTTAAGTGCCTTTGCCGAAGATACTATGGGAATCAAGGCAACATCAGGATAACCTTCAGTAAATTCAGGCATATTTGTAGGTAATCCTGCCCCGGTTATAATCATATCAGCTCCAGCTTCACAAGCATCTCTGACAGTATTTCCATAATCATTTATAGCATATAAAACATTTGCACCAAGAGGAGCATTGCCACATATTTTCCTTGCATTTTTAAATATTTGCTTTAAAGAATCTTTTGAATAAAAGTTTGTTGTTTCAAAAGGTCTTCCGTTTATCTCTTTTTGAATATATTTTTTATTATTATAATATCCGGTACCGACTGAACTTATGATACCAAGTCCACCTTCTTTGCTAACATTTCCAGCCAACTGATCCCAGCTGATTCCAACTCCCATACCACCTTGAATAATTGGAATCTTAATCTTATGTTTTCCAATTTTAATACTTTTATAAGACATTTATACAACCTTTATCTTAGCAAATTTTCTTTTCCCAACTTGCAAAACATACTCCCCTTTTCCAATTTGGTATTGCTCGTCAATACATTTTTTAGAATTAATTTTTACAGCACCTTGTTTTATATCTCTTCTTGCAGAAGAAGTTGAATTCTCAAGCTTAATTTCAGATAAAGCTTTTGCAATCCAAATCGGTCCTTCTAAAATAAATTCATCTATATCAGTGGGCAACTCTTTTTTTGAATGAATCCTCTCAAACTCTTGTCTTGCTTCATTTGCCTTATCTGAAGAATGATATCTCGTAATTATTTCCAATGACAGCATTTCCTTTACTTTTTTAGGATGCAATATACCGGATTTCACATCTTCATAAATCTTTTCAATCTCGTCTAAAGTTCTACTGCTCAATACTTCATAATACTTCCACATCAATTCATCACTGATACTTAGTATTTTACCGTACATATCATTTGGTTTATCTGTTATGCCTATATAATTGCCTAAAGATTTACTCATTTTATGAACCCCATCCAAACCTTCAAGTAATGGCATCATAATAACCGCCTGCTCCTTACCCGTTTTATAAGCTCTTTGTAAATGTCGCCCCATAAGCAAATTGAATTTTTGATCAGTCCCGCCAAGTTCTATATCACTCTTAAGTGCGACAGAATCGTAACCTTGCAACAATGGATATAAAAATTCACTAATGCTAATAGGTGCATTGGCTTTAAACCTTTTTTCAAAGTCTTCTCTTTCTAACATTCTAGAAACATTAAAAGTGGTTGTAAGCTCAAGCAATCCACTACTTCCCATATCGTTAAACCAAGAGGAATTGAAAACAATATTTGTTTTCTTAGGATCCAAAATCTTAAAAACCTGTTCTTCATAAGTTTTTGCATTTTTCAAAACAGTTTGTTTGTCTAATTTTTTTCTTGTTTCATTCTTTCCGGTAGGATCACCTATCAATCCGGTAAAATCTCCTATAACAAACTGTACAATAGCTCCATATTTTTGCATTAGAGCCATCTTTTGGATAAGTACAGTATGCCCTAAATGAAGATCTGGAGCAGTGGGATCAAAACCTGCTTTTATATAATAATTTTCATTTTTTTCATAATAATTCTTTAAAAGTTGCAATATCCTTTCTTCATCTATTATCTCGCTGACGCCTCTTTTAATCTCTTCATAAGCTTTTTCTATCATACAAACCCTCTTTTTAAAATTATTTTGAACTAACTGTATTTAAAAACTCAATAGTCTTATATTTGTTTTTTAATTGTTTTTTTATTTTATCATAATTAGCTTTAGGAATTTCAACAAGCAATTCAAAAAAATCAGCCAATTGTTCTTCGCTGCTTCCAAGCTCAATACTCATCACATTAATACCTATTTTAGCTAAAAATGTTAAAAATATAGCCAAAGAGCCTCTTCTATTCTCTAAAGTAATAACAATCTTTGTTCTATTTGGCAATTCTCTTGCCCATTTAACAAATGCCATTGTCTCACCCTCTTCAATCAAGTGAACAGCTTTTTCACAAAGCTTATGATGAATCGTTACATTTGATCCTTTTTTGATTGCGACAATATCATCACCAATCTTGGGATTGCAACAATAATCAAATAAAACATTTGAAATAGAAAAATCTGTATAAAACACCAAATGATCAAATTTTTGTTTTTTGATTTTATGTTGTCCAATTTTCAATATGGGAAAAAACATTTTATCATTTTGTGAATACTTATTGAGAGTTATAACAACATCTCTCAAAAATTTAGAATCAGTTGCTATTTTATCTATCTTATTATAAAATTTCTCTTTTCTAAGCCAAGCTTTAAGCCTTCCTTTTCTGACATGAAAAATTGTTTCTAAAATATTTAAAGCAACTTGTTGATTTATTTCTCTTGTTTTTTGCCTGCAACTCAGACTAATGGCATTTCTTGCTTTTGAAGTCTTCAGTGAATTTATCCAACTGCATCTATATACAGGTTTTTCTCCGACAATAACATTTACAATATCACCATTTTTAAGTTTGCTAAGAAGTGGAACTTTTTGCTTATTCACATATATGGCTTTTGCTTTATCTCCGATTTCAGTATGAACAACATAGGCAAAATCAAGAGCAGTTACATCTCTTGGCAAAGTAAAAATGTCTCCTTTCGGAGAAAATACAGAAATATCTTCACTATATAAATCATTTTTTGCATATTCATAAAACTCTTGAACATTTTCATTACTATTTTCACCTGATTGTAAGTCTTCAAGCCATTCAAGTTTTGGACTTAGTCCACTTTCTTTATATTTCCAGTGAGCAGCAAGTCCGTATTCCGCAGTTTTATGCATATCATAAGTTCTAATTTGAGCTTCTATAATAGATTTATTATCAAATACAGTGGTATGAATTGTCTGATATCCATTTTCTTTTGGAACCGCAATATAATCTTTAAATCGCGATATCAAAGGACTGAAATTCAAGTGTATTGCACCGAGTGCCATGTAGCATTTAAGCGGATCTCGTACAATAATTCTTATAGCTAAAAGATCCAAAACTTCTTCTATACTAATACCTTTTCTTTGCATTTTAAGATATATTGAATAGTGATGTTTTATCCTTTTTTCAAGACTAAAACTACCATCTATGAAACCATTGTTAAGCAATAGATTATGTACTTTGGATATAAAATGATTTAATTTCAATTGAAGTTGTTGCGTATGTTGTTTTAAATATTGATCTATTTTATTATATTCTCTTGGCAATACTATTGAAAAAGCAATATCTTCGAGCATATTTTTAATAGTAGAAATACCCAATCTATGAGCAATGGGAACATATACTACCAATGTCTCTTCTGAAATTCTTTTTCTTTTTTCTTCACTTAACGCATCAATAGTCAACATATTGTGCAATCTATCGCAAAGTTTTACAACAAGAACTCTCACATCAAGAATAGAAGCGACAAGCATTTTCCTGAAAGAAAGTGCGGATTTTGCAAGTCTCTCTTGAGAGCTTGAAGGCAATAGATTCTTATCTCTAATTTCTACTATCTTGGTAAGTCCTTCAACCAAATTTGCCACAGATTGTGAAAATTCATTTTTGACTAATTCTATTGTGCACTCAGTATCTTCAACAACATCATGCAAAAGTGAAGCAATAATCATCTCTTTATCACCACCAAAATAAGCAACAATATACGAAACTAATATAGGATGAACAGCATAATCCTCACCACTTTTTCTATGCTGTCCTTCATGGTAAAAAACACAAAAATTTAATGCTTTTTCAATATCTTCATCAAACTCAACTTTATAATATAAATATTTCTTTGCCTGCTCTATTGTTTTACAGGATTTTATATTATTTATTAATTCGGTCAATATATTTTACTTTATTTTATGTATATCACTAAATTCAAGCTTATCTGCTGCGATCTCCATCAAAGCAATATCAGCAAATTTATATTTGTTTTTATCTATATCAATCTCCGGTTCAGCACCCGCACTTAACTGCTCAACTCTTTTCGCAACTGCTATGGATAAAAGATATCTATCATTATTCATATTATCTAACGCATCTGCTGTTATTTTTTCTAATCTCATCATATTTTCCTTTGTTAATTTTATCTTTATCTAAATATTTTTTGTTACTTCACTACAGAGCATTGTGTCATGTTATTATCTTTTATAATGCTAAGTAAATTTCCTTTTTTAAACATATTACATACCACAATCGGCAAAGAGTTATCTTTTGCCAGAGCGATAGAAGTATCGTCCATAACCTTTATATTATCCTGCAATGCATCATCATAAGAAATAACATTTAGTTTTTTTGCATCGCTAAATATATTTGGATCCTTATCATACACACCATCAACTTTTGTTGCTTTAATTATCATAGATGATTTTATCTCGATAGCTCTAAGAGTAGCAGCGGTATCAGTAGTAAAAAAAGGATTACCGGTTCCTGCTGCAAATATAACAATTCTTCCTTTTTCAAGATGCCTTATAGCCCTTCTAACTATAAATGTTTCACATATCTGCTCCATCTTTATAGCACTTTGAAGCCTTACTGCCAACCCCATATATTCCAGTGCTTCTTGCATGGCAACTGCATTTATGACAGTAGCAAGCATACCCATATAGTCTCCGCTAGTTCTTTTTATAATACCATCTTGTGCTGCGCTTACACCTCTTATAATATTTCCGCCACCTATAACAATGCCTACTTCAATACCATGTTCAACTAAATCTTTAATCTCTTTTGCAATAAACTTTAAAATTGCAGTATCAATGCCAAAACCATTCTCTGTTGCAAGAGCTTCTCCTGAAAATTTTACCAAGACTCTTTGTCCCATTTTATCTCCTGTATTAAACCTACCTTATGTGGTATTATTTTACTAAAATTTTATTTAAAACCTAATCAATTTCAACGGATTAATATGATTATTCTTCTGTGTAACTTCAAAAGTTAACTCATTTTTAATCCTGCCTAGTACATATCCTTTCCTAATTTTCATACCTTTTTTAACTGTTGGTGCAATTTTTGAGAGATGTGCATATATAGTATGAATACCATCTGCATTTTCTACTATAACAACATTATCCAAAATTGGAGTAGCCTTGGCAAATATAACTTTTCCATTTAAAACATTTTTAACTTTCGCATTTGGGATTTTAGATCCAAGCACGACTGATTCGTTAAAAATTCTTATCTTATATATAGGATCATAATATTCTCCAAATTTTCTTTTTATATAAAAACTTTTTAATGGGGCTATGGTTTTTCTGCCTCTGTATCTAACTACTCGGCCTTTTTGATAAGATGTCCCGAATTTTCTAATTTTTTGAGAATTAATATTACTGTTTTTTACTCTTGTTGGTTTTTTAAATCTTTTTCTTAACTTCAATATATTTAATTTCGTTAAAGTCTTTTTAATGGCATTTTGTTCATAAAATATTCTATTTAATTTCCTGTCATATAATACTTTTTGATATTTTAGATATTTAATATTTTTTATTCGTTTGGCAATATTTTTTGCTAATACTTTTTTTCTATTTTGTACTTTTTTAATATATGCTTTCAAATCTTTTATTTTTTTTGTTACATTATCTATTTTTTTATTTACATTATCATATTTTTGCCTAATCTTGTCAAACTTATCCCTCAGTATTTTACTCAAAGAATTAACAATTTCCTGGCTTATTATGCTTTTTAAACTTATATTATTTCTATAATTTCCAATTATTTCAATAGATAATTCTTTGGATATAATTTGTATAATTTGCTTTTTAATTTTATCTTTTGTTTTACTCAGCAAAGAAATGTTACCCTGCAAAAAATTTAATTCTTTCATTTTTTTTACATACTGTTTTTTTTGATTTTCCAAAAATATATCACTTTGCCTAATATTATTATTTATTATACTTATTTCTCTTTTTTTTGCGATGATGGTCGATGCGATATCTTCTAATTTATTTTTTATTTTTTTTGCACTTCTTTTTTTTGATCTTAAAATATTTTTATTATGAATAATATCTTTACTAATCTTATCTCTTGAAAAAGAATATGAAGCAAACAATAATAAAGATAATATTACAAAAAATGCTTTCATTCTTTATTTAACTTCAAAATAGCAAATGTAACTGATATCACAGATATAAATATTCCTATACCAAATAGTATCAAACTGTCAAAAATATGAAATTGAGGAAATGGTATATCTATGCCACTTAAATGATCTATAGTTTTCGATTTTGTAGAAATAAATAAAAACACTAAAGAAACCAAGACAGAGCTGATAATTGAATCTACTATAACCACTCTGTAAAGCATAGCACTTTTCATCCAAAAAGGAGCACCTAAAATACTCATTATTTCAAATCTTTGCTTATGTTCAAATATCCAAACTTCAGCTTGTTTAATAATAAGAAGCCAGACAACAACAGATACAAAGATAGTAAAAAATAATAATAAAATTTTATTGAAAGTCAAAAAATTATAGAATTTATCATAATTTTTTTTAAATGTAGTGACTGATTTTACGCCAGTTATATTTTTTAGTTTTCTCTTCATGGAAGATAACTCTTTTGATGTAGGTAAATATTTGAGCTTAGCTGAGTAAAATATTGGAAAATCATTTTTTATTTTCTCTAAACTACTTGCTGAAATATTATTTTTTAAATTATTTAATACATTATTTACATTTATAATCTTCAATTCAGATAAATTATTTATCTTATCAGCAACTATTTTTTTATCTAATGGCACCTTTGAGACAATTACAATAGAATATTCGTTATTTATTTTTTGCTCATAATTATTTACAACTCTTTTAAGCATATAAAAACTCTCAACAGCAAACAATAGTAAAAAAAGCGGCAAAACAATAGAAATATGATACTTAAGAAACTTCATCAATTTCTCCCTTATCTATAATCAAATGCCTATAATTTACTCTCAACAGTGAAGGTATCTTGTGGGTAACTGCTATAATAGATGTTCCTAATTGAGCATTTGCACCTTTTAGAAGATCCCATATAACTGAGCTTGAATACTCATCAAGATTGCCTGTTGGCTCATCTGCTAATATTAAGACAGGATTATGTGCTAATGCTCTTGCAACTGCTGCTCTTTGTTGCTCTCCGCCACTTAATTCCAATGGTATTTTATCAGCCTTATGTAGCAATTTTACATGTTTTAGCAATTTATGAGCTTGTGCTATACAAACATCTTTGGAAAAACCAGCTATCAATAACGGCAACATAACATTTTTTTCAATTGTCCAGTTGTCAATTAATTTATAATCTTGAAAAATAACTCCAATATGTTTTCTCAAAAAGATTTTATTTTTTGTAGAAATATTGTTCAATTCAACACCGCAAACACTCAAAATTCCCTCTTTGGGCGGTAAAACACCATACATCGATTTGAGTAGTGTTGACTTTCCACTCCCACTTCTTCCTGTTATAAAAATAAAATCTTTAGTATTAACATCAAACTTTGTATTTTTTATGATAGGTTCATTTTTTTTATAGGATAAGGTTAAATTTTGCGCTTTTACAACGGTATTACTCATATATAAACCTCTTTATTAAGTGATCTGATAAAATATTTTCTTTTGTTGGTATTATTGATGAAGGTAAATATGTGGGTATATTATTTAAAATCACTATATATCGATGTTCGCTTCTACCAAAAGAGCCAAATGAAAGTTGAATTATACCTGAATTATCATTTATCTTATATATATTTTCAAAATGTATAAAATATCCATTTTCTTTTATGACTTTATTTTGAAAATTATTAATTATTTTCTTGAAATTAATCTTTTTTTTAAATTCCTGAAAATACAACTCCTCTTTATCTTTTGATATTTCACCATTTAATAAATATAAATCATAAATATTTTTATCCATTTTCTTCCATCTATCTTCATATTTACTTGATATAATATCATTATTATTTTTTCTAATTACTAAATTACACTTTTTTAATGATAAAAACAAGTCTTTTGAATATTTAAAATAATTTTCACTATCAGTTCTAAGCTCCAATGAGCCATTTTTTTTCAAAACTCTGATTGATTCATCTAAAAAAGATTTGCTGATAACTCTTCTATGAGGTTTTTTATCCCAAGGAACAGGGAAGTGTATATATATCTTATCTATGCTATTTGAACTAAGTATTTGCATAAAAGTTCTTGCATCATAATCTAATACGGAAATATTTGTAATATCTTGAATTTTACACTGTTTTAAAAGTTGTTCTATCGAAGGTTTATGTATTTCTATACCTATAAATTCTTTATTTGGATTTTTTTTAGCAATGTGTAGCAAATGTCTGCCACTGCCGAAACCTATTTCGATTTCACAATCATTTTTAGTTTTATAATTTTTATAAAAAAAAATATCTTTTTGATAAATTGATTTTTTCTTTAAATGATTTTTTTTTGATATAACATTTGAACTTAAAACACTAAGTTTGTTGATTTGTATAAAATCTTGTATAGCATCTTGTATAATTTTGACATTTGTAGGTCTTGTAATCTTATCTGCTTTAAAAAGCAAGTGATTATTCTTATCAATAATTTTTATAAAAAAATTCTCATTCAAGCTTTCAACATATAACAACTTATCATATTTGGATGAAGCTATATATTTGTAATAAAATTTTGTACTTTTTAAAGGCAAATTACGAAAAAGCTTTTTTTCGGTATGGGCATTTGGCATTATCTATTTATTACCTTTAGGTATATCTATTGTAATTTCATGTGTTGGTTTTGATGCGATGCCAAATTTGTCTATTGCGATAACTGAATATCTGTATTCTTTGCCGGGAATAATATTACTGTCTATGTAACTGTTACCGGAAATATTTATAAATTTAATCGTTTTTTCGCTAAAACCACTACCTATTTTTTTAACAACACTATATTTAACATCTCGGCTGCTCCCCCTATTCCAAACAATCTCAACAGATGAGCCTACCATAGATACATTTCTTAAAACAGGCGGTGGCGGTGGCGGAAGAGTTGTTCCCATGACAGGATTTTGCTGTTTTGGCGACTCTAATCCTTCATTATCGACAGCAGTTACTTTATAATATCTAGCAACCCCGTTTTTTTCTATTAAATCATCAAATTTATTATCAGCAGTTTTAGCTAAATAGGTATAAAAAATATAAGGTGTATTAGCTCGATATACATTATAATAAGAGATATCTTTTTTTGGGCTAAAATTCCATGAAATCTCTATCCTTTTGGGCAAATTTCTGGTTGCTCTTAGACCACTTACTATTGGAGGTAGAGGCTTGGTGCTACCTTCTACTATTTTACTTGGAGTTGAAATTATACCACTGCAAGTTTTTACTTCAACCCTGTATCTGTAGCTTTTATTATCCGGTAAATCCTTATCTATGTATTCGGCATTTAACCTTCCTTTGACTGTAGCTATCGTCTTCCATTTGAGATCTGTCAATGAATTTCGTTGAATAATATAACTTGTGACACTCGGATTTGGATGCGGTCTCCAGATAAGTTTTATCATATGTGGCAATCCGGATATTGCATCTATATATGGCACAGATGATAATAGTTGCATTGTCTTAGTCTTAATCACTTCACTTGGTCTAGATTCTCTATTGTTATTGCTAAAAGTTGACATTCTGTAATAATAAACCGTACCAGGTATAAGTTTTGTATCAACATAGTGGGAAACATATCTATCTTTTATGGTTGCAATTCTGTGAAGTTTTCCATTTTGTTTTAACGGATCTGATCTATATATGTAATAACCGTTAATACTATTTTGATAAATCGGCTCCCACTCAAGTGCTACTTTTGTCATGCCAGAGAGAGTTTTTATGCCGGTAACAGTAGGCATATTGGGATCAATTATAACTCTTGGCGGATTTGGTGAAATATTTTGACAACCACTAACAAAAAGTATCAAAATTATTGATGATATACTCAGGATTAACTTTTTCATTAAACTGCTCCATATTAAATTTTTCTCTCACAACATTCATAAAGTCATCTTGCAAAGGTGCTTTTATAAATATGCTCTTATTAGTTACTGGATGCACCAAATACAATATGTATGCATGTAGCATTACTCTGTTTATTATACCCTTTTTGCTCTTAAAACCGTATAAACTATCTCCTGCGATATGTCTTGAAATACTACTTAAATGTACTCTTATCTGATGAGTTCTGCCTGTAAAAAGTTTTGCTGCAATTAGTTCAAATTTTTCATTTTTAGATGTTAATAATTTTAAAAAGGCACTTTTTGCATATTTACCAGAATTATCTACTCCCATTTTAAGCCTGTTTTTTCTACTTCTTGCTATATGTTTTTCTATTATGATATTTTCTTTTAATGCCATATCAACAATAGCAAGATAATACCTGCCCATACTCTTATCTTCAAGCTGTTTAGATAATTTTAAGTGCGATTCATTATTTTTTGCTATCACCAAAGCTCCGCTTGTTTGTTTATCTATTCTGTGCACAATTCCATGTCTTTCATCTCCACTGATAGTTGATAAAGAAATATTTTTAGATTTTAGCCAGTCAACCAGTGTGGCCTCCTTAACACTCGGTGCTGGATGAACTGTCAGAAAAGGAGGTTTATTGATCACCATAATATCTTCATCTTCATATAAAATATCTATATCAAAATCTACATCGGTAATAGGTGAATGTTTTATCTCTTGCAATATATATTTTATTTTTTCTCCACCGCAGAGTTTATAGCCACATTTTTTAATGACTTTATTATCCACGCTGACACAACCTTTTTTAATAAAATGTTCTATTTGATTCCTAGTGGTTTGCATCTCTTTTTGTAAAATAATATCTAATCTTCCAGCATTTGCTATAAATTCCAATTTGTACTCTTTTTTTTGATATAATACCTAAAAAATTAAAGGTATATTTTGCTTCAAATCGACAGACGAATATTAACACATTTTGACTTTATACTTCCAATATTGATAATTCCAATAATTATTTTATCATTTTATTTAATAAATGAAGCAAATCAAGCCTTGGCACATAAACAATTAATATATTTTAGCATAGGTGCAATTATTTTTTCTATCACATTTATAATACCTATTAAAAAATTTGATTGGATAATACCACTTTTTTATTGGGTTAGCATCATTCTTCTATTTAGTGTTGACTTCTTTGGTGTCACAAGATTAGGAGCAAGAAGATGGCTTGAAATTCCATTTATAAACTTTACAATTCAACCATCAGAAATATTTAAGCCTGCTTTTTTGCTTATGATAGCATATCTTATAAAAAATAATCCGCCCAAATCAAGCGGATACGGTTGGAGAGAATTTGGTAAATTTAGCTTATATATTATATTACCATTTGTACTTATTATGAAAGAGCCTGATTTAGGAACTGCTCTAATTCTTTTACTTATAGGATATTCAACTTTATTTGTTATAGGAGTAAATAAAAAAATTTGGATTATACTTGGTATCGCCATCATAATTTCAGCACCTCTTCTTTATAGCAATTTACACGGATATCAAAAAAAAAGAATAACAAACTTTTTAGGAGACAAAAAAAGTTATCATGTCAGACAGTCGATTATCGCCATAGGCTCAGGAGGGCTTAAAGGAAAATCAAAACAACAGGCTACTCAAACACATTTAAAATTTTTACCAGTTTCAACAAGTGATTTTATTTTTGCCTATTTTACAGAAAGATTTGGTTTTTTGGGAGCTTTAGGGTTATTGAGTTTATATACGCTTCTTGTTATACATTTGATGAGTTTTAGCTTTAAATTCAAAAAAAATTATTTTTTAAGGTCAATGGTAATATCTACAAGTTTTATGATATTTATATACATGAGCATAAATGTTGCTATGACTATAGCTTTGGCACCTGTCGTAGGAGTGCCTTTACCGTTTTTTAGTTATGGAGGCAGCAGTTTTATAACTTTTATGGTTATTTTTGGTATTATTGAAAATCTTATTTCATTTCAGTACGATACGATGTACAGTAAAATTAAATATAGGTAATTAATAACTAAAGGACATCTAAAGAAAGATTAAGAAAAATTTGGGTAAAATTTCACTCTTTAAATGGAGGGTTCATAGCTCAGTTGGTTAGAGCTCTCGGCTCATAACCGAGCGGTCCTAGGTTCGAGTCCTAGTGAACCCACCACTCCTTTTTTTCTTTTCTCTTTTTATAACAGGAGATAAAAATTGAATATTTTAAACATAGACTTTAACGAACTCTATATGCAACAGAAACAACAATCTACTTTTAAACCAAAAAGCAGTCAAGATTGGGACAAAAAAGCTGTAAATATATCAAAAAGAATATATAACAGTATATATAATAATGCATTGTTTGAGAAAATAAATTTTAAAGATTGCAAAACTTTGCTTGACATAGGTTGTGGTGTTGGAAATATATCACTGTTGGCCGCAAGCAAACTTCAAAAAGTATACAGCTTGGACTTTTCCACTGTTATGCTTGAATATTTAAATTTGGAAGCAAAAAAAAGAAAAATAATAAATATTAAGACATTCAATTTATCATGGGAGGATTCCTGGCAGAATGTACCAAATTCTGATATAGTGATAGCATCAAGATCTATGGAAGTTGAGAACATGAAAAAAACTCTTCAAAAAATAAATTCAAAAGCAAACAAAAGAGTTTATTTAACATATAAAGTTGGGGGTAGTTTTTTAAATGATGATATCTTAAAATATATTGGCAAGAAAATCAATAAAAAACCTGATTATATCTATACTGTAAATATTTTATATCAAATGGGAATCAATGCTTCAGTTGATTTTATAAAAAGCGAAGGAAGAAATATACAATATACTGATAAAGAACATTTTATAAAAAGTATACTTTGGAGTATAGGAAATTTAACAAAAGAAGAAGAAAGACTTTTAAAAGAGTATTATGAAATACATATAAAAAATAATAAACAACAAAATGATTATGTTTGTTGGGCACTTATCTATTGGGACAAAAAGAGTGCTCCTTGCCTTTAAGTACTCTCAACGATGAACAGTTCAAAGCAGCTACTTCAAAACCTGGACACAATCTTATAATCGCTTCTGCAGGTACAGGAAAAACTTCAACGATAGTGGCTAGAATTGCTTATTTGCTCCAAAATAATGTCAAACCGGAAGAGATATTGCTCCTTACATTTACAAATAAAGCTTCAGGAGAAATGATAGAAAGAGTTTCTAAATATTTTGATTCAAATATTGTCAAAAAAATAGAAGCAGGAACATTTCACTCAGTCAGTTACAGACTACTTAAAAAAAGTGGAAATAATATCACTTTAAAACAGCCAAAAGAGTTAAAAATATTACTTAAAAGTGTATATGAAAAAAGAGTCTTTTCGCACATTCAAAGCAAAAACAAACAGTATCAGTATTCGTACTTATATGATATATTCTCACTATATCAAAACAGCGAACAATATAGCGACTTTTCTTCTTGGCTGCAAAAAAGAAATCCAGAACAAGAGCCATTTTTCGACATGTATGAAGATATACTAAATGAATTTCAAGAATTAAAAAATAAATTTGGGTATGTTGATTATAATGATTTGCTTATAAATATAACAAAAAAGTCAAAAGAAAATAATTTTTATTTTAAAGAAATTCTTGTTGATGAGTACCAAGATACTAACTCTTTGCAATGTAAAGTAATAGATTCTTTTAAATGTGACTCTCTTTTTTGTGTTGGAGACTATGATCAGAGTATTTATGCTTTTAACGGTGCCGATATAAATATCATTGCATCTTTTAACGATAGATATAAAAATACACAGATTTTTGCACTTAATAAGAATTACAGATCTACTAAACAAATATTATCATTGGCAAACAAAGTAATCAAGCAAAATAAAAGAATTTACAAAAAAGAATTAATAGTAACAAAAATGCACAAAGATCTTCCGCCAAAACTTTTTGTTTTTGAAGAAGTTTTCGAACAATATGAGACAATTGCAAAAAAAATAAAATTCTCAACTACCGATAAAAAAGATATTGCCGTAATATTTAGAAATAATTCCAGTGCTGACGGTATAGAGGCAACATTAAGAGAAATCGGAATAAATTCCAAAAGGAAAGGAAGTATAAGTTTTTTTGAGACAAAAGAGATTAAGTCTCTTTTAAATATACTTTCACTTCTTAGAAATCCAAAAGATATAATGGCATTTGTAAATATTTTCGAATATGCAAGAGGTATTGGGTCTGTTATAGGAAAAGAACTTTTTGAAGCTCTATATAAGATCGGAAACGGTGATATAGTAAAAGGATTGATAAAACCTGATTTATCGCATGGCAATCCGTTTAAAAAGAAAGCTCAAAACTATCAGCTTGGACTTTTTGATGATTTTGAACATTTAGGTTCAACAACAAGATTTAAAGATTTACAATTTGAAGAAAATTTTTTATCAAACCCTATACTAAAGCATCCAAAAATTTCTACTGATGGTGCTGCATTTATCTATGCTTTATATAATTTTGTAAAAACAAATAAAAATATCAAATCTCCTTATAAAATATTATCAAATTTGATAAATTCAAATCTTTATGATTTTATAACCCAGACACTTTCAAAACAAAGAGCAATAACAAAATTAAAAGGAGTAGATGAAGAATTGGCAAAAAAAATCAAACAAAATATTATATCAAAAGCCTGGATTTTAGCAAATATTTCTAAAAATTACAAAGATATTGATAAATTTATAAATGCTTTAGTACTTGGAAGCAATGAAATAACCCAAGGAGATGGTGTAAATCTTCTTAGTATCCATGCTAGCAAAGGATTGGAGTTTAAAGAAGTATATATTATTGATCTAATGGATGGAAGATTTCCAAATAGAAAACTCATTAGCAAAGGTGGCTCTATAGAAGAAGAAAGAAGGCTATTTTATGTAGCAACAACAAGGGCAAAAGAATTGCTTTATCTATCTTATGCAAAACAGGATAAAATAAAGAAAATAGAGTATCAACACTCTATTTTCTTAGAAGAAGCAGGACTTGTTAGTGTTTAACAGCAGAAGCCAAATCCCACATAGGCAAGAAAATACCAAGTGCCATCATAAGTACCATAACAGCTATAAATCCTATAAGAATAGGTTCTATATAGCTTGAAATATTATCAACTATCTCATCAAATCTCATTTTAAAATAATCAGAAACTTTTTCAAGCATAGTATCAAGTGTACCACTTCTTTCACCAGCATTAACCATCTGCAAAAGCATTCCTTGAAAAAGACCTGTATCCTTAAAGGCATCAGAAAGAGACATTCCTCTTTGTACCGAAGTTGTCACAGCTGCCAATTTGTCTTTTAGTGTGGTATTGTCTATTGTTAAAACAGCAGTATCTAATGCATCAGCTATAGGAATACCTGCGGCAATCAACTGAGTAAAAATCATCATAAATCTATACATGGTAGCATTAAAAATAATTTTACCAAAAAGATATACTTTTAAAATATATTTATCAAATCCTTTTTTAAATTCTACATTATTGACATATAAAAATTTTATTGTTGCGATTGAGCCAATGATAAATATCAAAAGGTACCAGCCATAATTGTGAATTATATTTTCCAGATAAAGAAGAATTCTAGTAGGCAATGGCAAAACTGTATGAAAGTTTGCAAATATGGCTTTAAATTTAGGGACAACATACACCATCAATATAGTAAATGCTATTGAAATAGCTATCAGAACAATCATCGGATATCTTAATGCACTTTTAAATTTTTTCCTATTATCTCTAATTTCTTCAAGTATCACAGCCAGTTTCAGTAAAGATTCGGACATATTTCCAGTATTTTCTCCAAGCTCTATCATAGCTATTGTTACATCACCGACATCATTTCTATATACATTCAATGCTTCAGTCAGACTTTGACCGGAATTCAGGGCATCGTCTATATTGTTAAAAATTGCTTTGAGCCTTTTGTCTTCAGTTGATTTTACAACTTCTCTAACACTATCATGAATTGATATGCCTGCATTTGTCATAACGCCCAATTGCCTTATAGATGATATCAGACTATCAATTTTTACTTTAGGCTTTAAAAGAGTATTAAAAAGCTGCTTTTTAAACTCACTAAATTGATCCTCTACCGGAGCAGAAGTTTCAATAATTTTTATAATTATACCGGGCAGTCTTAATTTAGCCATTGACAAAGCATCCATCCTGTTTTGGGCCTTCATTGTCTTGCTATCTTTTCTGCCTTTAAACATATATGTAACTTCAAAATATTTCATGATTTCACCACTCTATATACTTCTTCAATACTTGTTATACCATTTGCTGCTCTTATTATACCATCTTGCATCATATTTGCAAAACCATCTCTTTTTGCCTGTTCAGTTATCTCCGCTTTACTTCCACCTTTTGCTATAATACTTTGAATTTCTTCACTAATTACCAATATCTCAGATATCATTTCTCTCCCAAAATATCCACTGCCGGCACACTTATCACAACCTATTGCTTTATAAAAATTATAATGTTCTGGTAAAAAATTTTTAAATTCTTCTATAGTATTTTTTGGTAATACTACTTTGCTTTTGCAATGAGGACATAATTTTCTTATAAGTCTTTGTGCCTCAATAGCTATTAAAGAGCCACTTACCAAATATGGCTCAATACCCATATCCATTATTCTGTTAATTGCACTGATTGCGTCATTTGTATGCAATGTGGAAAATACAAGGTGTCCTGTAAGTGCTGCTTGTATAGCAATTCTTAAAGTCTCATGATCTCTAACCTCTCCTATCATTATAACATCAGGATCTTGTCTTAGTATGGATTTTAATGCACTAGAGAAAGTTAAATTAGCTTTTTCGTTCACTTGAGTCTGCTGGGTTAGGTTCAACTGATACTCTACCGGATCTTCAACTGTTATAATTTTTTTGGAAATACTTTTGATAGCATTTAAAGCAGCATACAATGTTGTTGTTTTACCTGAGCCTGTCGGGCCCGTTACAAACACTATACCATAGGGCACTCTCATAGCATGATTAAATTTTTCAAAAGTTATTTTACTCATTCCCAAAGAATCCATTTTAATCATTACTTTTGATTTATCAAGTATCCTCATAACAATTGACTCACCGTTTGTAATAGGTAAAGTTGAAACTCTAAAATCAAATTCTTTATCCATAACTACAAGAGAAAATCTTCCATCTTGAGGTTTTCTTCGTTCGGCAATATCTAAATTTGATAGTAATTTAATCCTGGAAGATAAAGGAGGATATATATCTTTATCAAAAACAAATGATTCGTTTAACATGCCATCCACTCTGGTTCTGACAATACAATTATTTTCAGTCGGCTCGATATGAATATCACTTCCTCTGTATAAAATTGCAGTTTTTATTATAGATTCTATAAGCTTCATCACTCCCGATGATTCTCCGGGATTTTCGGCGGCACTTGTTGTTAATTCTCTCCTTATCTCATTTATCAGATCTTTCGTCCCGCCACTGATTTCTAATTTATTAAAATACTTTTCAATCTGAGTAGGATCCGAAATAACAACTTTTATCAATTTTTTAGGATAATATCTCTGCATTGCTTCTTGAGCTTTAATATTAAACGGTTCTCCAAATGCAATGTAAGTACTTATTTCATCTTCAAATAATGGGAGCGCCAAATATCTTTTTAATTGATTTAAAGGAGCAATGGATGCTAATTTATAATTTATATCAACAGTGTCTAAATCCATATATTGTGCATTTATACTCTCGGCAAAATTCTTTAGTACAATTTCCATATTTACCGGAAAATTTTCTGTTATATCATTTAAACCTATAATATTTTTTTGTAAAAGCTCATTTACAAATATAAGCATACTCTCTTCGTCAAAAAAAACTTCATTTAAAAGAACTTCACTTATACTCAAATCTTTTTCATCAACTTCAATCTTTAACTCATTAACCTTTTGTTCATTAACAATTCTATTTTTTTTTATAAAATTTAGTATATCCAATTCTGTATTTGTCATTTTTTTACCAATATATTCTAGTTTTAATTATTACACCGTTTTTAAATGTTCTTAAAATCATTTTATAAACACCTTTGGTGTTTGAAATATTTAATTTATAAGATATATTCTTATTTTTGTTATCTTTAAAAATATAAGTACTTCCACTTTTTGTATACATTTTATCTGCATACATAACAAAAATCTTTGATAATATATAATTTGTTGTCGGAAATTTAAATTTTGATACATCATATCCATCAATTAACGATTTGTATAATAATTTCTTTTGATACAAAATCGTTAAAAAATATATTGAATTACTCCTTGCCGCAGAAGACCTCACAAGAAGCATAGCAGGAAATGCCATTCTGTTTATATTATCAACTTTCAGGCATGAATTGGCAAATACACTCAACAAAGTTTCATCTTTTTTATTATAAAGGTATATTTTAGCCGCATCAGTACAAGCTTGCTTATAATTTTTATTTTTATATGCCTTGTAAACATCACCCTTTGTAATTGCGACAGAGTATGATAATATGCAAATTATTAAAACAATATACTTCATATTGAAATCTCCTTTTCAAGAAGCAAAGTTCCTTGAAAATTCCTCTTACTAAAGCTTCGCCTTTGACAAGAGAAATTCTTATGATTTTTATTCTTATTTGTACTTTTGTAACTTGATAGTTTCATTTAAAATAGCCTCTTTTTATTTTTATCAACAGATTTTTAATCTTTTTAGAATTATAAATTTTCAAATAAGCACTCAGTGCATTTATCGCATCTTTTCTCATACCCAATTTAACTTTATTTTTTGCAAAGAGTACCCAACTATCTTCATTTGAGCTATTTATATTATTTGAAGTGATAGCCCAAACCAAGGATTTTTTATAATCATGTTTATCAAAATATACTTCTGAAAGCATTGTTGCGTATATTGCTTTTTTAGAACTGTTAAATCTATCTTTAAGATAAGCCAATTTATCTATTTTCTTACTAGAAATAAATATTTTTTGTTTGGGAGATTTCTTTTGTTTGATTACTTTATTATTTAAACGAATTTTTTTAATAATTTTTTTAATAGGTTCTGCTGATGATATTTTTTTATTTTTATTTAAATTATTTTTATCTATTAAATTAACTTTAGTTAAAAAATTTGTATTCAATACCAATAAATCACTATTGTTTGAATTTTTAATTTTTTTAGCATATTTTATTTTATTGACAGTTATATTTTTATCTATATTATGCTTTGGTGTAATAACAGGTTTTATTAATGTAGTTTTTATTATTTTTTTAGTTTTAACTGCATATACTTTTTTAATTTGCTTTTTAGCCAAAAGAAGAGAACTGTTTTTTTCAAAATAATTTGTTACAACTTTAAAATCATTACCTCTAAAATAAATAATAATTAATAAAATAATTAATAAAATAATTAATAAAGTAGAAAAATACTTAAAATATTTTTTTATTTTATTTTTTTTCCAAGTCTCTTCAAGTTTTTTAATTTCTTGAGTACTAAGCATTTAAATAATCCAAGCTAATAATAGTCATTTCTAAAAATTTTGTATTTATCAGTCTATTACTCATTTTACTTGGTTCCTTTTTATCATAGTAATCGCAAATATCAAATAATTTATATAAAATCTTATTAGTTTCACGCAAATTACCTTTACTGTAAGTGTATATTATTTTATAATGTTTTTTTGTAAATTTATTGATAAAATCAAACATATTATGATACAAAAATTTTTTCTCAATATAAATTTTAAATTCTTCAAAAGTTATATTATTTAATTCCACACTCTCCCATATTCTTGTTTTAAAATAATCTTTTGCAAATACATCTTCTTTCTCATCAGTTTTATGAACAGTAAAAACAATTTTATACTTTCTAGTATCTGCCAATAACCTAATCTTTTCTATTATTGAAGAGGGATACAATTGTGCCTCATCAATAAATACAGTCATGGGTTCATTAAACTGTTTTGCCTTTTCAGTAATTAGTTTAAAGTAAGCATCAAAACTATCTAAGTTAGGAAGTGTATCTTTAAATGAGTAAGTGTAAATATTTTTGATAAATTCCAATTCATCAAAAAAGGGAGTAGGTAAAAGTATAATTGATTTTTTTTTTGACAAATCTCTATATATTTTTTTTAATAAAAAAGTTTTACCGGTACCTGGTTTACCATAAAGAAGAACCAGCTTTATAGGTTTGTTTATAACTTCAAAGAGTTTTTCATAGGCAATAACCGAGCTATCTATATTTACATAGTCATCATCATAAATATCGCTAAATATATCTTTTGCTTTTTCATAATTACTCTCTACCAATTGCACTGTCATATCCCAATTTTTTTAAAGAAATATTTGAATAATTTTTACTATTTACAATTCTAGGAGTAATTACAAATATCAATTCATTAATATTGTGTGATATTGATTCACTTTTAAATAAATTTCCAAGTATTGGTAATTCTTTCAATCCGGGAATTCCATTTTTAGAAACACTTTTACTCTTTCCTATGAGTCCACCAAGTATAATGGTGTCTCCGTTTTTAACCCTAACAACAGTTGAGAGTTTTTTCTCTCTGGTATCTGGAGCAATTTCTCTTGGTTGAGTTTGTGGTCCATTATCGGATGCATATTTGAAACTGCTTATTGAAGGATTTATTCTTAGCATAATTTCATTTTTATCAGAGATTTGAGGCATAATATTTAATAAAATCCCTATAAAGACAGATTCATTGTTAAAAGAAGTTGTAGTAATACTTCCACCAGTATTTGCCGGAGCAGTTTGTGGAATTCTATAATTTATATTATCTCCTATCGTTATAAGTGCTTGCTGATTGTTTAGAGTTAAAATTTTTGGGTTTGATACGATTCTTGAATTACCTTGTGTTTTAAGAAAATTCATAAGTCCATTCATAGTAAAAGATATTGTATTACTAAAATTGAAAGCATTATTCCATCCAAGATGAAAGAGTTGGCTACCAGCTCCATTTGTTTTATAAGTATTAGAGCCATTTGCAGCTCCATTCAATGTTGGCAAACCTGTTCCTTGAGGATTGTTTACAGCAAGAGCAAATTGTGTCCAATTCACTCCACTTGAATGTGATTTTGAAAGATCGACAGATATAATTGATACATCTATCAATACTTCCTTATCGAGTCTGTGTTTTACCTCTTTTAGATATTTTCCTACTCTTTGTATTTGTTCCTTTGTTCCTGTAATTGTTATAAGACCCGCATTTTGATTTATAATTGGATTTTTGACAGTATATCCCTCAGATCCAGAATTTGCTATTGCAAGTATCTCTTTAGATATACCTTTCCAAAAATTAAAAGATTCACTTGTTGTTATTTGATTTTCATCTGTTGCGGTACTACTACCGGAATTTGAATTTGTAGATTGTACTGAAGCATTCAAAACAGCAGTTCCGGTTCTATCAGAAGTTATATAATCAATCTTAAATGTTTTTGTTTGTAAACCTGAAATTTTAAGTATATTATCATTAAAAGTATAATCTAAATTATTATCAGAAAGAAGTACGCTAAATATCTCATTTAGTGTCATATTCTTTATATTTATACCACTTAATTTTTCATCTATTTTCTTTTTAGCAACTTTATCTTTAACCAAAATACTAAAATTACAACTCATGCTTAGTCGATTTAATAAATTTGATGTTGATATTTGATCTAAAACTTTTATGCTAAAAGCCCTGTATTTACAACTGCTCTCAGCATTTACACTACTAAAGCCTATCAATAAACTAACGACAATAAATAAAGTTCTATTAAAAGTTGTTTGTAAATTTAATTTTGTCATTTTTCTTCCTTAAAAATAATTCTATTTTTTTTCTTTTTCTTTTTAATATAACGCTAAGATTTTTAATCTTAACAAGTCTAAATCCATAAACTTTCGAATTTAGTTTATACCATTTATTATTTATTCTAACTGTTTTATTTATTATTCCATGTAATCTTAATATTATAGGTTTCTTTTTAGTTGCATTTTTATCTTTAATAATTTTTAAAATATTTTGATTTACAAATGGAGTTGGCACAGAACTTAGAGTTTTATCACTTGGACCAATTCTTTTTTTACTTATTTGATCAAATATCATATTATATCTTTGAATACTCATTTGTGGTACTTTTGAGTTGCTTTGTATATCTGCGAACAAAGATACAGTCATAAAGATAAATAAAATAAAAGTTAGTAACTTATTCAATACTTTATCCCCCATACTGCTATTTTAAAATTTATATGTATATTTTTGTCTATATCCATTTTTAAATCATGTACATCTGCGACTAGTTTGCTCTCTTCAATAGAATTTATAAATTTAATAATATTGTTAAAGTTACCGTTTGCATCCACTTCTATATCAAGTATTTGTTCAACTTTTTTATAGTTAAGGATATTAAATTTATTTTTAATATAATTAATCTTAACATGATATTTTTTAGCATTTTGGGCAATATCATCAATAAAATTTGCCCAATTTACATCATTATATAATAAATAAGATAATTCTTTAAGTTTGTTATCTATATATCCATTTTTATAAATAGTAGATTCAAACTTACCTTTTGTATTTTTTATCTTTTGTTTAGCGATTTTAATATAGTAAAATTTATCTCCGTTAACTGTTTTAAATCTAATATAATTTGTTTCTTTATTTATTTTATTTTTAATTTGGCTTAATTGCATTTTTGTATTTTTTAGCATCTGTGTACTCTCTGGTAAAACATACAGATACACGATAGCAGCAATAACAATGAATATGCCTGCATAAATTATAGATAATTCATTACTTTTTTTATCCTTCAATGCTATATCAATTTTCTCCAATATTTTATCAGATGCTGCCATTTAAAACTACCTTAATTTTACTTAAATATATATGTTTTTTACTATCTCTTCGTATTTCTTTGGTACTTATACCATACTTTTTCATCTGGGTTAATGCTTTTATCAATTCTGTTATATTTTTATCTTTTCTGCTAAAGACAGACAATACAAGTGTCATATCTTTTTTATTATTTGAAATATCCAAATCATAAATCTTAGAATGATATTTATTTATTTGTCTAAATATATTAACCATTATTTCAACTTTCATAGGATAATGAACTTTTTTATTATAAATTTGATTTAACAATTTTTCTCTAAAATTTAATTTTTTAGATTCTTTGTTAAGTTTTTTCTGAACAAGTTCTTGTTTTTTGCTCAAAGCTATCAATTGATTTTTGATATTTGTTGCCTCTAAAAATAATTTATGCTCTTTTTTATTTAATTGTAAAAGCTGTAGCTTTATAAAATATGCATATCCAAACTGGTAAGCCGGATACGCTAATGATACCAAAAGAGAAAGTATGAACATTATTGCGATTTTACCGCTTGGTCTTTGTCTAAACGGAGGAGGTCTTTTAAAAATAGAAAAATTTAAACTCTCATCAGGCTCATCAATATAATCCAATGCTGTTAAAATCATAAAATTATGTAACTGTTCACTTTTTACTTCTTTTGCATTTTTTGCAATTACAAAATTTAATTCATGGGGTTCGATATCAATATAAGTTCTTATATATCTGTCAATATTTTTAAATAAACCAATACTTGAATTTATATATATTCTATTTATATTTTCTATCAAGTACGCCCTTTTGGCATAAAAAATAACATCATTTATATATACAAACATTTCTTTATAAAGTTTTATTATAAGTCTTTGGTTTTCTTCTGAAATATTTGACGATCTTCCGGTAAGTATGAAATTGGTAAAATCTTCATACTGGATACTTTCACCGGTTATTTCACAAAATTTTTCATGCATTCTTTCGATCGAAAAACTTATTGACTTTGAGTAAATATATTCTCCATCGGCATAAATAGCTAAAAAAGCATCTTTTTCTTTAAAATACAAGAAACAATCAACGCTATCTTTTTCTAAAAGATTTTTATTATATAATGATTTTAAAAGTAGAGATTCCGGGATAATATAATCAATATACTTTACTTTTTTAGCAACTTCGGCAAATTCTTCTTTAATTTTTAATGTTTCAATAGCAAATACATTAAATTTTCTTAAACTGCTATTTTCAAAACCAAAAAATTCTTTATAAAAAACAGTATATTCAACAGCAGGATCAAAGTTTAATTCATCATAAACTTGTATATCTATTGCACTGTCAAGATCTTCGTCAGGTATATTTCTACTAATCTCAATAGAATCAGTAATTAAATTTTTAGAACTAATAGTAGATATGTAAAAGTTTTCTTTTTTAAATCCGGAAAGTTTATTTAGCTTAATTTCATTATTTTGAAAACTATATGATTTTAAACTACTTGGATCAATAGTTATTATCGAAGTATATCTTTTTTTGCTAATTTGTTTTTTCACCATCTCACCACCCGTTTTTCACATATTTCATATTTACTATTCTATATATTTTCGACTTAAACTAACCTTTAAATAACATATTTTAATAATATATTTTAATAATATATTAACTTTTTACTCTATAACCTATATCGGTTAACAATTTTTTATCTTTACTCCACCCCTGTTTTACCGCAACTTCTAGTTTTAAAAAGACTTTTTTCTGACATAATTTCTCAATATTCTGCCTCGCCTGCATGCCTATCCTTTTTATCGATGATCCATTTTTACCTATAATTATGCCTTTTTGACTGCTTTTTTCTGTTATTATTTTTGCATAAATTTTTTCAATTTCTATAGATTCTTCTACTTTATCAACTACCACATCACTCAAGTATGGTATTTCATCACTTAGATTGTCAAACAAAGCTTCTCGTATATACTCTTTGTAAATTTCTTTTAAGTTTTCTGTGGTTAGTATTTCAGGGTCATAAAGATATGGATGATTTGGAAGATATTTGAGTATTATATCAAGTAAGACACTCTGCTTTGTTCCTTTTTTAATTGAGATTGGTACTAATTCTAAAAATACATTCTGGTATAGATGATACTCTTGCAATTTTTTCAGTAACTTATCTTTACTTATCAAATCCATTTTCGTAAGAAGTACAATATGAGGTCTGTTTTTTTTATTTAATTTTAAAAATTCCTTATATTCTGTTATATCATCTTTCACAGAAGCTAAAAATAGTACAAGATCACAATCTCCTATAGCTTTCATGGCTTCTTCGAGCATAAATTTATTCAGTAACCTTTCTTTGTGATGAATCCCGGGAGTATCAACAAAAATAATTTGTGCATTTTTATGCATTACTATAAAATTCATTCTTTTTCTAGTAGCATTGGCTTTATGTGAAACCAAAGCCAATTTCTCACCAATAAGCCAATTTAAAAGTGAGCTTTTACCACTGTTTGGCCTACCTGCAACAGCTATAAACCCTGATTTTTCTTGATTATCTATATCAAATCCTTTCTTTTAAAGTATATACCTTGAAGTTTCCTCATCTTCAACCACTTCATCTAACTTTTCATGAATTAAATCTTTTGTTACTACTATTTTCTCTCCACTATGTTCATCTGCATCAAAACTTATATCTTCAAGAATTTTCTCAATAACTGTATGAAGTCTCCTGGCACCTATATCTTCAGTCTTTTCATTTGTCATATGAGATATTTTAGCCATTGATTTTATGGCATCATCTTCAAATACAAGCTCAACATTTTCAGTTTTCAAAAGTGCTTCATACTGTTTAAGAAGTGAATTTTTTGGTCTAGTTAATATTTGATACAATATATCTTCATCTAACGAACTTAGCTCAACTCTAAGAGGAAATCTACCTTGAAGCTCGGGTATAAGATCACTTGGTTTTGTAAGGTGAAATGCTCCAGCGGCTATAAAAAGTATATGATCACTTTTAACAACACCATATTTTGTATTGATACTACTTCCCTCAACTATAGGAAGTAAATCTCTTTGAACACCTTCTTTGCTTGGATCTTGCCTGGAGCTGCTTGTCTGACTGACAGCGATTTTGTCTATCTCATCCAAAAAAACAATGCCACCGTTTTCAACTCTTTTCAATGCTTCACTTTTTACCGCATCCATATCAAGCAAATTTTCACTTGCTTCATTCTTTAGTATTACTTTTGCATCTTTGATACTGACTTCTTTTTTAATTTTTTCTCTGTTGCTGCCAAGGATTTTTACAAAAGACTCTTGAACTTTTATAATTTCAGGTGGCAATGAACTATCACCTCCTTCTCCAAAACTTTTATTTATTTCAATCTCTATCTTAAGATCATCCAATTCTTTATCCCTAAATTTTTTAAGCATCCTTTTATAACTTTTTTCATAATCATCTCTTTTTTCAGCAGTTGCACCTTTTGGAAGCGGAGGCAAAAGTTTTTCCAAAATCTTTTTTTCTATGTATGTTTTTATAGCATCTTTGTTTTTTTCTTTATGTTCACTTTTTACCAGGTTTACTGAAGCAGTTACCAAATCTCTTATCATAGACTCTACATCTCTGCCTACAAAACCCACTTCAGTGTATTTACTGGCTTCAACTTTTATAAAAGGCAAGCTTAACATTTTTGCCAATCTTCTTGCAATCTCAGTTTTGCCAACTCCGGTTGAGCCAATCATTAATATATTTTTAGGCATTATTTCATCTTGCATCTCTTTTGGCAGCTTCATTCTTCTGTATCTGTTTCTAAGAGCTATTGCGATAGCTTTTTTCGCATCTTTTTGCCCTATGATATATTCATTTAAATATGAAACTATCTCTTTTGGTGTCAAATTCATTTATTTTCATCCTTATTATCTAAAGTATAAATATTTATATTATTGTTTGTATATATGCAAAGCTCACTTGCTATTTTCAAAGACTCTCGAACTATCTCTTCACTACTTAGGGATGAATGTTTCTTTAATGCCCTTGCAGCAGAAATAGCAAAATTGCCACCGCTTCCAATAGCTGCAATAGTCTTGTCTTCAGGCTCAACAACATCTCCGGTACCACTCAAAATAAAAATATGTTTTGTGTTAAGTACAATCATCATAGCTTCCAACCGTCTTAAGTATTTGTCTTTTCTCCACTGTTTTGAAAACTCAATAGCTGATTTTAGCAAATCTCCTTTTTTTTGTTCAAGAATACCCTCAAACATATCAAAAAGATTAAAAGCATCAGCAGTACTTCCGGCAAATCCGGCCAAAACTTTACCGCTATGTAATTTTCTTATCTTAATAGCATTGCCTTTTAAAACCGTATTACCAAAAGTAACTTGTCCATCACCACCTATAACAGCACTGCTTTCGCCTTTTAAAGCAAGTATAGTTGTTGCATCAAACATTCTCTATTCTCCATCAACTGCAAGATTCAATTTTGCATGTATTCCATGACCTAATTTCAATGATACTTCATAATTGCCTGTTGCCTTTATAGCTTTATCAATTTCAACACTTTTTTTATCTATATCAAATCCTGTTTGTGCAAGAATTTCTTTTGCAATCTCTTCTTTTGTGACAGAGCCAAACAAAGAGCCGTTTGCACCTAATTTTCTTTTTACAATTACAGTTTTATTCTTCAAATTTTTCTCTATATCTTTAAGTTTTTTAAGTTCGGCCGCTTGCTCTTCTTTTATCCTTTTTTGTTCTTCTTCCCACTCTTTAATCACCTCTTTTGTTCCAACTTTAGCAAAGCCCTTTGCAACTAAAAAATTTCTTCCATATCCATCTTTTACCTCTTTTATTTCACCAGCTTTTCCTAAATTTTTCACATCTTTTATAAGTAATACTTTCATTTTTAACACCTTTTATAATTTTACTTGAAATTATAGCGAAAAATTGATGATTATTTGGTCATACTATATAGATAAAAAAATATTTATATCATAATATAAAAAATATTATTATTATTTTCATATCTATATCTTAAAGTTAAATTATGAGTTTCAAGAATATTATGAACAATATAAAGACCTAAACCGAAACTTTGGTTTGCTTTACTACTCTCTTTAAAAAACGGTTCATAGTATTTTTCCAAAGGATATTTTAGTTTTTCTCCCTTATTTATAAAAGAGATTTTATTGTCTGCGATTTTAATTATTGCCTTTGTTCCTTTTGAGTATTTTATAGCATTATCAATAAGATTTTTTATTGCTATACTAAATAGTTTAAAATTTGCTATAATTTTTTTATTTTTAGAAGAATTTTGAATATCTACAAGGTCTCCCTCTTCAAAAAGTAAATCAAGAGCATTATCCACAATATCAATAACAAAATACTCTTTTTTTATTATCTCCTTTTCAGAGGATATAAGCTCTTCTATAGTAGCAAATTCATTTATTAGAGTTTCAAGTCTTAAAAATACTCTTTCCATTTTTTCTGTATTTGCACCACTTGAGGGTAATTTTGTAAGAAACCTACCTTTTGTTATAGGAGTTTTGAGCTCATGCATTATATTTCTTAAAAATATATTTCTTGACTCTTTTAGCTTTTTTAAGTTTTTAATAGCTTTATCAAATTCACTTGAAAGCACTGATATCTCATCTTTTCCTTTTACTTTATAATCTATATCAAAATCACCCTCACCCAATTTTTTGATTTTGCTTTGTAAAACTTTTAGCGGGTATAATTTTCTTATAATTGATATATAAGAAAAAAGTAAAATTATCACAATAATAATTAGTGTAATTAGCATAAATTTAGTATTTCTAACATCCGAATTATTATCTCTAAGCAAAAGATGCATCATAGGGTTTTTTAGTGAGATATAGTAATGATTTGCTTTTTGATAAACTCTCATTTTATACATAGGCATCGTGAAATTACAAACATTATTCATGCGCATTAGATTATATTTAGAAAATTTTTTAGCATCTAATACTTCTATATTCATATTTAAAAGTCTTTTTCTTATATCTTTGGTAACAATTCCTCCGTTTAAATGGATTTGATATAAAACCGAGTTAATGATTCTGGAATATTTTCTTTTTAAAAAGTTATTATGAATATTTTCACTATTTTTGATAATTACAAAAAAAGTTAAACTAATAAATAACATCGATATTAAAAATATGATAGTAATATTGAAAAAAATAGAATGTCTGTTAATCTTAATCACTAAATTTATATCCCATGCCTCTTATAGTTTGAAGATACTTTGGTTTTTTTGGATCCTCTTCTATCTTTTTTCGTATTCTATTTATTATTACAGCTAAACTTCCATCAAAATTATATTCTTCATGTTCAAAATTAATTTCATCAAGTAAATCTTCGCGGGAAATTATAAAACCTCTTTTTTGTATAAAAAAAGACAATAAAACATATTCAGCAGCTGTCAGTCTTATAACTTTTGAATTTTTTCGTATCTCTTTTTTATCTAAGTCCAAAGAGAAGAGATAACTCTCTTTCTCTTTTGGATTTAGATTTTTTCCAGTTTGTTTTTCATATCTTCTTAATACTGCCTTTATCCTCACTTCCAATTCTCTTGGATCATAAGGTTTTGGCAGATAGTCATCAGCTCCTATTTTCAGTGAACCTACTTTATCAACAATACTACTTCTTGCTGAAGAGATGATAACAGGAATATCACTTTTTGATACAACTTCTTTACAAACATCAAGCCCATCCATCCCAGGAAGTGTAAGATCAAGTATCAGTAAATCATATTTTTTAATACTCAAAGCCCCAAGGCCTATAAAAGGATCTTCAAAATTTTCAATCTCTATATTAAAATCTTTCAAATACTCTATAAGCATCGAAGCCAATTCTGCATCATCTTCAATCATAGCAATTTTTATCAAAATATTTACCTCATCATAATGTGTTTCGCTTTAATAAGAGTTATGAAATCTTCTTTTTGCTGCTTATTTAAAACTTTAAATATATCACTTAACATTTGTGCCCTTGATTTTATCATATTATCTCTTTTTGATTCCATAATTTTAATAAATTTATTTTTATTAAAATTATTATTTTTAAAAGCTTCAAAGATTGCATCTTGATTTTGCATATTTTTTTGCATTATTGCCTTGATACTCTCTTGTTGTTTAGATGAGAGATTGAGTCTTTGAAGCATTGCTCCCATCATTCTTGTGTGCATTTGTCTCATATTTTGCATCATATTCATCATACCACCTCGATTCATCATTCCCATTTGTCCCATGTTTTGTTGCATACCCATTCTTTGAGATCGCATTCTTTTGTTTGCATACCCTTGTCTATTCATTATGCCCTGACTTTGCATACCTTGTCTATTTATATTTTGCATCATTTGTGAATTACTCATCATTTGATTTCCATCACCATCATTTGCCCCGCCATGAGCTAAAACCAATGTTGTTGCACTTGCCAATGCAATAGCCCCAATTAATATTTTCTTTTTCATCTTAAATCTCCTTTAAAAATTTATAATGAAATTGTATAATCTTGAAATAAATAGAGTTTTAATGATGTGTTAACACAATATTAACCGATAAAATTTAACATATTCAAAATATGCTGATTTATTATATATTTACTATTTGCAATAAAATCAATACTCAATTCTGAAAATTGACCATCTTTATATACAATTACTTTATTTGTATCTAAACCGGCTATAAGTTTGTCAACTGCTTTAACTATAAATTCAAATGCCATAAGCCTCTCAAAAACAGTTGGATTACCACCTCTTTGTATATATCCCAAGATACTTTTTCTTGTTTCAAGTCCAAGATTTTCACTTATCCAATCAACCATAAAATCAGTTTTATCAACTCCCTCAGCAACAAAACACAGTACATAATTTCTGCCGTTATTTATCTGTTTTTTAAGTATATCCTTTGCCAAATCAAGATCCAAATCAACCTCAGGTATCAAACAAAGCTCTGCTCCACAGGCAACAGCAGATGTAGCACAAAGATATCCACACTCTCTACCCATAACTTCTATAACAAATCCTCTTTTAAAAGTAGATGCGGTATCTCTTATCTTATCACTTGCATCTCTTATAACATTTAATGCCGTATCAACCCCTAAACAATAATCATTACCTGCTATATCATTATCTATAGTTGAGGGGATACCCATAAATTTTATATTATATTCTTTACAAAAAACATCCATTGCCCTAAAACTGCCGTCACCTCCTAAAACAATGAGAGAGTCGATATCATTTTTCAATAAATTTTCATAAGCTTTTTTTCTATAATTTTTTTCATAAAATCTTTGTGATCTTGAAGAGCCTATTATCGCCCCGCCTCTATGCAAAATTCCGCTTACATCGTTATGGTATGCTTGTTTTATATTATTATCTATCAAACCTTCAAGTCCATTATATATAAAATACGGCTTTTCATTTTTCATATATACATAATCAACAAATCTTTTAATGGCGGGATTCATCCCGGGAGCATCACCACCTGAACACATTATAGCTATACCCATCGCCTTCTCCTAATTTATTTTCTAAGATTATACAATATTTTTGTTTCAATTTTACACAATTTATAAAAAAAGTAATAACATTTTCATAACATTTCTTTAAATGCTACGATTTTGCTACGATAACTTTATATAATAATTTTGCCGAGAAAAAATTAAACAAGGAGAAAAGAAAATGGAACAAAATGTACAAACATTTAAGCAGGTTGACACTACTTCAAACCCTGCACCTTTGGGATTGATGGCATTTGGTATGACAACGGTTTTATTGAATTTTCACAATGCAGGCTTTTTTGGATTAGGTTCAATGATACTTGCTATGGGAATATTTTATGGTGGTTCTGCTCAGGTAATTGCCGGAATTATGGAGTGGAAAAAAGGTAATACTTTTGGAACAATAGCTTTCACATCCTATGGCTTTTTTTGGCTTTCCTTGGTAGGTTTGGTAGTTATGCCTAAAATGGGATTAATTGGTGGTGCAAGCCAGATGGCTATGGTCGCATACCTTGCATTATGGGGACTCTTTACCTTTGGATTATATTTAGGAACATTAAGAATAAATAGAGCATTACAAGTAGTCTTTTTGACATTGGTCATACTTTTCTTTTTATTGGCTTATGGGGAACTTACAGGTAATGCAACTATTAAACATATAGCAGGATATGAAGGTATTCTTTGTGGCTTGTCAGCCATGTATGCTTCGATAGCTCAGGTTTTAAATGAAGTTTACGGAAAAGTTGTACTTCCTATTGGACCTGTGCAAAAGTAAGTATGATATAATAATAAAAATTTTAAGGAGGCTTTATGAGCGAAATATTTTACCCCAACAGGGATTTTAGCAAACAAGCTAATGTAAAAAATATGTGTGAGTACAAAGAGACTTGTGCAGAAGTAGATGATGATTATGAAGGCTATTGGGATGAAATGGCCAAAGAAAAAATTGATTGGTACAAGCCGTATGATAAAGTTTTAGATGAAAGTAATGCACCTTTTTACAAATGGTTTACAAACGGAAAATTAAATGTTACTCATCAGTGTATAGGAAGACATTTAAAAAGTAGAAAAAATAAAGCGGCTATTATATGGGAGGGCGAAGATGGTTCTAGAAGAATTATCACATATCTTCTTCTATTTTACAGAGTAAACAGATTTGCAAATTTACTTAAAAATAAATTCGGTGTAAAAAAAGGTGACAGAGTAGTTATATATATGCCTATGATCCCTGAAGCTGCATTTGCTATGTTGGCTTGTGCAAAGATAGGAGCTATTCATTCGGTTGTTTTTGGCGGCTTTAGTGCCGAAGCTTTAAGTGATAGGATAAAAGATGCAAAAGCAAAAGTGGTTATTACTGCTGATGGTGCTTTTAGAAGAGGAAATCCTTATCTTCTTAAACCCATAGTTGATGAAGCTTTAGAAAAAGGTTGTGATTCGGTTGAAAATGTTTTAGTAGTCCAAAGAAACTTTGAAGAAATTGATATGGTTGAAGGAAGAGATCATATTTACAATGATTTGATAAAACTTGAATCAGAATTTTGTGAAGCTGAAGAGATGGATAGTGAGGATCCTTTATTTTTACTTTATACTTCAGGAAGTACAGGTACACCAAAAGGTGTACAACACTCAGGTGCAGGATATATTCTCTGGGCTCAATATACAATGGAAAATGTATTTGATGTAAAAGAAAATGATACTTTCTGGTGTACAGCCGATGTTGGATGGATAACAGGTCATACATATATCGTCTATGGACCGCTTGCTATGGGGGCGACTACAATCATGTATGAAGGTGTGCCTTTGTATCCAAATGCAGGAAGATGGTGGAAAATGATAGAAGAACTTAGAATAAACCAATTCTATACAGCCCCAACAGCTATAAGATTGCTTCATAAAGTAGGAGCAGACGAGCCGGCAAAATATGACTTAAGCAGCCTAAAAGTCTTAGGTACTGTCGGAGAACCTATAAATCCTGATGCTTGGTTATGGTATTATAATACCATAGGTGGAGGAAAATGTCCTATCGTTGATACTTGGTGGCAAACTGAAACCGGAGGACACATAGTAAGCCCACTTCCAGGAGCAACTCCTATAAAACCAGGCTCTGCAACATTCCCGCTTCCTGGCATAAAGGCTGAAATTATAGATAAAGAGGGTAACCCTACTCCAAAAGGAGAAAAAGGACTTCTTTGCATTACTAAACCTTGGCCTAGTATGATACGAACTATCTGGGGAAATCCAGACAGATTTGTTAAGTCCTATTTTGGAGATTGCAAAAAAGATGGTAAACCTGTCTATTTTTCTGGTGACGCAGCTATTTATGATGATGACGGATATATCTTTATCACAGGCAGAACTGATGATGTTATAAATGTTTCAGGACACAGACTTGGAACTGCTGAGATAGAAGGCGTTATAGGTCATGAAGAGCATGTTGCCGAAGTAGCAGTTGTTGGTAAACCTGATGATATTAAAGGTGAAGGCGTATTTGCTTATATAGTCACCAAAAAAGAAATTGATGAAGAAAGTTTACTTAAAAATATCAATAAGCTTATTACAAAAGATATTGGACCAATTGCCAGAACAGATGGAATTCTTTTAGTACCGGGTCTTCCTAAGACTAGAAGTGGTAAAATTATGAGAAGAATTTTAAGATCTATTGCAAAAGGTGAAGAGATTACACAAGATATTTCAACTATTGAGGATTCTTCGATAGTCGGAATCATAGAAAAGCTTTTTAAAAGTAAAAAGTAAAAAAAGGAAGAAATATGAAAAACCACAAAGTTGTAAACATTAAGATAACCTACTCTCCAGAAATCATAAGTGATGAAGAGGATTTAGATAAAAAAATTAAAGAATTTTTAAACTATTTGAATTCACACAAAGGAGTGACAATTAGAGTCAAAAGACATAATGTTGAGGTTGATTATATGCCTGATGAGTATGGCTTAGAATAAAAAAGTAAAAAGAGGATTTTAACATCCTCTTTTTACTTATGTAAGTCTTGCATTTTTCATAGCACCAAGAAGTATTTCAAAGGATTCGTCGCTATAGTGTTCAACTTTTTCTATATCTTTTAAAGCAGTATCAAAATCATGACTATCAAAATATTCATTTAAAACTTGTTTCAATATTTGATGGATTTGAATATGTTCTTGATTTATAGTGTTTAATGCTTGCTGATTTTTAGAAAGCAATTTTTTTACTTCACTATTAAACCATTTTCCAAATCTACAAGAATCTTCATCAATAATATCTATCTTTTTGTTTTCTATAATAGATCTGTAACTTTGCAATTTCAATTTTATATGGTCAATCTTTCCATTGCTAATATTTAACTCTCTTTCTACATTAATAGTCATATTTTTAATGCCGGATGAATTTTCTTTTGCTCTATCTGCACTACTTTTAAAATCACCCAAAACCTCAGTACCATTTTGAACTTCTTCCTTGAATGTTTCAGTAGCTGATAGTATAGTAGATGTGCTTTGTTTTAATGTACTTATATTTATCTCAACTTCCTGAGTGGCTTTTTGTGTTCTCTCAGCTAATTTTCTAACTTCATCTGCAACTACAGCAAATCCTCTCCCATGTTCACCTGCTCTTGCTGCCTCAATGGCTGCGTTTAAAGCAAGTAAATTTGTTTGATCACTTATATCTTTTATCAAATTTATGATATCTGATATAGAATTTACATGTTCATTAAGAGCAGTTGAATCATCTTGTAAATTACCTGTAACCTCTTCTATCTTTTGCATAGAGTTGACTACTGTATCAGTTTTAGTATCTATTTCATCCATAGTGTTTGTATTTTCTTCATTTAACTTATTAACTCTCTCAAGCATCATTAAATTTTCTTCTATAGTTCCTTGCAAAAAATTAACTCCACTATCGTAACTTTTTATAAGAATATCTAACATTTTGATTTTTGCTTTGTCTTCATTATTAGTTTCTATTTTACCAACAATACTATCAGCTTGAAAGTTATTTTTTTGAGCTTTCATCTCATCTTTTAAGCTGCAATTTTCATTTTTTAGTTTTCTTATTTCTTCTTCTAACATGGCAATTTTTTTCCCAGAAAACATTTAATTATCCTTTTATTATAAATTAACGAAAATTATACTATTGTAATAATAAATTTTATATTAATATGTCATTTACAAAGGAAAAACGATGGGTTTAAAAACAACTCCCTCAGTTGTCATAAGAGTGATGCTTTGGATTTTTATACTAATTGGAGGCATATACTTTGGTATAAAATTTGATTTAATATATTTTAGAAATATATTTTTCAATATAATTTTTCATGTAATAACATTTATTGTAGGTATCGTATTGATGAGATTATCATTCCATGCTGCAAAAACAGGCGGAAGAGAACTTAAAAAAAGAGGTAGAGTTGGCAATATACCGAGACTTGAGACCAATAAATTAGTAACAACTGGTATATTTGAATGTTTTAGACATCCTATGCTTTTTGGATTATCCTTCATACCTCTTAGTTTAGCCCTGATTATAGGTTCTCCTACTTTTATAATCTTTATAGCTCCATCTGAGATGATATTTATACTTATTATGGTGTTGATATTTGAAGAAGCCGAGGCATATAAAAAATTTGGAGAAGATTACATAAAGTATAAAAATAGCACACCTATTTTTAGTAAAAAAATAGAGTGCTATAAAAAACTTTTTTTATCTTCTTAAGTATAGATTTTCGCTCCAGATTCTTTAAAGTACCTGGCTTGTTCTTTTAAGCCTTCTTGTATTGCTTCTTTTTCATCAATTTCTTTTTGTTTGGCATATTCTCTAACATCTTCTGTTATTTTCATAGAACAAAATTTAGGTCCACACATTGAACAAAAATGAGCTACTTTTGCACTTTCTCTCGGAAGGGTTTTATCATGAAATTCTCTAGCTCTATCTGGGTCAAACCCTATATTGAACTGATCATACCAACGAAATTCAAACCTTGCCTTACTCATAGCATTATCTCTTATCTGAGCTCCTGCATATCCTTTAGCAAGATCAGCCGCATGAGCTGCAATCTTATAAGTTACAATACCTTCTCTTACATCTTCTTTATTTGGTAGTCCAAGATGTTCTTTTGGTGTTACATAACATAACATTGAAGTGCCATACCATCCAATCTGAGCTGCACCTATAGCTGAAGTTATATGATCATATCCCGGAGCTATATCAGTTGTTAGCGGTCCTAAAGTATAAAAAGGAGCCTCAAAACACTCCTGCAACTCTTTTGTCATATTTTCTTTTATCAAATGCATAGGCACATGACCTGGTCCTTCTATCATCACTTGCACATCATGTTTCCATGCGATTTTAGTAAGTTCTCCCAAAGTTTCAAGTTCGGCAAATTGAGCTTCATCGTTTGCATCGTAAATTGAACCGGGTCTCAAACCATCACCTAAAGAAAAAGCCACATCATAAACTTTCATAATTTCACAAATATCTTCAAAATGCTCATATAAAAAACTTTCTTTATGATGGAACAGACACCATTTTGCCATAATAGAGCCTCCTCTTGAGACGATGCCTGTAAGCCTCTTTACAGTCATAGGAACATATTTTAATCTCACTCCTGCATGTATAGTAAAGTAGTCAACACCTTGTTCTGCCTGCTCAATAAGAGTATCTCTAAAAACTTCCCAAGTAAGATTTTCTGCTACACCATTTACCTTCTCAAGTGCTTGATATATAGGAACAGTACCTATTGGAACTGGAGAATTTCTTATAATCCATTCTCTTGTCTCGTGTATATTTTTTCCCGTTGAAAGATCCATTACCGTATCCCCACCCCATCTAGTTGACCATATCATTTTTTCAACCTCTTCCTCTATGGATGAAGTTGTTGCTGAGTTTCCTATATTGGCATTTATTTTAACCATAAAATTTCTACCTATTATCATAGGTTCAATTTCAGGATGATTAATATTTGCCGGTAAAACAGCCCGTCCTGAAGCTATCTCATCTCTTACAAATTCAGGAGTATAAGTTTCTGGCATTTTTACCCCAAAATTCTCACCTTCGTGCTGCTTTAAAAGTATTTCATTATTTTTGCAAGCATCAAGCTTTTGATTTTCTCTAATAGCTACATATTCCATTTCAGGAGTAATAATACCCTTTCTTGCATAATGCATTTGAGTAATATTTTTTCCTTTTTTTGCTCGTCTAGGTTTTTTAATATTTGGAAATCTGATATCTTTCAACTCATCATCTTCAAGTCTTTTATGAAAATAAACTGAGCTAAAATCATTTAATATTTCACTATCTTCTCTTTGTTCAATCCATTTGGTTCGTATATCTTCTATACCTTTGCAAAGATTTATCTCTTTTTCAGGATCAACATAGGCTCCCATCGTATCGTAAACATATAATGGTGGATTTTCTTCTGTATCTCCATTACTCTTTTGCGTCGGACTTAGAGTTATCTTTCTGAAAGGAACTTTTATATCATCTCTTGAACCTTTTACAAAAACTTTTTGTGAACTTGGAAAATTCTCTGTAAGACTCGGATCAACATTTCTTAAATTTGTAAAACTTTGTGAATTCATTTTGTCTCCTTCCTACGCCGGCATTACCCGGATCAGGTTATTAGGGTATTATCTCAGCTATGTTTCAGCACCCCCGGTAACAGTGGCAGTAGTATAAAATTTGGTAATTGAATTATACTCTACTATACTTAAATATTTATTATTAACTAACCTTACGCACTATAATGAGCAAAGCTCTCTATAGTGGCAGAAACGCAAAGTCCCTACAACTCCTTGAAGCTTACGAAAAGTAGGACTTTTCGAGAAAAAAATGCGTAAGATTAGTTATTATTTCAGTGAACCACTACACACCTAAAGAGATGGCCGGATGTCACCGCGATTGGTGGCTAGTTTGAGCGTTATATACAATATTGTAGCAAATAGACTGAATGTTTATTTGTATAATATATTGACTTCATAATAGTGTTATATTATAATATGACTGAAATTACAAATATTTCCAATTCATCAAAAAGATTGTGATAAATTTTAATTATTTTATTGTATTAACTGGTCTTACGCACTATAATGAGCAAAGCTCTCTATTGTGGCAGAAGCTCAAAGTCCCTACAACTCCTTGAAGCTTACGAAAAGTAGGACTTTTCGAGAAAAAAGTGCGTAAGATCAGTTAGCTGACTGACATATAAAAATAATATTTTATTATAAAATCTGACCTTACGCATTAAACACATATCTGAGCAAAAAGAGAAAGTGTCATATGCGAGGCAGATTTTTAAAAGCTTAGCCAAAGCTAAGGTAAAAAAATCTAACGAAGTCAGATGATACTTTATCTTTTTGCCCGAAGGGTGGTATAATTTGCTCACAATTGCGTCGTTAGTAAGATTTGAAGCTACTAGTAGCTCCTGCATCTTACTGCCTATCACTTGAGAGTAACTTATACCACTCAGATATGTGTTTAATGCGTAAGGTCAGATAAAATTTTGTAAAATATTAAAAAGGAGTAAAATGCCATGTTATCTTTTAAAGAAAGAGCTATCTCATTACTGAAAAAAGCCGATGTTAAAATAAATGGAGACAGGCCTTGGGATATTCAAGTATATAATGACAAGCTATATGAACGCACTTTGCTTGGTGGTACTATCGCTTTTGGAGAAGCATATATGGATGGATGGTGGAGTGCAGAAAAACTGGATCAATTTTTTGCGAAAATTTTGGGTGCTTACTTAGACGAAGAGCTGAAATCCCCTATTTTATTATTTTATTATCTTAAATCTGCCTTGTTTAATCCGCAAACAGAGAAAAAAGCATTCAAAGTCGGAGAAGTACATTATGATATTGGTAATGATTTATATTCAAAAATGCTTGATAAAAGGATGGTTTATACCTGTGGATACTGGGATGGCTTTCAAGATATTCCACCAGCATCCAATCTCGATGAAGCTCAAGAAAATAAATTGGAAATAATATGCAGGAAAATAGGACTTAAAAAAGGTGACAATGTTTTAGATATAGGCTGTGGCTGGGGAAGTTTCATAAGATATGCGGCAGAAAAGTATCAAGCAAACTGTGTAGGAATTTCTGTATCTAAAAAACAAGTTGATTATGGAAATAAATCAAAAGGTGATTTGTCAATAGAATATAGATTGCAAGATTACAGAGATATTGATGAAAAGTTTGATCATATTGTATCTGTTGGAATGTTTGAACATGTTGGATATAAAAATTATAAAACTTATATGGAAGTTGTCAATAAAAATCTCAAAGATGATGGTCTTTTTTTGCTACATACCATAGGATGCAATATTAGCACAACTGCAACAGATCCGTGGATAAATAAATATATTTTTCCAAATTCAATGCTCCCTTCTGCTGCACAAATTTCAAAATCTGTTGAAAATTTATTTGTTATTGAGGATTGGCATAATTTTGGGATAAACTATGATCATACCTTGATGTCTTGGTATAATAATTTCAAAAAATATTGGCCTGATATAAAAGGTCATTATAATGAGAGATTTTATAAAATGTGGGAATTTTATCTTTTATCATCAGCTGCAACATTTCGTATAAGAAGAAACCAGGTTTGGCAAATAGTTTTATCAAAGCACGGCATAAAAGACGGATACAAAAGGATTGTATAATTCCTGCTTAAATAAAAAATCATTTTTTGCAGTACTCTTTAAATCCATATAAGTGCATAAGATTTGGTTAAAATATGAATTATTAAGTAAATTTTAGATATACTCTCGCGAAAATAATTCAAGTTTAAGTGAGTTTTTCTATGAATAATACAACCAATAACAATAAAAAAGTAACAGTTTATAATCCAAAAGAGATAGAAGACAAGTTTTATAATATTTGGGAAGATAGAGGCTATTTTGAGATTGATGGTAATAAAAATATACAAAAAGCAGATAAAAATTTTTGTATTATGATGCCTCCTCCAAATGTAACAGGCAGTCTTCATATAGGGCATGCTCTAACTTTTACACTACAAGATATACTTACAAGATATAAAAGAATGGATGGATTTAAAACTCTTTGGCAACCAGGAACTGACCATGCAGGCATTGCAACTCAAAATGTTGTAGAAAAACAACTCTTAAAAGAGGGAAAAACAAAAGAAGAGATTGGAAGAGACGAATTTTTAAAAAAAATTTGGGAATGGAAAAAGTTTAGTGGTGGAACCATAATACACCAAATGAGAAAACTTGGTATTTCTCCTGCTTGGAGCAGAGAGAGATTTACTATGGATGAAGGGCTTAAAAAAGCGGTTAAAAAAGCTTTTGTAAAACTTTATGATGAAGGCTTGATAGTTCGTGGCAATTATATGGTCAACTGGTGTACGCATGATGGGGCGCTTAGCGATATTGAAGTTGAGTATGAAGAAAATCATCAAAAATTATATTATCTTAAATATCCTCTAAAAAATAGCAATGACTTTATAACAGTAGCTACTACAAGACCGGAAACTTACTTTGGAGATACTGCCGTAATGGTCAATCCAAATGATGAAAGATACAAAAACTATATCGGTAAAAGTGTCATACTTCCTTTGGTAGGCAAAGAGATAAAAATTATAGCTGATTTACATGTTGATAAAGAGTTTGGAACAGGTGCTGTAAAAGTTACCCCCGCACATGATCCAAATGACTATGAAGTTGGGAAAAGACATGGTTTGGAATTTATCACCGTATTTGATGAAAAGGGGATATTAAATAAATTTGCCGGTGAATTTAAAGGCTTAGAAAGACTTGATGCAAGAGATAAAGTGATAGCAAAACTTCAAGAAGAAGGGTTTGTTGAAAAAACAGAAGATTATGTCAATCAGGTAGGACATTGTTATAGATGTAAAAACATTGTCGAGCCTTATATATCAAAACAGTGGTTTATAAAAAAAGAGATTGCGAGTAATGCCATAAAAAAAACAAATGAAGGAGAAGCCTCATTCTATCCGTCTCATTGGCTAAATTCATATAATGCTTGGATGAGTGAGCTAAGAGATTGGTGTATATCAAGACAACTTTGGTGGGGCCACCAAATACCTGTTTTTTATTGTGATAAATGTGGTCATGAATGGGCAAGCGAAAAAGATGAGCAGAAAAATTGTCCAAAATGTGGTAGTAACGAAATCCATCAAGACCCTGATGTTCTTGATACCTGGTTTAGCTCTGGTCTTTGGCCTTTTTCAACTTTGGGCTGGGGAAACGGAAATGAACTTAAAAATATCAAATGGTTTGAAAATGATTTAAAAGATTTTTATCCAAACTCTATCCTGATAACAGGCTTTGACATACTGTTTTTCTGGGTTGCAAGGATGATGTTTTCAGGAGAGCATTTTCTAAATAAACTTCCTTTTAAAGATATTTATCTTCATGCTCTAGTAAAGGATGAATATGGTCAAAAAATGAGTAAATCAAAAGGTAATGTTGTTGATCCGCTTGATATAATTGATGAATATAGTGCCGATACTCTTAGATTTACTCTTGCTGTTTTGGCTGTTCAAGGTCGAGATATAAAACTTTCCAAGGAAAAAATAGAACAGATAAGAAACTTTACTAATAAACTTTTTAATGCATCAAGGTATCTGCTTTTAAACCAAGATAGTTTTGAAGATATGAATAAAATAGTTTTTAAAACAGAACTTGGCAAATATATAAAAAGCAGATTTAATTCAGCGGTTAAAGAAACAAGAGAATTTTTAGATATTTATAGATTTAACGATGCTGCTACTGTACTGTACCGATTTTTATGGGGCGAATTTTGTGATTGGGGCATAGAGTTTAGCAAAGCTTCAAAACAGAGCATTAACGAACTTGGAGCCATATTTAAAGAATCCATGAAACTGCTTCATCCTTTTATGCCATTTATCAGTGAATATATTTACCAAAATCTCTCAAATACTGCCTTGGAAAACTCTACTTCCATAATGGTTAGCAAATATCCAAAAATTGGAGCAAAAGACGATAATATTGAGGAGCTTTTTTCTCTTGCAATGGAAGCCATTATATCCATAAGAAGAGCAAAATCCAACATAGAGCTTGCAAACAAAAGAATTGAAAAAGTAGTAATTAAAATAAATGATACAAAAAAACTAAAATCCGTTAAAAAATATATAGAACTTCTTGGTAAAGTTGAAAATATAACTTTTACCGATAATTCAATAGAAAACGCTATTGGAGATATAAGTCAAAATTTGGAAATTTTTATTCCGCTTGAAGGAGTTGACTTAGTTCCCATTATAAAAAGACTTGAAAATCAGAAAAAGAAACTAGAAAAAGAAATAGCAAAATTAAACAGTATGCTATTAAATAAAAATTTTATCAAAAATGCACCAAAAAGCATAATTGAGGAAAACCAAAATACACTTTTAAAAGCTGAGGAAAATTTAAAAACTATTAATGATAGATTAAAAAAATTTTAAAGTTTTCCAATAAAGACATTTTATGATATAATAATACTTTTAATTTTACATGATGATAGTGATATAATGGAAGGTAATTTTTGATGCGAATTTTTTTGTCTATCTTTTTGTTTGTTTCTGTTGTACTTGCATCTTCAAGCACAGAAGATAATATTATAAATAGTTTTGATACTTTATACACAAAAAAACAAAAAAAAGATTTTGATCCTTTAAAAGATTATAATATAATAATGACAAATTTAAATGATAAATTTTATACTCATATACTTTTCCCTATTGCCAAGGGATACAAAAAGATCATTCCTTCTCCTGCAAGAAAATCAGTTTCAAACTTTTTTAGCAATTTGCTGTTTCCAGTTAGGTTTATAAATAATATGCTACAATTCAAATTTAAAAATTCGATTGAAGAAAGTAGTAGATTTCTTATAAATTCTACCATAGGATTAGCTGGATTGTTTGATGTGGCAAAAAAACAGTTTAAGCTTCAAGCACACAATGAAGATTTTGGACAAACACTTGGATATTATGGTTTTGGCGGAGGTTTTTATGTAGTCTGGCCAATTTTAGGCCCATCAAATTTTAGAGACAGCATAGGTTTTATTGCTGATTCTTTTATCGACCCTACCATATACATTGATGACAGGGACTACAATATTGTTCATAATGACGGTGAAGCTTTTATACTTGGAAGCTTTAAAATTGTAAACAAAGCTTCTTTCAATTATAAAAAGTATGAAGCAATTAAAAAAGGAAATGTTTTTTTATACCCTGTTTTAAAAGAGTTATATGAAAAACATAGAGAAAAACTTATAAAAGAATAAAGGATTTTGCGTGAAAAGATTATTTCTGATTTTTGCTATTATGGTGTTATTAATATCTAATTCAAGTGCTATGCAAAATAATATTAGAAATGAAATGATTTTAAAGATAAATACAGCTTTAAAAATATTAAAAAATAAAAAAGAGAATAATTCAGTAAAAGCAAACAAGATATTTAAAATATTTGATAAAATGTTTGACTATAACCTAATGGCAAGATTATCTCTTGGCAGAAATCATTGGTTTGCTGCAAATAATATTCAAAGGAAAAAATTTGTAAAAGAGTTTATATCTTTATTGAAAGAGTCTTTTATGGAAAAACTAAAGTTATATAATAATCAAAAAATGATAGTAAAAAAATTTAACAAAAGTAGAAAAAATAGAGCAGAACTTATTACATATATAGTGGGAGAAAAAAATTCTATAAAAGTTGTATATAAATTTTATAAATCGCAAAAAAGAGCATGGGTTATTTATGATGTTATCATAGCAGGTGTCTCAATAGTGCAAAATTATAGAGAACAATTTAGTGATTTGCTAAATAATATGAGTTTCAAACAATTTTTAAATAAAATTAATAAAATAAACGCAAATAACAACAATGCTTAGAAGTTTTTTTAAAAACTTTATATTAAAATATCCAAAATATATACTTATTGCCTTAATACCGCTATTTGCTTACCTTGGATATCTTTCTACCCACCTTAAAATAGATGCAACATCTAAAAGTCTTCTTATGGACAACGATCCCAATCTTGCATTCTTAAATAAAATTGATAAAGATTTCTATAATCCAGACATTCTTCTTGTAACATTTGCACCAAAAAAACCTCTATTATCAAAAGATAGTTTGCATACTATAAAAGAATTAAGCAATGATTTACTAAAAATCCCCAATGTATCATCTATAACATCAATACTAAATGCACCATTGCTTGAAAATAAAAATATACCTATCACAGATCTTGTAGGAAACTTACCAACATTACAAAGCAAAGATGTAAACTTAACTTTGGCAAAAAAAGAGTTTTTAACCAGTCCTTTATACAAAAATGCTCTAGTAAGCTCAGATTTTAGCACTACCGCACTTATAGTGCATTTAAAACCAGATAATCTTTCAAATCCAGCTTTACTTACAAGACATGAATATCTATCAATAATGAGAACAGATTTGGCCAAATATCAAGATAAAGGCAAATTGTTTTTAGGTGGGGTTGATATGATAGCTGATGATATGATAGGCTTTGTAAAAAGTGATATATTTTTATACGGATCAACTTTGTCATTATTGCTTATAATTATACTTTGGATTATATTTAGAGAGATTAAATGGGTATTTATTCCCATGCTAATATCTGTATTATCTATCATATCAACAGCTGGAATAATTGTATTATTTGGCTGGGATATAACAGTTATATCTTCAAACTTTGTATCTTTACAGCTTATTATAACACTTTCTATCATACTGCATCTTATAGTAAGATATAGAGAATTAGAAAAGCTTAAACCAGATTTTACACAAAAAGAGTTAATTTTAGAAACATTGACATCAAAAGCCAAACCATCATTTTATGCTATTGCGACAACTGTTGTCGGTTTTGCATCTTTAACACTCTCCGGAATAAAACCTGTTATTTATCTTGGCTTAATGATGAGTATTGGTATATCTGTTTCCCTTGTAGTATCATTTATAATGTTTGCTTCAATTATGATGCTTTTTAAAAGAAAAAAAGTTACCACAATTAAGGAAAAACAAAATAAAAGTGGCTTCTTTTTAATAAATCATGTAATTACAATAGTTGAAAAAAGACAAAAAGCAGTCTATCTTGTAACTTTTATAATTATTATCTTTAGTTTAACCGGAATACCAAAACTTATAGTTGAAAATAGCTTCATAAACTACTTCAAATCATCTACAGAAATTTACAAAAGCTTAAAAACTATTGATCAAGAACTAGGAGGCACAACACCTCTTGATGTTATAATTACTATGAAAAGCAATAAGAAGAAAAATAAACCTGTATTGAATTCTAAGGCAAATGATGGCTTTGACGGTTTTGAAAGTGAATATGCTACAAATGCCAATGATCCTAAATATTGGTTTACTCCAACAAAGTTAAATCTTATAAGAAAAGTACATAATTATCTCCTTAGCGTCCCACATATAGGCAATGTACAATCACTAGCAACAATTTTAAAATTAGGTAAATCCATTCAACATGGAAAAAATTTAAATAGTTTTGAATTAGCAATTATGTATAAAAAATTACCGGATAGATTTAAAAAGATTTTATTGAAGCCTTATGTTAATATAAAAAAGAATGAATTAAGAATTGCAATGAGAGTGAAAGATTCAGATAAAAAATTAAGAAGAAACAAACTGTTAAAAAAAATTAGAAAAGAATTAAAGAAAATAATAAATCCAAAAATTGCCAGTTTTAAACTCGGGAATATGATGGTATTATATAATAATATGCTGCAATCACTTTTTAGATCACAAATTCTAACATTAGGAGCTACGCTATTTGCACTTTTTGTCATGTTTGTCATACTTTTTAAATCTATAAAAATAGCTCTTATCGCATTATTTTCAAATATTATACCAATAGGGGTTGTATTTGGAATCATGGGATGGTTTGAAATACCACTTGATATGATGACTATTACCATTGCTGCTATAAGCATAGGTATAGGTGTTGATGATACTATTCATTATATTCACAGATTTAAAGAGGAATTTGTTAAAGATAAAGATTACATAAAAACAATGCGAAGATCTCACAGAAGTATCGGATATGCCATGTATTATACTTCGATAGCAATCATAATCGGATTTAGTATATTGATTACTTCAAACTTTATACCTACTATATATTTTGGCTTGTTAACTGTTGTTGTAATGACTGTTGCACTGCTTTGTGCACTTATTTTACTACCAATTTTACTCATAAAATTCAAGCCTCTTAGATAGCATTATGAAATTTATTTAAAAAAAAGTAGAAAATATTATTTTTTTATGGTACAATGTTACCCAATGTTGTTTAATACTTTTAGTGTTTATAATTTTTTATACAAAAGATTATAAACAATATAATATTAATTGAACAATATAATTTTTCAAAGGAAAACAGACACATGCAGATTTATGTTGGGAACATGTCTTACGGGACTACAGAAGAAGGGTTAAGAGAGTTATTTGGAGCTTATGGCGAAGTTGAAGCAGTAAAAATAATAACTGACAGAGAAACAGGAAGAGCAAAAGGATTTGGTTTCATCACAATGAATGATGATAGTGCGGCTAAAAGTGCTATGGAAGATTTAGATGGTAAAGAGTATGACGGAAGAACTCTTAGAGTAAACGAAGCAAAACCAAGAGAAGAAAGACCAAAAAACTTCAATAATAGATACTAATAATCTAAAAATATTAAGCTATTGCCAAAATTTGGTGATAGCTTATTTTATAAATATATACTATTTTTAAAATAAAACTCATTGATATAGGGTTATCAACTTTTAAATAACAGTGCATATAAAAGATTTGTCAAGTTTTAAGAATATAATAAAAGCAATTATACTGGAGTGTAGTCAGAAAAAACTTGCTTAGGTCAACACAAGAGTATTATGCAAAGCATAAAGGCAGATAAACAGTCGTACAATCCTTAATCGGTATCAAACCATCAAAAATAATTTCATTTGGCAACCATCCATATTCTCACTATTACATTTTAAAAAATAATTATTTTTTTGTGCAAGATTTTTTGCTATAGCCAGCCCCAATCCAAAACCACTTTTAAGGCGATTTTTACTTTCATCAACTGTATAAAATGGTTGAAAAATTTTCTCACACTCTTGTGTCTGTATACCTGTTCCTGTATCTTGAACTATAAGGGAATTATTTTCTAAAGCAATTTTAATGCTGCCTTTATTTGTAAATTTAATACTGTTGTCAAGTAAATTGATTATAATCTTTTTTAAGTCTATTTTAGTAAATAAAATATAATCTTCCTGTTTCATTGCATTTATCAAAGTGATATCTGTATCAGGCTCCAATAGTACAAATATTTCTTTATCTATAAATTCTTTGAGCTGTATCTTCTCTTTTTTTACAATACTTTTCATAGACCCAATAAATAAAAGTACATCACTGAGTAGTTCATTCATATAATGAGTCTCATATTTAATTTTTTCTAATACTGTTGATATGTTTTCATCGGATATCAATCCATCTTCTATAGCCTCAATATTTCCCTGTATAATAGTTAAAGGCGTTCTAAAATCATGGGCAAATGAGTGAACCATCCATGTTAGTTCACTATTTTTCTCTTTGAGTTCATTTATGGAGCTGTCTATTTGTTTGCAAACAGTATTGAGCATTTTATGTATCTCAGTTATCTCATCTATATATTCATTTTTATCATAGAGAGTAAAATCTTCATTGGCTATTAAAATAAGTCTATTTTGTATATCTGCAAATTTTTTTGAAAAATAACTTCCAATCATATAACTCAAAAAAGTAATTACAGGTAAAACAATACTAATAGTTATAACTATTTTTGAAAACATTTTTACACCAATAGGGACATCAATAATATAAAATGTCATAAAAGCCGTAAAAATCGATATGATAAGTCCTGCAATGATATAGGAAATCAGTAATAGTTTTTTAATATTCATTTATTATGTACCCTTGGCCATGAACTGTTTTTATATATTCTGTTGAATCACATTTTTTTATTTTTTTCCGAATATGGGAGATATGTGAATCAATACCTCTACTGTCTATTTCACCTAAATTATTCTCATAAATCAGATATGACAACTCCTCTCTTGAAAAAAGTTTTTTCGGATTGTTTACAAGTGTAAAGAAAAGTAAATATTCACTAGGCGTAAGACCAAGCTTAAAACCATTTATTTTAATCTCTTTTTTAGCATCATTCAATAAAAGGTTTTGTAGATTTATTGACTTTTGGGATGTTAGAGTATCTTCTCTTCTAAAATATGACTCTACCTTTGCAAGCAACTCTTTGGTACTAAAAGGTTTTGTAATATAATCATCTGCACCATAAGTATATCCCTTGAGTTTTGTTTCTTCTTCATCAAGCGCACTGACTAAAATAAGAAAAGTTTGAGGAGAATATTCTCTAAATCTTTTACAAAGAGTAAGTCCATCTACATGTGGGAGCATAATATCAATGGTTGCTAAGTCATATTTATTTATACTTAAAAGTGCAAGAGCCTCCCTGCCATCAGTTGCTACATCAACATTATACAAAGAAGTTTTAAATCTTTGTATAATTAGATCCGCTATAGCTTTTTCATCTTCGATGATAAGAAGTCTCTTTTTCATCTGCTATTTAAAATGTTTTTTGAAAATGAGTAAATAGATAGTCATCATTTTTTACAATAGCATGACATGCAATACAGCCTTGTGTTCCTTTAGTCCAAGCTTTATAACCATCTTTAGTTTTAATAAAACGCGCATAGCCCCAGTTATCGCCATTATGGTTGAATTTTTTACTATTTTTTACCATGTATTCAATTCTTTGAATTTTATCTGCTTCAAGTGCACCAGACCATGTTGGCATTTTTTTAACACTCCATCCAATTTTAACAACCTTACTTCCCTCAGGCATAATCTTCGCATAATGTGTAAGAGCGTTATATGCAACTGGATTTGCTAAGATATATCGTATCTCATTTTTATCAGTTCTGAAGTGAGTAGCAATAATTTTATAATTTTGATATCCCTCAATTTCTTTGAAAACCAATTTATTATTTGGCATTTTTAAATCTGGCACCTTAGAATTGTTTGTTAAATAAACATCAGATTGTGCAAATAAACCTGAAACTAAAACTGTTGATAGTAAAACTTTTGTTACTATTTTCATGATATTCTCCTCTTTTTTTAAGATAATCATATTATAAAAGATAATTGTGGAGATTATCTAAAGATTACATTAAATCTCATACTAATTTATATAAGATTTCTTTCTTGCAAACTTTTTCACACTCTTCTTTTAGTTTTGGAAGTCCTGTTTTGGAAGAAAGGCATGGTGTGCTAAATAAATAACCACTCCTCATGCCTTTAAATGTTTTAAGAAATATAAGTATCCAAAACACTACAAAATAGAATATATTTTCTCTACTTGATATAGCAGATTCTCTTGTATTTAAACGAGAGGATAACTCATCTTGAGTTATCCTGGAGTTTTCTCTTGCTTCTTTCAGTATTTGATATATTAAGCACTCACCTTCAATACTTTATCAACTATTCAAAGCTTCAAGAGCATATTTTTCACCTAATTCAAAAGCTTTTTTATTAAGCTCTATAAATTTAGGGGGAACTTTTTCAATCATTGTATTATAAACAAAATCCCTATCCATAACTTTTGTCATAGCTATTGTAATTCCCAATGCAATAACTGATTGAGTTACAACATTGCCAACTTCTTCTTTGGCTATTGTAATAAGTGGTATTTCATAGATTTTCCATTTTTTTCTATCTTCATCAGTAGGATGAACAAGATTTGGCTCAACTACTATAATACCGCCTGGTTTAACTCCACTTTTGAAAGAGTCGTAACTAACTTGTGCAACTGACAGCATAAACTCTATCTCACCTTCATTTGCGTATGGGTACAATATCTCCTTGTTATCAAGCAAAATATCAACTTTTGTAGGTCCTCCTCTGACTTGAGAGGTATAAGTAGCAGCCTTTACACCATAACCACCATCTTTTATTTTAGCTGCAGCCAAAATCTCTCCGGCAAGAAGAACACCTTGACCACCAACACCTGTAAATCTTAATTGATGTCTCATCTGTTCTCCTTATAATTTAACTTTAGAATTTGTTTGTGCAGCTTCAATAACTTTGTCATAAAGCTCACAATACTCTGGTTCATCTTCATTTTTCAAAATTCCTACTGGAAATTTACCTTTTTTTTCATCTTCACTTAATGCATCAAATTTTCTTTTTGATAATGATATAGAATCAATCCAACTAAGATTTTGTGCAGCTTCACCCATTTTATTTTTTCTACCAAGATTTATATGACAATTTGAAAAAATATCAAAGAAAGAATAACCTTTATGTTTAAAACCTTCAACAAATACTTTTTCAAGTTTTTTAGGATCAAGTACACTCTCTCTTGCTACAAAACTTGCTCCCGCACCATCAGCTAATTTACAAGCATCAAAAACAGGATCTATATTTCCGTATTGCATCGTAACTGTCCACATTCCTTGAGGAGTTGTAGGACTTGTTTGAGAATTAGTCAAACCATAAATAAAGTTATTAATAACAACATGATTTAAATCTATATTTCTTCTGCAACCATGAATTGTATGGTTTCCACCTATAGCCAAACCATCTCCATCACCCGTAACAACTATAACATGCTTATCAGGATTAGCGAGCTTGATTCCTGTTGCATAAGCAATAGCTCTACCATGGGTGGTATGGACGGTATTACAGTTTACATAAGAACTAAGTCTTCCGCTACATCCTATTCCTGAGACTATACATACATCATCCATATCCCAACCAAGTTTATCTATAGCTCTTATGATGGATTTTAGTATCACACCATCACCACATCCCCAACACCAAAGTGTCGGCATTTTATCCGTTCTTAAATATTTATCATAATTAAAAGCCATTAGAACATCTCCTTAACTTTTTCTACCATTTCACTTGGTGCGATAGGTCTTCCGTTTGCTTTATGAAGAGTTTTAAAATCATCTCTTTTTGTAACTCGTTGTATCTCTTCAAGGTATTGCCCCATATTAAGTTCAGTTATAAAAATTTTATCAAACTTTTCACCGATTTCTTTTAACTTCTCAGCGGGACTAGGCCAAATAGTAATAGGTCTGAACAAACCGGCTTTTATACCATCTTTTCTTAATTTTTCAACTGCTTCTTTTGCACCTCTGCTGATACTTCCATAAGCTATAATACATACTTCGGCATCATCAAGTTTATATTCTTCATAAGATACGATATCTTCTCTGTTTTTATTGATTTTTCCCATCAGTCTTTCGATATTAAACTCACATTGTTCACCGTCTTCAGTAGGAAATCCGGTTGGTCCATGATGGAGTCCTGTTATATGATATCTGTAACCTTTAAAAAAAGGATTCAATACTGCAGGTTTATCCATATCTTGACCATACGGTTTATAATCTTTTGGATCACCACTGAACTCTTCTCTTTTGACTATCTTCAACTCTTCAATATCAGGAATAGTTGCTTTTCCTTGCATATGACCCAAAGTCTCATCTAAAAGTAAAAATACCGGGGTCATATATTTCTCAGCCAGATTAAATGCTCTTACAGTTTCGCTATATGCTTCTTCCAAACTTCCAGGACAAAGTGCAATAGATGCAAAATCACCATGACTAGGGTATTTTGCTTGACCTATATCAGCTTGCGAAACACGAGTAGGAAGACCAGTGCTAGGACCACCTCTCATAACATTTACTATAACCAAAGGAACTTCAGTTATAAATGAGAAACCGATTTGCTCTGATTTTAAGCTGATACCGGGGCCACTTGTAGCAGTCATAGACTTAACACCACTCATTGAAGCTCCAAGTGCAACTGAAATTCCACCTATCTCATCTTCCATTTGTATAAATTTACCACCAACCTTTGGCAATAAAACACTACAATCATGGGCTATTTCACTTGAAGGAGTGAGGGGATAGCCACCAAAAAATCTACATCCACATTCAACAGCAGCTTGAGCTGCCAGTTTATTTCCGGTTGAAATAACTTCTCTTGCCATCAATACTCCTTAAGCACTTAATTTCATATAATGATTTTTCTTAATCTCTTCTGCCCGCTGCTTTGCTTCAGGAGTCAATTTTGCAAATTTAACTTCACTTCTTTCAGCAACATATATAGCAAAATCAGGACAATGAAGTTCGCAATCTCTACAACCTATACAAGCTTCAGGATTTTCAACTGATATGGTTGAGCCTAAAATAGTTGTATCCGCAGGCACCATGGCCAATACTCCAGCCGGACACATTTCTACGCATATATCACAAGCTTTACATTTATGAATATCAACCCAAACGGGTGTATTCTCCGGAGCTTTCATACTACTCATATTTTCTCCCTCTTTTTTATTTAATTTTCCATAATTTCATTTACGGCTTTTCCTATCTCAGCAGGACTAACTACAACTTTTACTCCAGCAGCCTCAAGAGCTTCCATTTTCTCTTTGGCAGTCCCGCTACCTCCACTTACAATAGCTCCTGCATGACCCATTCTTTTACCTTTTGGTGCAGTTTGACCCGCTATAAAAGCCACAACAGGCTTAGAGACATGTTCTTTTATATATTTTGCAGCTTGAATTTCAAGATCTCCACCTATCTCGCCTATCATAACAATAGCTTTAGTATCTGGATCAGCTTCAAACATCGGTAAAAGTTGTAAATAACTAAGCCCGATGATTGGGTCTCCGCCTATTCCAACTGCAGTTGTGATACCCCATCCCTCTTCGCAAACTTGATTTGCTGCTTCATAGGTTAATGTTCCACTTTTAGAAATAAGCCCTACAATACCTCTTTTAAACACCATTCCTGGCATAATACCTATCTTGCACTCTTCGGCTGTGATAATACCAGGGCAATTTGGACCTATAGTTTTCATACCATTTTTAACCGCATAAGCTTTTGCTTTCATCATATCTTGTACAGGAGCACCTTCAGTTATAATAACGGCGAGCTCTATTCCTGCATCAGCTGCTTCCATAACCGCATCAGCTACAAATGCAGGTGGTACAAATACCATAGATACAGTAGCACCTGTGGTCTTAACTGCCTCTTTAACAGTATTAAATACCGGCTTTTCAAGATGCTTCATTCCACCTTTACCCGGAGTCACGCCACCAACTATCTTAGTACCATAGGCCAAACACTGCTCAGCATGAAAAGAACCCTCTTTTCCGGTAAAACCTTGGACTATTACTTTTGTATCTTTATTTACCAAAATACTCATTTTATCTCTCCTTTAGCTGCTGCAACCGCTTTTTTAGCTCCATCTAACAAATCAGTTGCTGAAATTATATTATTAATATTTGAGTTTTTCAAAATCTCTGCAGCCTCAGGTGCATTTGTACCATCAAGTCTAACAATAACAGGAACATGAACATCTACTTTTTTTGTTGCTTCTATAATTCCATTTGCAATCCTATCGCATCTTACAATTCCGCCAAAAATATTAACAAAGATAGATTTGACATTTTGATCACTTAAAATAATTTCAAAACCTTTTGCAACAGTTTCAGGATTGGCAGAGCCACCCACATCTAAAAAGTTTGCAGGAGTACCGCCGACATAATTTATTGTATCCATAGTTCCCATAGCAAGTCCTGCTCCATTTACCATGCATCCAACATCACCATGAAGTTTAATATAACTTAATCCATATTTTTTAGCTTCAGTTTCAGTAGGAACTTCTTCACTTAAATCTCTCATAGCCTCGATATCAGGATGCCTATATAAAGCATTATCATCAAATCCTATCTTAGCATCAAGAGCAATAAAATCTCCAGCTTTTGTTCTTAAAAGCGGATTTATCTCTATAAGTTCAACATCATTTTCCATATAAACTTTATAAAGTGCATTAGCAAATTTTATAAATTTACCTATTTGTTCTTTTGGAAGATTCAGCCCAAAAGCAAGTTCTCTTCCATGAAATCCTTGAAAACCGATACTAGGATCAATTGCTACTTTTACAATCTTTTCAGGAGATTCGCTCGCAACTTTTTCTATCTCCATTCCACCTTCGGTGCTTGCCATCATAACAGGCATCTCTTTTGCTCTGTCTAATACCATGCCAAGATAAAACTCAGACTCTATATCAGCACCCTCTTCAATATAAACTTTTTGAACAAGTTTTCCCTCAGGTCCGGTTTGATGGGTTACAAGAGTCATGCCAAGAATTTGTGAAGCAAGCTCTCTTACCTCATCAATACTTTTAGCAAGTTTAACACCACCTCCAAGTCCTCTTCCTCCGGCGTGTATCTGAGCTTTAACTACCCAAATTTTTCCACCTAACTCTTTAGCATTTGCAACTGCTTCATCAACAGTAGTTGCTACTTTTCCTCTTGGAGTCGGCACACCGTATTTTCTAAATATCTCTTTTGCTTGATATTCGTGTATATTCAATATTTCCTCCTTAGTCTTTTATTTCAAATTTTGCTCGTCCTATATCATACAAATCATTTCCATAAGTATCGTTTATAACAGTTACAGGAAAATCCTCAACCCCAAGTTTTCTTATAGCCTCAGGTCCAAGTTCCGGATAAGCTATAACTTCAGCACTTTTTATAGTTTTGCCTATGAGTGCTCCTGCTCCTCCGGTTGCTCCAAAATAGATAGCTTTATATTTTTGACAAGCATCTTTTACTGCTTGATTTCTTTTACCTTTTCCTATCATCCCTTTTTGACCTTTTGATATAAGAAGAGGAGAATATGCATCCATCCTATAACTTGTTGTCGGTCCTGCACTTCCTATAGGATCTCCTGGTTTTGGAGGAGTAGGCCCTACAAAATAAATAACACTTCCTTTTAAATCAAAAGGTAACTCTTTTCCCTCATCAATCAAGTCAACCAGCCTTTTATGGGCAGCATCTCTTGCTGTAAACATTGTTCCAGTTAGATATACAATATCACCGGCTTTTAGTTGAATTACATCTTCGTCACTTAATGGCATTGTTAAATGGTATGTTTTACTCATTTTTTTATCCTTATAACACTATATGTGAGTGTCTTGAGCTATGACACTGAACATTTACACTTACAGGAAGCGAAGCGATATGACAAGGCTGTCTTTCTATATGAACCGCCAACACGGTTTTAGTTCCGCCCATACCCATAGCACCGATTCCTAGCTTATTAAGCTCTTCTAAAATCTCTTTTTCAAATTCATCAAGTTCCGGATTTTCATTATCAGTGCCAGCTTCTCTAAAAAGTGCATGCTTGCTAGAAATTGCAGCTTTTTCAAATGTACCGCCTATACCTATACCAACGATTATAGGAGGACAGGGATTTGGTCCGGCATTGCTGATAACTTCTTTTACAAATTTTAAAATTCCTGGTTTTCCCTGTGCCGGAGCAAGTACCGTAGCACGACTTACATTTTCACTGCCACCACCTTTTGCTGCATATTCGATATCGAGTTTATCGCCCTCCACCAAATCAAAGTGTATAACAGCCGGCAAATTATATCCCACTTTATCTTTTAAATTATCTCTAGTAAAACAATCACAAGTAGAAGCTCTGAGATATCCCTCTTTATAACCTATTTCAGTTCCTTTATTGATGGCATCTCTAAGCGAGCCGCCTTTTACTCTAAAATCCTCTCCTACTTTTACAAAAAATACAGCTAAACCGGTATCTTGACATAGTGGTCTATCTTCTGTCCTTGCAATTTCCGCATTTTCAAGAATCTGTTTCAACACTTCTTTGCAAACAGGACTCTTTTCTTCATCATAAGCTTTATTTAGTGCATCCATAGCATCTTTAGGTAAATTGTATGCGGTATGTACTATCATAGTTTTGATACTTTTTACAATATCATCAAATTCAACTTCTCTCATTTGAAAATCTCCTTATATTTAGTAAGTTATGAGTAAAAATTATAAAAAACTATTACTTATAACTAATCTAAAAATTTCTTCTCTTTTAATATATCTATAAGAACCTGTACTGAATCTATACTTTTTCTAAACAATTCTCTTTCACAATGGTTCAAACTAATTTCAATAATCTCTTCCGCCCCTTTTTTTCCAAGAGTTACGGGAACTCCATTTACGATATCATTAAATCCATACTGCCCCTCAAGATAAACCGCACAAGGATAAATCTGTTTTGAATCGGTTAAAATAGCATTTATCATTAATGCTGTTGATTTTGCAGGAGCATAATAAGCCGAACCTGTTTTGAGGTATCCAACTATTTCAGCTCCACCGTGTTTTGTTCTCTCCACTATCTCATCTATCTCATCAGTTTTTAACAAATCAGTCAAAGGAATGCCAGCAACCGTTGAATATCTTTGAAGCGGTACCATATAATCACCATGACCACCCATTGTAGTTGCTCTTATCTGTCCTGCTCCAAAGCCTAATTTTTCATAAATAAAGTGTGCCATTCTTGCACTGTCTAAAATACCAGCCATTCCTATGACTTGGTTTCTGGGATAATTCCCGGCTTTTAGTGCAACATAAGTCATAGTATCAAGGGGATTTGAAACCATTATAACTATTGCATTTGGAGCATACTCTTTTACTTTCAAAATCACTTCTTTAGTAATCTCTGCATTTGTCATAAGCAAATCTTCCCTGCTCATACCAGGCAATCTTGGGCTTCCTGCAGTTATAACAACAATTTCACTATTTATAATATCACTATAATCTTTTGCAGCTTTTACAATGGTATGACTTCTAGTAGCAGCTGCTGCCTGACTCATATCAAGTGCCTTGCCTTTTGCCCTTTCTTCATCCCTGTCAACTAAAACAATTCTATGGCAAGTCCCGTGCATTGCCAAAGAATATCCTACGGTTGCACCAACATTTCCGGCACCTATTATCGTGACTTTGCTTTGTCTTTCCACTTTTTTCCTTTATCTGTCCTTATTATTTCACAGACCGCATTGTAAAATTGTATCACAAATTCTCTGTAAGATATATTATATAAATGAATTTATAATTTTGTTAAATGTTGCACTAGGTCTCATCGCATCTGAAGCTTTACTATCATTTATATGATAATAACCTCCGATATCTTGGCTCTTTCCTTCAGCAGACAAGAATTCTTTTACAATTTTGTCTTCATTTTCTTTTAATTCTTTTGAGATAGGAGAAAATCTTTTTGATAATTCTTCATCATCATTTTGATTTGCCAAAGCTTCCGCCCAATACATTGCAAGATAAAAATGACTCATTTTATTATCTATCTCTCCAACTTTTCTGCTTGGTGATTTATTATTTTCAAGATATGCATCATTTGCAGAATCTAAAGCTTTTGTTAAAACTTTTACCTGTTTATTTTCTGTCTTTTGAGCTATCATCCTCAAAGACTCTGCTAAAGCTAAAAATTCTCCCAAACTGTCCCATCTTAAGTGACCCTCTTTTAAAAACTGATCTACATGTTTTGGTGCACTTCCTCCGGCTCCTGTTTCAAAAAGTCCTCCACCCGCAAGTAGCGGTACGATAGAAAGCATTTTTGCACTTGTTCCAAGCTCAAGTATAGGAAACAAATCAGTTAAATAATCTCTTATAACATTACCTGTAACTGAGATTGTGTTTAAACCCTGTCTTATCCTTTTTACAGAATATGCCATGGCATCTTGTGGTGACATTATTTCTATAGTTAAGCCTGTAGTGTCTTCTTCAGCCAAATACTCTTTTACTTTTTTTATCATATTTGCATCATGTGCTCTTTTTTCATCAAGCCAAAATATCGCCGGTTCACCAGTTAGTCTAGCTCTTTCACAAGCCAACCTAACCCAATCCCTTATAGGTATATCTTTAGCTCTGCTCATTCTCCATATATCGCCTTTTTCAACATTAAAACTCATTAACACTTTGGCATTTTCATCTTTTACTTCAACTATTCCATTTTCGGAAATCTCAAAAGTTGTTGGATGAGAGCCATATTCTTCAGCTTTTTGAGCCATAAGACCAACATTTGACACACTGCCCATAGTAGTCACATCAAATTGCCCTTCTCTTTTACAATCTTCTATTATCTCTTTATACATAGTAGCATAACATCTATCAGGAATTACAGCCTTGCATTCTTGTAGTTTTCCATCTTTATTCCACATTTTACCACCTTCTCTAATAACAGGTGGCAAAGAAGCATCTATAATAATATCGTTTGAAGCATGAAGATTGGTGATACCTTTATCACTGTCAACCATAGCAATATTTGGTCTGTTTGAGTATGTATTTGAAATAGCTTGTTTTATTTCATCTGCTTTTTCTTGCGGTAATTTCTCAAGTTTTTTGTAAAGATCGCCCAAGCCCAGGTTTGGATTTACTCCAATCTCATTAAATTCGTCTGCATATTTTTCAAATACTTCACTAAAAAAAACTTTAACGGCATGCCCAAATATAACAGGGTCACTAACTTTCATCATAGTGGCTTTAAGATGAATTGACCATAATTGATCTTTTGCTTTTGCATCATCTATAGTTTTAGCTAAAAAAGATTCTAAAGACTTGGCGCTCATAAATGTTCCATCAAGTATCTCTTTATCTAGCGCTTCGATTGTTTTAAGTATTTTACCATTAAGTTCTATAGTGACTTTACTCTCCCCTTCTTTGATAATCGCTTGCTCATTGCCATAAAAATCACCTTCACTCATAAAGTCAACTTCAGTTTTTGAAGGCTTTTCAAATGGTTTTAGCTTATGTGGATGTTTTTTAGCATATTTTTTAACCGCATCAGCCACCCTTCTGTCACTATTGCCCTCTCTTAAAACTGGATTTACGGCACTTCCCAAGCAAGTTGCATATTTTTCTTTTATAATCTTTTCTGCGTCATTTTTTGGATTTTCAGGAAAATCAGGTATATTGTAACCTTGCTTTTGGAGTTCACTTATGCAAGCTTTTAGTTGCGGAATTGATGCTGAAATATTCGGTAATTTTATAATATTTGCTTCTTCTTTGTGAACCAACTCTCCAAGATAAGCCAGATCATCATTTTGCTTTTTGTTTTCCGGTAAAATATCACTAAAAGTAGCTATAATTCTCCCAGATAAAGAAATATTTCTTTGTTCCATGTTAACTCCACCACTTTTGACAAATTTTTCCAATATTGGAAATAGAGAATATGTAGCAAGTGCCGGAGCCTCATCAACCTTTGTATATATGATAGACTGTTTCATCATTAAATCCTTTTTAAAAATAATTATATAAGTATATAATAGTAAACATAAAGTAATTTTAATTCTTTTATATTAAAGATAAAAAAATTTATAATGTAACTTTTTTACACAATATTAATATTTTAGTTATAAATAATGTAACTTTTAGTAACATATACTCTTATTTACTCCGTTTTATGTTTTCAAGATGTTTTTTGTATGTATATGAAAAAAGATCTTTTTTCCCTTTACCTTTAACAAAATACAAGTATTTTTTCTTGGATGGAAAAATAGCTGCTTTGATAGCATCTAAACTAACACTACAAATCGGATCTTTTGGCAAGCCTTTTATTTTATAAGTATTATACTCAGAATTATCACTTCTTATCCTTTTAGCAGTTATTTTTAAATGTGAAAAAAGGCCATACATTAAACTTCCATCCATCTGCAATTTCATTCCCATTTTTATTCTATTATGAATAACTGCTGAAATATCTGGCATATCTTTTTTAGAGGCAGCTTCTTTTTGTATTATTGAAGCTATTGTGATATATCTGAACCATTGTTTTTTATTGTAATTTCCAAATATTTTTCTTGATAACAATCTGCCTCTTTGCATTGAACCTTTTACCAAATACATAATAAGATGTTTTTCACTAATTCCCATAGGTACTTTATAAGTATTTGGAAATATTACTCCATCTTTAATATTAGTCATTTTATTATATTGAGTGATTAGTTTTTTTGTTGAGAGTTTTAACTCTTTGGACAATTCTTGAAAAAAAATCTCTTTTGTCTCCCCGGGAATCAACTTTATGCTTACAAGTGGAGCTTTTGAGTGGGTAACTTTATACAAAAAATCTGCCTTGCTTAGTCTTGTTTTGCCTATATCAACCCAACCAGACTGCGGTGTACCAAAAAATCTTATAATATAACTGTCAATTTTAGATACTTCAAAGTTTCTTCTTTCAAGATATGTTATAATTTCGTTAATGGAGCCGGAGGGAATATAAACAATTTTAGAAGTTTGCATCCCTTTTGAAAGGTAAAACAACAAGGATATAAAGATGATAAGAATTATGTCAAAAACAATTTCTAAAATATCATACTTGGTTATTTTCATTATATCTCTTGTTTTAATAATATATTTTTTCTTATTGCAAGGTATCAGTATAAAACATCTAAATTTACCTTATGCCAATATCCAAAAATTATACATAAAATTAGATAAAAAACTTATTTTAAAAGCAGATTATATCCAAATTAAAAAGAACTATTCCTCCGAAAGCACAAAAAGCCAATTGATTTCTATAAAAAACTATTTAAAATACTTTCATCTGATTTTTAAAAATATAGATATTAAAAAAATTCAATATGAAAACAACTTAATCTCTTTAAACTACAAAAACAATATATTTTTTTTAGAGACAAATCAACTATATTTTCTATCTTCAATTATATTAAATAATAAATCAATAATAAAAATAGATATTAAAAAACTATATTTAAAACATTATCAAGCATCATTTATAGGAATGTTAAACATAAATCTTGCAAATAATAAATTTGAATATGATGGAACATTTTTCACTCATGATTTAAATGGGAAGGTAAAATTAACACTAAAAAATAATATGCTTTATTATTATCTATACGATACCAAAACAAATAGCATAGCACCTTTTATGGATTATTTAAACAGTAAGTTAAAAATCAATAAAATTATATCCAACTGGATTTACAAATATATTGTAGCAAAACATTATAATCTTGAGTATTTATCAGGGAAAATTAACACTAAAACAGGCAACTTCTACCCTTTTTCATTGCAAGGAGTTGCTAAAGCAGATAATGCAACAGTTTCATTTAACAAAAAACTACCATCTGTTAAAGTCAAGCAAATCACTGCGACACTGAAAAATGATACTTTGTCTTTCAATCTTCTTGAACCAACATATAAAGGCATTGGACTTCAAGGCTCTTTTGTTAAAATTACAAATTTAGTAGGCAAAGGCTCTTTTATAGAAGTTATAATAAAAACAAATAGTGCATTAAATCATAAAATATTAACGATACTAAAGACTTATAATATAAAAATACCTCTACTGCAAATAAAATCCAAAACTAATGGTATAGTTAAGCTAACTATGCCTTTTTCTCCATTTAAAATCGATGTCAAAGGCTTTTTTACAACCCAAAATGCTACTTTTTTATTTAATGGTATAAGATTTGCCACCAAGCATGTTGATATTTCACTTCATAATCATATAATAAAACTAAGCAATACATCACTTTCTTATAAAAATATTTTTGATATCAATACAACTGGTATTTTAAATGTTCACAATAATAGATACGATGGAAATATATATATTAATAAACTTTTTTTAAAATATAAAAATAAAATATTATTAAATACATCTTCTATAAAAAGTAAAATAAATATAAATTTCACAAAACACAATATATCAATCAAAGCATTTAATGCAAATTTAATTTTTAATAAAAATAAGAATTATTTTATATTTCATAATTTGAACAAAATATATGCTATTTCACCATTATTGAAAAGATTTAATTTAAAAAACGGTAGCATAGAAATATCTACAAAAGATTTTAAAAATTTTATTTTAGCAGGAGATATCACATACAATAAGCAAAATATATTATTATATAAAAATAAAAAAATAAAAAATTTTAATTTTATAGCAAAAATAGATAAAAATAGTATTCAAATAAGAGACAAAAACAGAGATATAAAAGTAAATATTAAAAAAAATAATATAAAACTACAAACAAATAACATATCATTTGATTTAAACAACACTAAAAATAAACTTGAGGACAATATGTCAAGAGCTTTTACAATAGAGGCGAATAACTCAATTATTTTTCTACCAAATAACATAAATATAAAAACAGATAAATTTTCATTTTATATGAACAAGAAGAAAAAAATATTTTCATCAATATATAAAACAAATCAAATCAAATACTTCCAATCTTCAAACATCACCAATATTTCTACAAACTTTATAACATCAAAGTACTTAAATAATCTTTTAGGACACAATATCTTCCACGGTGGAAAATTTAAGTTTATTATAAAAGAAAAAAATAAACATTTTTTAGGGACTTGCTATATAATAAACAGTGCGATAAAAAGTATAAAAAAAGGTGGAAAGGATTTTAAAATAAATACTGGAAGTTTTAATTTTGATTTAAATAATTCTATTTTAAATCTTAAAAATATTCAGCTTAAAAATGATTTTTCTATCTTAAAAGGAGATGGATATATAAATCTAAAAAGAAAAAAAATAAGCCTGATATTTCATGTTGAGATATTGAAAAAATTAGGTAAAGCCATAAATTCCATACCATTTTTGGGGTATATCATCTTAGGTAAAAAAGGGAAATTTACTACAAAAGTTATAATTTCAGGAAAACTTGAGAATCCTAAAATAAAAACTGATTTTACAGAAAGTATTATAAAATCTCCAATCAATATATTGTTTAGAATTATAAAAACTCCATTTAAGCTCTTTTTGCCAAGTAAAAAAACTAATCCCTCAAAGTAGTTAATACATCAATCTTGCTTATCTGCTTGGAGGGGTAATAAGAAGAAAAACTTACTATAACAATAGCACCAAAAACTATATATATAAAATCATTAAATGATAAATCAAGTGGCAATCTACTCATCCCATAAACATCTGCCGGAAGGCTTATTATATCAAACGAACCGAGTATATACATAGCAATAAAACCAAGTATAACTCCAGTTATTATACCGCTTCCTCCAATAACCATGCCTAAATAAAAAAATGTTTTTCGCACCTCTTTTTTACTAGCCCCCAAAGAAAGCAGTAATGCTATCTCTTTTCTTCTACTCATAACAATCATCAACAATGAGCTAATAATATTTAATGAAGCTATCAATATAATAAGCATCAAAACTATAAAAAGAGATCTTTTTTCTAAAGCCAAAGCTGCAAAGAAGTTACCGTTTTGTTGCCACCATCCAATAACCCCTGCACTTTCAGGTAAAAACTTTTTAATTTTTTTTATATCAATTTGTGGATTTTTGGAATATATATGAATACCGCTAAATTCATCTGGTTTAAAGTGAAGAATTACCTGTAAAGACTGCAAGGTAGTGTACATATATACTTTATCATAAGCAATAAGTCCAGAGTTAAAACTTCCAACCATTTTAAATCTTTTCATAGTGGGAATGAGAGAGAAACCAGCAGGAGAATTTTGTGTAAAGATAAGGGTTATCTTATCGCCATTTGCCAAAAAAAACATATCTTTGATGCCTTTTCCGACTATTACTTGAAATTTTTTAATTTTTTTCATTCCGACCGCTTTTTTTACAATAGGATTGATTTTTGACTCATCTTTGAAATTTACACCAAAAAGCATACCTCCGTCAAGTTTATCACCCCTTTTTATAATGGCTTGTGAACTTATATATGGGCTAAATTTCAAATCAGGAAATTTTTTTCTCAATTTATTCAATAAACTTTCATTTATATTTTGAAGTGTTTTTGGGTATATACTAAGAGGATAATTCATAGTAAAAAGTTTATCCTCAAAATTTTTATCAAATCCATTCATAATAGCCATAGCAACTATCAAAACCATCAGCCCAACACTGACTCCAACAAATGCAAGTAAAGCACTAATAGTAATAAATGGCTGATTTTTGTCAAATCTCAAATATTTCTTTATAAGATATGAAGAAAGTGCTATTTATAATCCTTTTTATACTTGAGTATCAGAGAAAATACCTTTTTTAGGTCCGCTTTTTCCACAACAATTTTTATATTTTTTTCCACTTCCACAAGGGCAAGGAGCATTTCTTGGTATTTTTTTTACAGCCTTCAAAGGCTCATTAACATTAGGCTCAAGTGAGCTTTCATGCAAAAGTTTCATATCTTCATTGGAAATTTGCATTTCATCTAATATCTCTTGCATCCTTGCCTTTTCAAGCTCCTCTTCTTCATCCTTTAACTGTACTGTATGTAGTGTTTTGAAACTTTCAAATTTTATTCTATCAACCAATTCTACAAAAAGAGTATAACTCTCTTTTTTATATTCAACCAATGGATCTTTTTGATTATATCCTCTTAAACCTATACCCGTTTTCAATATATCCATTTGATAAAGATGTTCTCTCCATGCATTATCCAAGATTTGAAGATATAAAATTCTTTCTATTTCGTTTCTTTGCTCATCATCAACAACAGACATTTTAATATTATAATTATCTTTTAATATCTCTGATAGTTTTTCAATAATTGCATGATAATCCAAATCTTTCAATTCTTCTTCATCAATATTTTCATTTAATTCTTCTGCGATTATAGAGCAACATTTTTTTAAATCATAATCCTCTTTAACTCCACCTTCAAAAATTTCAGCTCTGAATAATATATTACTGATAAATTCATTTCTTATCTCATCAAGTTTACTGCTTATATCATATTTTGGATCTAAAAGATTATTTCTAAAATTATATATGGTTTTTCTTTGTTCATTTGCAACATCATCATATTCTAAAAGATGTTTTCTTGACTCAAAGTGTAGATTTTCCACCTTTTTCTGAGCATTCTCAACTGCACGGGTAACCATCTTGGACTCTATAAATTCACCATCTTCTATGCCAAGTCTTTCCATGATAGATTTTATCTTATCGCTACCAAAAATTCTCAATAAATTATCTTCCAAACTCAAATAGAATCTACTGACTCCCGGATCTCCTTGCCTTCCGCTTCTTCCTCTTAACTGATTGTCTATCCTTCTGCTTTCATGCCTTTCTGTTCCCATTATAAACAAACCGCCAAGTTTTTTAACTTCATCATTGATTTTGATATCGACACCACGACCTGCCATATTTGTAGCTATGGTGACCATACCTTTTTTTCCGGCATCTTTTATGATTTGTGCTTCTTGTTCATGGTGCTTGGCATTTAAAACCGAATGTGGAATCTTCTCTTTTTTCAAAAGCTCATGCAAAAGCTCACTTCTTTCTATAGAAGCAGTTCCTACTAAAACAGGCTGTCCTTTTTTATGAAGTTCTTTTATCGTTTTAACTGTAGCTTGAAACTTTTCCATTTCTGTTTTATATATCAAGTCATTATAATCAACTCTTGCAACTGGAACATTTGTAGGAATTGATATTACATCTAGATTATATATTTGAGAAAATTCAGTAGCTTCTGTTTGAGCGGTACCTGTCATGCCTGCAAGTTTTTCATAAAGCCTGAAATAATTTTGAAAAGTTATGTCAGCCAAAGTTTGAGACTCTTCTTGAATTTTAACATTTTCTTTTGCTTCTAAAGCCTGATGTAAGCCTTCGCTAAATCTTCTGCCTTCACTAAGCCTTCCTGTAAATTCATCAACGATAACTATCTCACCATCTTTTACAACATAATCAACATCTTTTTCAAAAAGATTTCTTGCCTTTAATGCTTGATCTAAATGATGTGAAAGTATGGCATTTTCCAAACTGTACATATTTTCTATACCAAAAAGTTTTTCAGCTTTTTGCACGCCCTGCTCTGTAACGGTAATAGTTTTATTTTTTTCATCAACTACAAAATCTCCACTATTTTGATCTACCTCACCTTTTTCATCAATTTTAGTTGCTCTTTTGAGTTGCTTAGCTATTGCATCTGCTTTTTTATAATTATCAAGTGTTTTATCGGTCGGACCACTTATGATAAGAGGAGTTCTGGCTTCATCTATTAAGATCGAGTCCACCTCATCAACTATGGCAAAATAGTAGTCTCTTTGAACCTGTTCTTCAAGAGAGTATTTCATGTTTTCTCTTAAATAATCAAATCCATATTCATTATTGGTACCATAAGTAACACTTGCGTCATACTGCTTTTTTCTCTCTTTGTCATCTTGAATATCTGAAGTCAGCACTCCTACGCTTAAATCTAAAAAGTTATAAATAGGACTCATATCATGTGCATCTCTTTTTGCCAAATAATCATTGACGGTAACCAAATGCACCCCTTTTCCAGTCATTGCATTCAAAACTACTGGTAAAGTTGCAACAAGTGTTTTTCCCTCACCTGTTTTCATTTCTGCAATCCTACCTTCATTTAATACAAATCCGCCTATTATTTGCACATCAAAATGCCTAAGTCCAACAGTTCTTTTTGAAACTTCTCTTGTTATTGCAAATGAATCATAAATAACATTATCAAGACTCTTTTTCTTCTGCATTACATCCTGCTTCAATTCCAAATAAGCATTTTTAAGTTCATCATCACTTAATTTTTCATATTTTTTCTCTAAAGCATTTACCTTATCAACTTTTTTAGCATAAGCCTTGACTTCTCTATCATTCTTAGTACCAAATACCTTTTTAAAAACTCCTGAAACCATACTATAACTACCTTTTTAAAAAATTGTGCGAGTATAACATATTTTTAATTTTGATTTTATAAATCCTGAAAAGTAATAATACTAAATTACAAAAGGAATTATGAGCTTAGTCCTATTTTTATAAGATAGATAATTTTTATCATACTTGATCCACAAGCTCTCCTCTCTTCTGGCTTTTAAAATCAATGTGAGTACCAACAAAAAAAATAAAATTATTTCTACTAAAGTATGCGTATATACAAGCAATGAAAATGCCATCAAAATAACCGAAAAATACATAGGGTGCCTTATATATTTATATATTCCAGTTGTTACAAGCTCAGCATTATCTTTAAGTTTGGGCTGGATATAAAAATTGCCTAATTGATTATGATTTAATGCCCATATACCAATAAATCCACCTATTGCAAAAATAGACATACAAAGCAGAGTCAAGTTTGAATTATTTGCATATTTTAAAAAGACAAGCATTGCTGTTATAAAAGAAAATTGTAAAAAGACAAGCAATTTTGGATAAAATTCATTATTATAATTCATTATTTTAACCTTTTTCAATATTTTACTCTATTTTTATCATATTTTTAATTTTAATTTGATAAATTCTTTATTTAGTTTCTATTTCATAAATAAAGGAAAATTTTGAAACATATTTTATTTTTATTTTCTTTCTCAATATTACTTTTTGCAAAATTCAATATTACTTCAATAAAATCAGACTTCACACAAACTATCACCAATGATCAAAATCAAACTATTATCTATCATGGTAAATTTTATGCCAGAGATGATAATGATGCCCTTTGGGTGTATAATAAACCCATAAAAAAACTTTTATATTTTTTGCAAGGAAAAGTTGTCATAATCGAACCAAATTTAGAACAAGTAATATTTTCAAAATTGGAAAAAATACCAAAGATTTTAAATATACTCAAAAAAGCAAAACATAAAGATGGAAAACTGATAGCTGTTTGTTGTGGCAACACTTATTATATAAAAATAGAAGACAATAAGATAAAAACTGTAAAATATTTAGATAAAATTGGCAACAAAGTTACCATAAAATTTGACAATGAAGATACAAATCTCATACTTAGTAATGATATTTTTAAATATAAAATCCCCGAGGGTTATGATATCTTAGAAAATTAAAGAATTTTTATGAAGCTTTGCTCTTAAAAAAGGAGATTGCAAGATGAAAAGTAACAATATTATTATAGGTGGTGGAATTACCGGCTTAATGTGTGCTTATATGCTTATTAAAAAAGGGCATGGGGTTACTGTCATAGATAAAGGAGATATTAGCGATAATACTTCTTTTGGCAATGCCGGCTTAGTTTCTCCTTTTGAAGAACTGCCACTGTCAAGACCTGGTATAATCACGGATACGATTAAATTAATACTAAAAAATCAAAGCCCTCTTATAATAAATGGTATTTCTCCAAAAATAATAAAATGGCTTTACCTGTTCACTAAAAATGCAAATAAACAAAGGCTAAAAAGAACTCTCATACTTTTTGAAAAATATGGTGAAATTACCATGGCTCATTATAAAAGTATGGCTAAAAATGATTTTGATTTTGATTTCCAGCCAACAGGTGTTGCTATGGCATATACTGATTTGGAAACATTTAACAATGATACAAAAGTATGCAAAGATAATCCATACAAAGATATTTGGGATATAAATAAAACAAAAGAGATGATTCCATGTGTTAATGAAAAAGTTATCGGATCAATATTTCTAAATAGAAATGCTCATCTAAATCCTGCATCTCTTATGAAAAATTTGGTCAAATTTTTAAAAGAAAAAGGTGTAAATTTCGTTTTAAATACAGAAATTATAAATTTTGAATTCAAAAATAAAAAAGCTATAAAAGCTATAAGTAAAAATAAAGACTTTGTTGCAGATAATTTTATAATTGCAACAGGTGCTGATATCTCACTTTCAAGAAAAACCGGAACAGACCTTATGCTTACACCAGCAAAAGGATACAGTATGACTTTTAAAATGGCAAATAAACTCAAACCAAAAGTTGCTGTCCTTTTTAAAGATCAGTTTATAGGTTTGGTACCAAGAAAAGAAACCGTAAGAATAACAAGCAAGTTAGAATTGGGTAATTATGATTTTACATATAAGATGAAAAGATTTGAGAGTATATTAAATACGCTAAAACCTTTTATTGTAGAATTTCAAATGAAAGATATTGAGTATTGGACAGGATTTAGACCATTAACACCAAATGATATACCTCTTTTTGGCAGAGATGAAAGTTATGAAAATATCATTCATGCCAATGGCATGGGTTGGCTGGGTATCACTTTTGGACCAGCCATAGGCGATATAATCAGTAGGCTCATAGACAAAGAAATAAAAAATAAAAAAAGTGATGATCTTCTTTTGTTTTCAGGATTTTATCAAGGATGCTGAGAATTATTTTTACAACATCCACTCTCTTCAAGTGCGTTTATTATATCATCCGTAGATGGATTTTGTGAAATTTCAAATTTCTGTATATAAATATTATCTATATCAACAGAATATTTTTTTGCCGCATATTCGATAAGCAACTTTTTAAAATCCTCTTTTCCTTTAGAAGTTATCAGATTTTCTACATAAAAGCTACCTATAACAACATTCAAAGCATCTATTATTTTATAATTTTCATCTTTTACATAACTACCCACTATTATCAAACTCATCTTGACCTGTTTTGGAGCTTTGTCTATTTTTGAAAATATATCAGTAGTAAAGTTATTTACATCCAAAGTCTGAGCAAATATTAAAACCGGTAAAATAATAAGCAATAAAATCTTTTTCATATCAAGTCCTATAAAAATTTGGTAAAATTATACCAACTATCAAATTTTTTTTCTATTAAATTAGTTGATTTACAAAATTTACCTCGCTTATAAACTATCTATTGATATTATGGGCGTCTGTATTGTGCAGTTATCTCACTAAGAAACAATCGGAGTAAATGCTTTTGTGCTTACTCTTACTTTGTTTCCTATTTTTAGATTTTTTGTTTCATTTTCGCTCAATACCACCTCAACTATCTGTTGTCCAATTGCAACTATGGCTATATATACAACATCAACTTTGACTATATCTAAAAGCTCTCCCTCGAAAGAGAGTTTTTGACTACCGCTTGTTTTTAAAAGTATATCTTTGGGCTTTCCGAAAGATACAACCTCCGCCTTATCAAGTACCATTACTTGGTTTGCAAGTTTATATATCTCACTTGGATCATGACTTACCATAAATATAGTTGTTTGAAACTCTTTTTTAAGACTGATTATCTCTTGTTGAAGCTTATTTCTCATGACAGGATCTAAAGCCGAAAGAGGTTCATCCATCAAAATAAGCTTTGGTTTATTTATAAAAGCTCTCACAAGTGCCACTCTTTGCTGTTGCCCACCGCTTAAAGTATGCGGATATCTCTCTTTGTACTCATCAAGCTTGGTAATTTTTAAAAGATGGTTTGCTAAAGTTTTATCATTTTTTATAAAAAGTATATTTTGCATCACAGTCATATTTGGAAACAAGGCATAATCTTGAAATACAAATCCAATATCTCTTTTTTGTGCAGGTAGAGAAAACTTATCTTTAAGCCATACCTCATCACCGACTATTATCTCTCCTTTAGCTTTTTCAAGTCCTGCCAATATTCGCAAAAATGTGGTCTTGCCACTCCCGCTCTCCCCTGATATAGCCAAAAAACTATCTTGTTTTATATTTAGTTTTATATTTAGACTCATATTCATATTCGGTGCATAAATTTCTTTGTTTATATCTATTTTTATCATGTTTTACACTTATATTTTTTTTTATCTTGCATCATTATATAAATCTTCTATTCATTTTATTATTAAATATATAAACACCGAGTAAGACTAAAAAACTAATAGCAACCATAATAGCACTATAAACATTAGCAGAAGTATAATCCATCTCTTCTACCATCTCATATATAGCAACAGAGGCTACTTTCGTTTTACCCGGAATACTTCCTCCGACCATCAACACTACTCCAAACTCGCCAACAGTATGAGCAAAAGTTATAACTATTGCTGTTAAGATAGAAGGTTTTATATTTGGCAAAACTACTTTTAAAATAGTTTCTATTTTACCTTTACCACCTATATATGAAGCTTCGAGTATATTTTTATTTAATCCCTCAAATCCATTTTGTAAAGGCTGAAGCATAAAAGGAAACGAGTATAAAGAACTAGCTACCACAAGCCCTGGAAAATCAAAAACTAATTTTACTCCAAAGTACTTATTTAAAAAAGCTCCTATTGGAGAATTATATGAAAGTGCATAAAGTATATAAAACCCCAAAACAGAAGGGGGTAAAACTATGGGCAAAGCTGAAATAGCCTCTAAAAAAGGTTTAAACTTTGATCTTGTTTGAGAAAGGTACCAGCCATAAGGGAGGCATATTGCAAAAAGTATGATTGTAGTTATAGAAGCCAACTTAAAAGATAGGATGAAAGGAGTAAAATCTATATGTTTTAATATTTCTATCATCACAAAACCTCTTTTATAAAAAGATCACTGGCTTTTATAAGCATAGCTACCTCATCTGCAACTTTTAAATTCATTCTTTTTGATGAATTATAAGTTATAATGCTCTGCATAGTTATTTGTTCTTTTACTTTTAAGACAATACTGCTTAAAAGTTTTCCATTATTCAACTCTTTTATTTTGGCTTTTATGATATTACTTAAGCTTATATTGCCGTTAAAATCTTTAGCGATAGCTATATGTGTAGGTTTTGCAGAAAGGATAACTTTCGAGCCAATTTTTATATTTGGCAATTCTAACCCCATCATAGTTAATATTATTCCGGCATAATCAAATTGAATAATATTTAAACTATCAACACTTTGTATGTTAGAAACTATCGCTTTAAGTTCATTCATGACACTTTGTATCCAAAATCTTTAAAAATTTTCTTTGCATTCTTGCTTAAAATAAAATTATAAAATTCTTTCGCCTGCTTAGAAGAATTTTTAAGTAAAACTATACCTTGTTTTATGGGAGTATATAGTTTTTGGTTTACCTCTATCCAATTTACACCTTTTTTATATTTTGACATTTTTTTACTATATAAAGATGACTTAGCAACAAAGCCTATATCAGCTGCTACTATAGAGTAAGCTACTGCTTGGGAAACTGATTGGGCGTAAACCAATTTGCTTTTTACCTTTTTATACAAACCGGCTTTTTTTAAAGCTTCAACCGAAGCTTTACCATAAGGAGCGGTTTTTGGATTGGCAATAGCTATTTTATTTATATATTTTTCTCGTAAAAGCATTATTCCTTTTGAAAAATCTTTTTTTTGACTGCTTAAAAGTGCCAAACTGCCCTTTGCGTAAACAACCGGCTTGGTAATCGTCATTTTTTCTTTATATAAATATTTAGGATATTTCATATTCGCAGATAAAAATACTTCAAAAGGAGCTCCTTCTCTGATTTGAGTAGTCAGCTTACCGCTGCTTCCAAGAAGCACTTGTACTTTTATATCAGGATATATTTTATGAAAAGTTTTTATAAGTTCCGGCATTGCATAACTCACATTTGCCGCAACTGCAACTTTTATAACCGAAGCATTTAAGCCAACTATGAAAAACAACAGTATCAAAATTTTTCTCATTTTTTCCTCCAAATTTAATATTTTTTTGTATTTATTTTCCAATAAGTATATTTTTAGGCCTTATAAAAATATAGGATTTTTTTCCTACATCCAAATCAAACTTTTGGACTATATCATTTTTACAGGTTATCCAAAATTTATCCATATTATTTATATGAAGCTTTATATTTGATGTCAAGTCTCCACTATCTAAATCCTCAATAACCCCCTCAAATACATTGACTCTTTTTTTAAAATCTTCTTTGTCTGAAATCATTATTGAAGATGCTTTTATGATTCCTACTATTTCATCATTTATATCCAAATCCAAATCCTTAACAGCATCAAGAGTGATATTTGATCTTAAAATAACTCCGCTTTTTAGTTGAAATTTAATATCTGCATTTACTCTATCTTTTCTTATCTCGATTACTTTTGCAAAAAGTTGATTTCTAGCACTTATTCTGAGTGTAAATTTTTTTATAGTAGAAAAATCTGAAAGATTTGAAAGAGTTTCTAAAAATTTATCATGCTCCTTTTTGAGAATATAATAATCATTGATTAGTTTTTCCCCATAAGCAGTCAGTTGGCTCCCGCCTCCTCCACTACCACCTGTCATCTTTGTTACAATAGGCTCTTTTGAGAGGTTGTTCATGCTATCTATCATTTCCCATGCTGCTTTATAACTGATGGGTACTTTTTTAGCTGCTTTTGAGATAGAGCCCAACTCTTTAATGGCTTCCAAAAGGGCTATTCTTTTTTTTAAAATACTTGGCATATCAAAGCTTAAAATCCCGTTATAGTCCATTAATTACCCTTATATACTAAAATATATAACGAAATTATAGCAATCTTTTCTTAAGAAATTATTAATATCAAATAAGCTGTCTTGCAATAGAATTTAATAGCTATGAATCACTGACCTTACGCACTTTTTTCTCGAAAAGTCCTACTTTTCGTAGCTTTAGGGGGTTGTAGGGACTTTTAGTTTCTGCCGCCATAATGAGCTTTGCTCATTATGGTGCGTAAGGTCAGTGAATCAGTTTTTTTACAAAAAGAACAAAATCGAAAAATTAAGAAAAAAGAAGATATAATCGTACTTAGCAAAACTGTTTTAAGGAGTTGTTATGGAGTTAAATTTTCAAGCTATTTTATTTATTATTGGTGGAGTGTTTTTAGGTTTGTTTTTGGGTTTTATAAAGTCTAGATTTGAGGTAAGAAGATATAAAAAAGAGTTAAAAGAATATAAAGAGCATTTAAATCGTCAGATGAAAATTACCAACGAAGGTAATAAAAACTTAGAAAATGATTTGGCACAACTTAGAAAAGAAAATGAAAACCTTAGAATATCGGTTCAAACGCTAAGTCAAAAACCTGGTCGCTCCGAGCTTAGACTTTTAAATATTTATGATGGAGCACTCAGAAAAATGATATTAAAAGCACCTGGTTTTTCTTCTGCTTGGGAAATAGCACTTCAAGAATCTGAAAAAGAGTATGAAGATAATGAAAAAGGTTTTAAATCTATTATCAAAAAAGTTTTTAGACCTGCTATAACTCAGCATATCGAAACAACGCCTCCTAAAGATACATGAAAATGATAATTTTAAAGGATATATTTATCATTACTTGACCTTGTATATTTTTTTCTCAAAAAGTCCTACTTTTTCGTAGCTTTAAGAGGTTGTAGGAACTTTTAGTTTCTGCTACTATAGAGAACTTTACTCATTATAGTGCGTAAGGTCAGTAAATTTTAGGTAGTATTGCTTTACTCTATTATCAATATTTATTATCCTTTTAAGATAATTTTGCAAATCTTCTCTATTATATTCAATATACAAATTATTAGGATTTACAGCCCGTCCTATTGCTACATAAAACTGGCTTGGAGTGAATATATTATTTATATTACAAACTAACTTATCTATGCTCATACCTTGAGATTTATGTATCGTGATGGCATAAGCTAACTTTACAGGATATTGGCTCATGGTTGCAAGTGAGTTTTCTTTTACTTCTTCATTTACACTATATTCATATTCAATAAGATCAAAATCTTGTTTTTCTACTTTTACATCTCTACCATTTTTCTCTATCGTTATACTGTCTTTGGCAATATCTTTAACAATACCTCTCTCGCCATTAAAAAACTTTCCCCATTTATTGGAAGTAAAAAGTACCGGAACTCCAATTTTGAGTTTAAGTTCTTCGTTTACAGGAAGTGAATTTTTCCAACTTTGTATCTTTTTTGCTGATGCTTTTTTATTGTGCAAGCTCACTTCTGCATTTAAAATTACTTCTTTCCCACCATGTTGTGAGAGTTTGTTTGCATTTGTATCTATCGCTTCTTTGTTTCTTCCATATAAAAATGTCGGCTCTTTTTTTAAAACAGTACTATTTTTTGAAAGCTTTA
>JALWUQ010000055.1 GCA_026993075.1 Campylobacteraceae bacterium
CACCGACTGGATCCAGTCCGCTAGTAGGTTCATCTAAAAATAAAATTTTAGGATCCATTACAAGTGCTCTTGCCAGTGCCACTCTTTTTATCATGCCTCCGCTTAACTCACTCGGATATAAATCAAGTACATCCATACTGAGTCCTACTAATTCAATTTTCAATTTAATTATATCATTTCTTATCCGAGAAGATAAATCAGTATATTCCTTTAGCAAAACTTCTATATTTTCTTTTACTGTCAACGATGAAAACAAAGCCCCGCTTTGAAATAATACACCCCAATTATGTTTTAAATAAATTAAATCCTTTTTGCTTATATCCAATATATCTTTGCCAAGCACATTGATATTGCCACTACTTGGTTTTAGCAATGTTATCATTTCATTAAGAAGTGTTGACTTGCCAGAACCACTTCCTCCGAGTAATCCGTATATTTCACCCTCATATACACTCAAACTAACCCCATCATGGACTATCTTGGTGCCAAATTTCGTGACAACTTCTTTAACTTCCACTATTTTTTTCATCAACCCTACATCCCAAGCTTAGTAAGTATAATAGAAAATAGAGCATCACAAGCAATCACTAAAAATATTGCATTTACAACACTTATAGTTGTATATTTTCCTATACTTTCTGTACTACTTGATACTTGAAACCCCCTAAAACATCCTATACTTGCTATCAAAAGAGCAAAAATTGGTCCTTTTGCAAGTCCTATCCACAATTGTTTAAGTGCAAGAACGCTTTGCAATCTTTTTATAAATTCCAAATACGATATATTAATTTGATATTTTGCAACAACCATACCTCCAAAAATACCTACAATATCAGCAAAAAAAATCAGTAACGGCAAAGCTATCATAAGTGCTATAACCCTCGGTAAAACTAAAAACTCAAATAAGTTAAACCCCATAGAATCCATCGCATCTAATTCTCTAGTGATTTTCATAGCTCCTATTTGTGCTGTATAAGACGAACCACTTCTTCCTGCAACAACTATAGCTGTTATCAAAGGTGCCAACTCTCTTGTAATTGATATACCGATCATATCTACTATAAAAATATTTGCTCCAAACTTTTGGAGTTGCACTGCACTTTGATAAGCTACAACAACGCCCACTAAAAATGATGTCAAGATGATTATAGGTACAGCATTTACACCCGCATTTTGTATATTTTTAACAATTGCTTTAAATCTTATATTAGATGGATGTAGTATATATGTGAGCAAGGAGGAGAAACTTTCTCCAGTAAAAGCAAGAAACAACCAAAAATCTCTCAGACTGTCTATAGCGTATCTGCCCAATCTCTCAATAAAATTCAATGGTCGCATAATATGTTGCTTTCCTTTTTCTTCTGCGATTGAATCTTGTACGAATTTTATAAACTTTTTTTGTTTATCCTTGTTGTCCAATATCTGTACATTAGATGTTTTTTTCAATTCATCCAAAAATTCATATAATAATACCGTGCTTGCAGTATCCAAATTTTTAAGATTATTTATATCAACAATTAATTCTTTGACACTTTGATATTTTCGTATTATATCAGTGATTTCATTGCTTATATTTTTTGCATCATACATGCTCCATTTATTAATGCACTCAATAACAATATTTTGATTTTCTGTATTTATATTAAAATATTTCATTTCATATTATACCATACAGCACGAAATAATTTTATTTTTGGTAAAATATAAAATAAAATTTTAGGATTATATATGAAACTAACTCACTTAGATGAAAATGACAGACCAAAAATGGTTGATGTTTCTCCAAAAGGGGATACTTTCAGAGTTGCTGTTGCAAGTGGCACCATACAGATGAGCCAAAATGCTTATGATATGATAGTAGCAAATAAAACAAAAAAAGGTCCGGTCATACAAACAGCAGTTATCGCATCTATCATGGGGGCAAAAAAAACAAGTTCACTCATACCAATGTGCCACCCTCTTATGCTAACATCTGTTAGCTGCGAAGTTGAAGAAATGCCTGATCTTCCTGGCTTTAAACTAAGGGTTACTGCAAAATTATTTGGAAAAACAGGAGTAGAGATGGAGTCGTTAACAGGTGTTAGCATCGGACTTTTAACTATCTATGACATGGCAAAAGCAATAGATAAATCAATGGTAATAAGTGATATAATTTTAGAAGAAAAAGATGGAGGTAAAAGTGGACATTTCAAAAGATCTTCCTGATAAAGAGTTGGGTCTAAAATATCCTTGTAATTGGGAATACAAGATAATAACTGATACAAAAGATGATTTGAAAAAGTCAATAGATGCCCTTTTAAAAAATAGAAACTATAAATTTGAATTTTCTAAAAAAAGTAAAAATGGAAAATACGACAGCTATATGCTCTCATTACTGGTATTTAACGATAAAGACAGAACTGATATATTTGAAAATTTAAAAAAAGATAAAAATATCAAAATTATTATATAAGGATTATCATGATAAACATTAAAGAAGAATTTACAAAGGAAATTAACGAAACAAAAGATATTGATAAAATTGAGGATAAGATTAAGTATATAAGCTTTAAACTGACTAAGAATAAAATTTCCAGATTAAAAGACAATAAAAAAATTGAGCAACGCATCAATGAATTGCTTAAAAGTTATACCAAAATACTAAAAGATGAAAATGTTGAAAATATAAGTACAATATTATCCGTTATTGAGGGCATAACTAAAGCTGCATCCGAGGAAAAAGAAAATAGTATATATAGAAAAATTGTGCAAATTGGAAAATTGGAAAAAGAGATAGAAGAAGAAAAACAGGAATTAAAAGATTTATTACGAAATATTTATATAAATATGGAAAAAGCAGCAAAAGTTCTCGATAAAAATACTCAAGATTTTGTACAAAAGGCTATAAATGATACTAAATTAAAAGATGTGGTTTTGCTTGGTATATTAAAAGAAACAACCGAAGAAGCTATGCTTACAGTATTGGAAAATAAAAAAGATATCGAAGTACTGATAAATCAAATAACACAAAATATAGTCTATCAATCAGTAGAAGAAGGAGAGATAAGCAAAGCCAAAATTATAGAAGTCTCAAGGATTGTACTAAATGTTGCTATTGACATAGCCGATGAATACCAAGCCGTAGCAAAAGAGATACTAAAAGGCACAACCTATGGCATAAAAGAAGCAGTAGTCAAAGCTATCAATAAGTTTAATGAGAATTTAGAATTTTTACCAGATGAAACAAGAGACACAAGACAAGAACAAATACTTTTTGAAGGCTTGAATATAATTGATGTCAACAATGATTTTCTCGACTTATTAAGAAATAGTGCAAAAGGCTCAAAAGGAATATCAAAAAATATACTAGAAGATATTATCTTTGAAATAGATTCACCATTTTCAAAAATTGTTAAAATTACTGCAGATACAAAAGAAGGGGTTTTAAAGAAGATTGAAAGATTGAAAGATAATCCTAAAATTAATGAATTTAAAAAAAGGCTGACTCAAAAAATTACTGATTTAAATCTGGAGCAAAAAATAAAAAAAATAAAAAATGAAGATTCTCTGAGTACTTCGAAAGAATCTAAAAAATTGGGAACAAGAGCATGGGAAATAGCAAAAAATGCACTTGAGAGTGCCGTAAAAGGCACTAAAGAAACACTTAAAAAAATAGATAAAGATGAAGATAGTCTAAAAAAATAATTTTTAGACTCTGACCTTACGCACTATAATAAGCAAAGCTTGTTTATAGTGGCAGAAACTCGAAGTCCCTATAACCCCTTTGAAGCTTACGAAAAGTTGGACTTTTCGAGAAAAAAGTGCGTAAGGTCAGTTGGACTATCTGAAATTAGCATATTTAAGAACAGTCTCTCAACTAATATTACTTTGCATCATGTCTATACAAGATCAAATCGATCAGCATTCATTACTTTATTCCATGCAATTACAAAATCATTAATAAATTTTTCTTTAGCATCATCTGATGCATACACTTGGGCTATCGCTCGAAGCTGCGCGTTGGATCCAAAAATCAAATCAACACGTGTTGCTGTCCATTTGGGCTCACCGGTTGCACGGTCACTTCCCTCAAACAGATCTT
>JALWUQ010000056.1 GCA_026993075.1 Campylobacteraceae bacterium
ACAAAAAATGGTACGCCCGTCAGGATTCGAACCTGAGACCCTCGCCTTAGAAGGGCGATGCTCTATCCAGCTGAGCTACGAGCGCATATAAAAACAGTTAAATGGTACGCTCGAAAGGAGTCGAACCTTCAACCTACGGATCCGAAGTCCGTTGCTCTATCCAATTGAGCTACGAGCGCTCAATCTATGGGGTGGGAAATGGGGCTCGAACCCACGACCCTCGGAACCACAATCCGATGCTCTAACCAACTGAGCTACACCCACCATAATCTAAAATTACAAGATGGTCGGGGTGAAAAGATTCGAACTTTCGACCCCCTGGTCCCAAACCAGGTGCGCTAACCAGACTGCGCTACACCCCGCAAAAACTCATAATTCATTTTGAGCTTGCAATTATATATAAATAGAGCTTAAGTGTCAATAAAATATTTAAGAGAAAACTCTTTAAATGTTGTAAATAACTTATTTTTATATTTATTTTTATGGTAAATTAGAAAAAAATCTCTTTTAAAGTTTATATTTTTTAATTTTACTTCAAATAATTCACCCTTTTTCAATTCATTTTCTACACATACTCGTGATATACAAGTTATGGCTTTGGCATTTTTTAAAAGTATATTTTTTATGCTCTCAAAACTTGAAAGTTCTAAAAATTGGTTAATTTCATAAGATAGATTGCCAAGAGTATTTAAAAACATATCTCTTGTGCCTGATCCTTCTTCTCTAAGTAGCCACACTTTATCAAAAAGTTTATCTATGTAGCATTCTTGTTTGGATAAATTTTCATCTTTGGTAACGATTATCAGCTCATCCCCTCCAATTTTTTGACTTATTAATTCCTTATGATATATATTTGCTTCTATTATTCCAACACTTACAACTCCATCAACAACCATCTGAGCTATATTTTGTGAGTTACAAGTTGAACTGGTGATACTGACTTCAGAGTATTGCTGTAGGAAGTCAAAAATTATCTGAGGCAAGATATAATCACCTATTGTCTTGCTTGCGCTAACTTGGAGTTTTCCTTTTATTTGATCTTGTTTAAACAAATCTTTTGAGTTTTTCAGAGCAACAAAATGTCTATAAGTATCATCTTTAAACTCTTTGCCTCTTTCATTTAGTATTAACTTTTTACCAACTCTATCAAATAGTGTTTCTCCAAGTTTTTTTTCTAATGATTTTATAGACAATGATATAGCTGACTGGCTTATACCTATCTTTTTAGCAAGTTTGCTTGCATGTGTATTTTCACATAATCCATAAAAAATTTCCAATTCTCTAAACTTCACCTGTAAATCTCCTTTTCATAGCAATCCCTACCAAAGCTTTGCCTGCTGAAAGAATTCAATCCCCATAATTTTTATACTTATTGATTTTTTTAATGATTATATCAAATTTTATTAATTTTACATATAAATATAAAAGTTATATAATACCGCATTATAATTTTAGGAGAGAAAATGGCATTTAGTAAAGAAAATAGATCACATACCCTAAGTGGTATTTTATTTGTTGCACTTTTTGCGGCATCTGCATCATATTTGGCGGAAATGCCAATTTTTAAAAATATTGGTATAAGTCCTTTGATAATTGGTATCGTACTTGGTATTATATATGCAAATACACTTAGAAACAAACTGCCTGAAGAGTGGGTTCCAGGTATTCAGTTTTCAATGAAAGTGATACTTAGAGCGGCTATTATATTTTATGGTTTTAGACTGACTTTTCAAAATATTGAGCAAGTTGGAATCCCTGGAATCATAACAAGCGTTTCAGTCGTAACTTTAACTTTTATTATTGGATACATCGTAGGTACAAAAATACTAAAACTTGACAGAGATACAACTATCCTCGTTACAGCAGGTAGTTCTATATGCGGGGCAGCGGCAGTTTTGGCAACAGAGCCTGTGGTCAAAGCAGAGCCGTATAAAAGTGCTATCGCGGTCGGTACGGTTATTATATTTGGTACAACTGCAATGTTTTTGTATCCTTATCTTTATAAAGAGGGCTTGATACCTCTTAACTTGAAAGATATGGGGATATATATAGGTGGTACTATTCATGAGGTAGCTCATGTCGTGGCTGCTGGTAATGCTGTCAGTGCTGAGACGGCAAAATATGCAGTTATTGTTAAAATGATCAGGGTTATGATGATTGCTCCTTTTTTATTGATACTTGGCTTTTGGCTTGCAAAAACAGGGAAAAGCAAACTTGAAAAAGGTGAAAAAGCAAAGATAACTATACCTTGGTTTGCTATATTTTTTATAGTTATGGCAGGATTTAACTCTTTAAATCTATTGCCTCATCCATTGGTTTCTGGTATAAACAAAACAGATACATTTGCTCTTACTATGGCTATGACAGCAATGGGTATGGAGACTAGTATAAGTAAATTTAAGACTGTAGGTTGGAAGCCTATATATTTGGGAACTATTTTATTTATATGGCTTATTTTTGGCGGTTTTTATATCGTTAAATTTGCTTTGAATTTTTAATATGGTAAAATATCCTCTTATATTATAAGAGGATATTTGATGGAATTATTTGGAACAGATGGAGTAAGAGGCAAGGCTGGAAAAAAGCTTGATGCTATGACTGCTATGAGACTTGCTATGGCAGTTGGGATTTATTTTAGAAAAGAATCTATAACAAATCGTATCATAGTAGGAAAAGATACAAGAAGAAGCGGTTACATGATAGAAAATGCTATCGTTTCAGGTTTAACCGCAGTTGGTTATAATGTTATACAAATTGGACCGATGCCAACTCCTGCCATCGCCTTTTTAACTGAAAATATGAGATGCGATGCAGGTATCATGATAAGTGCTTCTCATAACCCTTACTATGATAATGGTGTTAAGTTTTTCGATAAAAAAGGCAACAAGCTAAGTGTCACTATCGAAAAAAATATTGAAAAAATATACTTTGATGATAAGCTTATACGACAAAATCAAAAAATTTCTTTGGATATTGGAACTTCAAAAAGAATTGATGATGTTATAGGAAGATATATAGTCCACATAAAAAATTCTTTTCCAAAAGACTTGACATTAAATGGTATAAGAGTAGTCGTAGATACTGCAAACGGAGCTGCTTATAAAGTTGCTCCTACTATATTTACTGAGCTTGGTGCTGATGTTATAGTCATCAATAATGAACCAAACGGTAGCAATATAAATCAATCTTGCGGTGCTTTGCATCCACAGGCTTTAAGTCAAGAAGTTGTTAAAGTAAGAGCAGATATAGGCTTTGGACTTGATGGAGATGCAGACAGATTAGTAGTAGTGGATGAAGTAGGAAAAACTATAGATGGTGATAAGCTTATCGGTGCTTTGGCTTTTTATCTAAAAACAGAAAACAAACTGTTAAATAATGCGATTTCTGCTACTGTAATGAGTAACCAAGCTTTGGAGGATTACCTGCTTAAAAAAGATATATCCCTTTTTAGATGCGATGTTGGAGATAAGAATGTTTTAGAAGTTTTACAAAAGAGGGATTTAAATTTTGGAGGCGAGCAAAGTGGGCATATCATACTTAGTGATTATGCTAAAACAGGTGATGCATTGGCGAGTGCACTTCAAGTGATAGCATTTGTTATAAAAAGTCAAAAAAAGACAAGTGAAGCATTTGATATCTTTGATTTGTATCCTCAGTTTTTAGAAAATATTCCAGTAGCTCACAAAAAACCGCTTGATAAAATAGAAGGATATGATGAATTTATAGAAAGATTGGAAAATTTAGGTATAAGAACCTTGATACGGTATTCAGGTACAGAAAATTTACTCAGGGTATTATTGGAGGGTGAAGATACTCAAATATTACAAACAGAGATGGAAAATCTTAAAATTTTTTTAAAACGGGCTTTGAGTGATTAAATCTCTTTGGACCTTTTCCTTGTCGTTTTTGGGTGTTTTTATAATTGACCAAAATATTAAATTGCTTTTTTTGGATGGGTTTAACTATTTTAGTCATTGTGTATCTCTTGTGCTAACACTAAATAAAGGCATAGCTTTTTCAATGCTTTCATTTTTTGGACAATATTTAAAATATATTCAAGTAGTAATAATATTATCTGTTTTGATATATCTTGTTTTTAAAAAAGATATTTTTAGAAAATATGCACTGCCTCTTGGGATACTTTTGGGAGCGGGTTGTAGCAATATATATGATAGATTTATTCATGGAGGAGTTGTGGATTATGTTTATTGGCATTGTGGATTTGATTTTGCAATATTTAATTTTGCAGATGTAATGATAGATTTAAGTGTTATAATGATTTTTTATATAGCTTTTAAATCTGGTAAAGTTGCATCTTGATCACAGAAGGATAAGTATGCCTAGAAAATCAAGAGTAGATGCGGCAGGATACCACCTTGTTATCAACAGAGGTGTGGCAAATAGAAAAATTTTTTATGAAGATGAAGATTATACAAAATTTTTAGAAATTCTGTGTGCAAGTGTAAAACTTTATAATTTCAGTGTCCATGCTTACTGCTTTTTGCATGATCACTATTATCTGCTTATTGAAACCAAAGAGACAAATATATCTTTAGCGATTAGATATGTCAATTCAAATTATGCTGTTTTTTTTAATAAAAAATATAATCGCTCCGGTCATCTTTGGCAAGGAAGATATCAATCGTGGTATATTTTAAACAGATCTTATCTTCCAACACTTGTATTATATATAGAGCAGCATCCTGTAAAATACCACTTGGCTGATAAGTTGGGAGATTATAAGTACTCAAGCTATAGATCTTTTGCCAATTTAGATGAGCCTTATGAGTGTTTAAGGCAATCTTTTGTATTTAAAAAATATGCTACCAAAGATGAAATAGATAAGTTTTTTGCTTCTTCTGCTATAGAAAAATCATTAGATGATATTATCGAAGAGTTACAAAAAGTCGTCAAGTATCAAAAAAATATTTCAAATTTAAAACAATATAAAAATATAGAAAGTTATTTTAATAACATATTTACAAAAAAAGACAGAGATAAAAAGATTTACGAAGCTTATACTGATGGCTATACGCAGCAACAAATAGCCTCTCATCTAAATATCTCGCAAGCAACAGTTTCCAATTCCATAAAAAAGCTTCTAAAAGAAAAAAAATCAACAATTATTTGCATTTAGTATTCTCATTCGATACAATTTCATACTAAAAAGTAATTTCATACAGGAGAAATATTGAAAAATCTAATCATAGTCGAATCGCCAGCTAAAGCTAGAACGATAAAAAATTTTTTAGGGAAAGACTATACTGTTATTGCTAGTAAAGGGCATATAAGAGATCTTCCAAAGAGTTCATTTGGTATTAAAATAGAAGAAAATACTTTTAAACCAGAATACAGAGTGAGCAAAGAACACTCAAAAACGGTTAAAGAGATAAAAGATTTAGCTAAAAAAAGTGATATTGTTTATATAGCAACTGATGAGGATAGAGAGGGTGAGGCCATAGGGTATCATATTGCAAAAGCCATAGGTAAAAAACCAGATTCTTTGCCTCGTATAGTTTTTCATGAAATTACAAAAAATGCAATTCAAAAAGCTTTGGATAATCCAAGAACAATAGATATAAATAATTTTAATGCTCAACAAGCAAGAAGATTACTTGATAGGATAGTCGGATACAAACTCTCTCCCTTGCTTGCTTCAAAAATACAAAAAGGATTGAGTGCCGGCAGAGTTCAAAGCTCGGCTTTAAAAATAATAGTTGACAGAGAAAGAGAGATAAAAGCTTTTGTACCTCAAGAATACTGGAGTATCGAAGCACTTTTTAATAAACAAATAGAAGCCAATATAGTTGAGTTTGAAAAAGAAAAAATTAGCAAAATGACTATTACAAACGGCGATAGAGCAAGATATATACAAAATTTGGTAAAAGATGAAGAATTTTTAGTAGAAAAAATTGAAACTAAAGAACGAAAAACATCAACTCCTCCTCCCTTTATGACTTCATCCTTGCAGCAAGCTTCTTCAAATATTCTTGGCTATTCTCCTAAAAAAACTATGATGATAGCTCAAACATTGTATGAAGGAGTTATGACTCATAAAGGGAATATGGGAGTCATAACCTACATGAGAACAGACTCTTTAAATATAGCTAAAGAGGCTATCAGTGCAAATAGAAAAATCATTGAAGAAACTTATGGAAAAGAGTATCTAAGTCCTAAGATTAAAAATTATACCACCAAAGCAAAAGGAGCACAAGAAGCTCATGAGGCAATAAGACCTACAAATTTGGATTTTACACCAAAGATAGCAAAAGATTATCTTAAAAATGACGAATTGCGACTTTATACACTTATTTACAATAGATTTCTTGCAACACAAATGAAAGATGCGGTTTTTCAAATCCAAAACATTATACTTGCAAGCAAATCTTCAAAATTCAAAGCAAGCGGTAGAATATTGAAATTTGATGGATTTTATAAAGTTACCGGATATAAAGAAAAAGATAAACTTTTACCGACTCTTGAGGTTGGTAAAAGTATTGAACTTAGTAAGCTTGACGCTATCGAGCACTTTACAGAACCGCCTTCAAGGTACTCAGAAGCAAGTCTTATCAAAAAGTTAGAATCCTTAGGTATAGGAAGACCATCTACTTATGCTCCTACCATATCCATTCTTACAGCAAGAAAATATATACAAATAGAGAAAAAACAATTGATTCCTGACGAAATGGCTTTTAAAGTTATAGAATTGCTTGAAAAGCACTTTAGTAATATAGTTGATAGCTCTTTTACCGCAAATATGGAGGAAACCCTCGATAAAGTAGCAATTGGTGAAAAGGATTGGCAGCAAGTTCTATGGACATTTTATGAACCTTTTATCAAAGAGATAGAAAAAGGTAAAAAAGAGATAAAAAGTCAAAAAGTGATTATCCCTACAGGTGAGATGTGTCCTGAGTGCGGAAGTGAGCTTGTTAGAAGACAGGGAAGATTTGGTGAATTTATCTCTTGCAGTGCCTTCCCAAAATGTAAATACACCAAGAATATAGCAAAAAAGAAAAAAGAGTTAGTTAAAATAGGTATCAAATGTCCTGAATGTGGTGGCGATATCATAGAAAGAAGCTCAAGACGGGGTAAATTTTACGGGTGTTCAAATTATCCAAAATGTAAATTTGTTTCTACTTACTTGCCGACAGAAGAAAAATGTGAAAAATGTGGCGGTATGATGGCAAAAAGAACTTACAGAAAAAAAGAGATTTTAGAGTGCATAAAATGTAAAAATAGAGTCGATTGCTAATATGAAAATCGGTATAATCTCAGATAGTCATAAAAAAATCAATCTTTTAAGAGAAGCTATTGAGAGATTAGAAAATGACGGAGCCGAATACATAGTACATGCCGGTGATATTGTTTTAAAAGAAAGCTTGGACTTACTGCAAAATTGCAATATTCCATATAAAGCTGTTATTGGAAATAATGATTCACAACTTTTAGAATATTTAAATGATTATAACCTAGTACAAGAGCCGCACTACTTTAAAATCAAAGATATAAGCGTAAAGCTTATGCATTTGCCGTATTATTTAAATAATGACAGTTCTTTGATAATATATGGACATACCCATCATTTTGAAGCAAAAGAAAATCAAAATACTTTATACATCAATCCTGGAGAAATATGTGGTAGAAAAAAATCCATTAGTGAATTTGTCATGGTTGAGGCAAAAACAAATAAATGGAAAGTAAGGCACTATCAAAAAGATATATTAAAAGATATGGCAAATTATTGTATAAAAACTGTTGAATTTCAAAAGGGAAAAAAGTGAAAGAGATTTTTTTATGTGCAATAAGTAATATTTCAAGTGGCAACTGCAGCGAGGATTGCTCCTTTTGCACCCAGAGTGCCTATAATAATGTAGATATAAAAAAATATAAGCAAAAATCATTAGAGAAAATTTTGGAAGAAGCAATTTATGCCAAAAATAATAAAGCTATAGGTTTTTGTTTGGTAACAGCCGGAAAAGGACTTGATGATAAAAAATTGGAATTTGTATGTAAAATTGCTAAAAAAATCAATAATGAAATACCAGAGTTAAACCTAATAGCTTGCAATGGAACAGCTAATAAGGAGCAGTTAAAAGAGTTAAAAAAAGCAAAAATTTCCAGCTATAATCATAATTTGGAAACAAGCGAGCAATACTATAAAAATATATGCTCAACACATTCTTGGAAAGAAAGATTTCAGACTTGTTTAAATGTCAAGGATGCCGGGTTAAAACTATGTACAGGTGGTATATTTGGACTTGGGGAAGATGAACAAGACAGAATTTCTTTTGTAAAATCTTTAAGTGAGCTTCAGCCTCACTCATCACCTCTTAATTTCTTTCATCCAAATGATAAACTTCCTCTTGAAAGTAAAACCTTTGATATAGATGAAGCACTTAAGTGGATCGCCTATACAAGAAAGCACTTGCCAAATATCAGATTGATGGTTGCAGGCGGGCGAGAGATAACTTTTGGAAAAAGATGGCCAGAAATATTTCAAGCAGGTGCAAACTCTATTGTTATAGGAAATTATCTTACGACTTTTGGAAACAAACCAAATGACGATATTGATACTATTACGAATTTAGGATATAAAATAGCAAAATTTTGTAAATAAGGAATATGAGATGAATGAGAATATTATTACCATCATTACAGTATCTATCATCATCATATCAACTCCTTATTTTTCTAAACTGATCAAGCTTCCCTTGACGCCTGTTGAGATAATATTGGGTTCAATCGCCGGATATATGGGATTTATAGGACATAATGAAATATTTACTTTGATTTCAGAAGTCGGCTTTTTATATCTAATGTTTTTAGCCGGAAGTGAGGTTGACCTTAGAGTTTTAAAAAATATTGATATCAAATTATTGAAAAAAGGTATTTTGTATATAGTATTTTTGTATCTGCTATCTTTTATTTCTTCGTATGTTCTAAATCTTGGCAATATATTTATCATTACAATGCCTCTTATTTCTGTTGGGCTGATTATCTCTTTGTTTAAGGAGTACGGTAAAGATAAAGAGTGGTTAGTACTTGCTATGGTTATAGGAATCTTGGGTGAGGTTATAAGTATAGCTATGGTAACTTTTGCAAGTGCTGCACTTACCTTTGGTATTGGACTGAATTTTTACAAAACCATATCTATTTTATTTTTATTTTTATTTTCAATAGCGATTATATTTAAAGCTGTTGAGATACTTTTTTGGTGGTATCCGGGAATCAAAATATTTTTAATGCCTCATTCGGATAATGATGAAAAAGATATAAGAATTTCAATCTCAATATTTTTTATACTCATAGCAATCACATTATATCTTCACCTTGAGATTGCTTTTGGTGCATTTATAGCAGGTGTTTTTATATCAACTTTTTTTAAGCATAAAGAAGAATTAACTCATAAACTCTCATCTTTTGGGTTTGGATTTTTGATACCACTTTTTTTCATATACATAGGCTCAACACTTGATTTACATTCTCTATCTAACACACAACTGCTTTATGAAGCATTCACTATTACATTTCTTATGCTTTTTATGAGGATTATCGCAGCAGTTGCTATTTTTTACAATTTAAATATAAGAGACAGAACTCTGTTTGCTCTGTCTCATTCTATGCCCCTTACTTTGCTAGTAGCTGTAGCATCTATAGCTTTTACTTCAAAAACTATAAATGAGCTAACTTATTATGCTTTGATTCTTGCTAGTATTTTTGAGGTTATTATAGCTATGGTAGCTATAAAATTGATAATTGTTTTTCAAAAAAGTTCTACTAAATAACCATTGCTGTTTTTCTTTATTTTATATCTATACTCTCCGTCAAGGTTTAGAACAATTCTGTAAAAATTCCCATGATTGCCCAATACAATTTCTTTAAAAGGAAGATTTTTAAGTTTTACAAATTTTGTATAAAATACCACATTTCTTTTAAAGTCAATGGCTATCTTATATGGTTTTGCAAAAAATAATTCCCGTATCATACTATCTTTGGTTTTTATGAGTAATTGTTTTCCATTTACAAGTATGGAAAGGAATTTAAAAAGTTTTATAAGTTTTGGCTCTGGCTTAATTGCCTTTTCTTCTATTTTGATTTTATAGTTTGATAAAATGATATCATTATGCCAATTTACCTTTTTATCTACATTAAATGATAGGTTGCTTATACTTCCGTCAACATTCAAGACTTTAAAGCTTATTTTTTTTATAACTCTAACTGGACTTGGAAGTTTAAATTTTTCTATTATCAAGGGTTTTAGATCGGTTTTTATATTTGTCGCTTTACCTAAACTTTTACTGGATACTATCGGCTTAAAAGGGTTTTCTCTTGCAAATAAAAAAGATGTGCTAATTAGCAATAATAAGATAAATTTTTTCATCAAAGAATCTCCTCTGTAAAAATATAATTTGAAAAATGACTATCATAAATCTCCTAATTACTGTTTGGCTCAAGCTCTAACAATTCAAAGTAATCCTTTTGCAAAGCAGCATTCTGATTTTTATATTTTCTAATTTCTTGCTTAAATACACTCTTTTTTTCCTGTAAATTCAAAAGCACTTCCAAAGAATTTTTCCCAAATAGTAAATTGCCGACATAAATACCAAATCCAATAACCACAAGCACGAGAAAACTGATCTTTAAAGCAAATATAATTTTTTTACTGCTTACAAATGAAAATTCTTCTAAGACCCTATGATTGCTCATCGTTAAAATAATTGATTACCTATATATTTACTAAAGCCCATCTCTCTTTCTATCGAAAGAAGCCTGTTGTACTTAGCTATTCTCTCACTTCTTGCAGGAGCTCCCGTTTTTATCTGCCCTGCATTCATAGCTACTGCAAAATCTGCTATAAAAGTATCTTCGCTTTCTCCGCTTCTGTGGCTTACGACACAAGTATAACCATTGCGGTACGCCAGTCTCATAGTTTGCATGGTTTCACTGAGTGTTCCTATTTGATTTAGTTTTATAAGTATGGAGTTTGCTATACCTTTGTCAATTCCCTCTTGAAGGTATTTTGAGTTAGTAACAAAAAGATCATCTCCTACTAATTGGATTTTACTGCCAAGTTTTTCACTCATTATTTTCCAGCCATCCCAGTCATTTTCTTCTAAACCGTCTTCTATGGAAATTATTGGGAACTTTTCAACCAAATCTACATAATAATCAACCATTTCTTTACTGCTTAGTGTCTTTCCCTCGCTTTTAAGAACATACTTGCCATCTTTATAAAATTCGCTGCTTGCAGGATCTAAGGCTATTGCTATCTCGTCTCCTGGCTTGTATCCGGCTTTTTTAATAGCTTTTACAATATATTCCAAAGGTTCGATATTACTCTTAAAATTTGGTGCAAAACCACCTTCATCTCCCAGGCCTGTTGCATATCCTTCGTCACTTATAATTTTCTTTAAAGTATGATATACTTCGCTTGCTGCTCTTATGGCTTCTTCAAAACTTACAAAACCAAGAGGCATTATCATATATTCTTGAAAATCTACATTGTTATCGGCATGGCTTCCGCCATTTATAATATTTAACATAGGGGCGGGAATAATTGTTGCATTTTCCCCTCCTATATATCTATATAAAGAGATGCCAAGACTTGAAGAAGCAGCTCTTGCTACTGCCATAGATACTCCAAGTGCAGCATTTGCACCGATTTCAGTATAATTTTCGCTACCATCAACTTCCTTAATGATTGTATCAATTTCAGCTTGATTAAACGGAGATACTCCTATAAGAGCATCAGCCATAAGAGTATTGATATTTTCACAAGCCTTAAGCACTCCTTTTCCAAAATATCTATTATTATCTCCATCTCTTAGTTCAAGTGCTTCTTTGCTGCCTGTGCTTGCTCCACTTGGAACAATCGCTTCCCCTTTTGTACCATCATTTAAAACAACAATCGCTTTTACGGTAGGATTTCCTCTGCTATCAAGCACTTCTTCGGCAAAAATATCTTCAATAAAAATCACTTTTCTTCTCCCTCGACTTTTTCTTCTTCAAGCCCCATAGCAACTTTTAATGCATTCTCTATCTCTTTGGCCAATTCCTTATCTTCTTTTAAATATGCTTTTACTTTTTCTCTTCCTTGACCTAACTTTTTATCTTTATAACTAAACCAGGAGCCACTTTTATCAATGATATCAAGTTTTACTCCATAATCTACAAGTTCACCTTCTTTAGAAATTCCTTCTCCAAACATTATATCAAACTCTGCTATTTTAAAAGGAGGTGCCACCTTGTTTTTAACAATTTTTGCCTTTACTCTGTTTCCTATACTCTCTTCAGCTTGTTTTAAAGTAGCTATCCTTCTTACATCAACTCGCACACTTGCATAAAATTTTAGTGCATTTCCACCCGTAGTAGTCTCAGGACTTCCATACCCCATCATGCCTATCTTCATTCTAATTTGGTTTATAAATATAACAGTTGTATTCATTTTATGAAGAATTCCGGTTAGTTTTCTAAGAGCCTGGCTCATAAGTCTAGCCTGGAGACCCACATGAGTATCGCCCATGTCGCCATCGATTTCACTTTTTGGAGTCAAAGCCGCTACAGAGTCAATTACTATAAGATCAACCGCTCCACTTCTTGCTATGCTTTCAACTATATCTAATGCCTGTTCGCCATAATCAGGCTGAGAAACCAAAAGATTGTCAGTATCAACCCCAAGATTTTTTGCATATTTTACATCAAGTGCATGTTCAGCATCTACAAATGCACAAATACCACCTTTTTTTTGAGATTCAGCTGTTATTTGAAGAGCCAAAGTAGTTTTTCCAGAACTCTCAGGACCATATATTTCTATAACTCTGCCTTTTGGAATTCCGCCGATACCAAGAGCGATATCAAGTCCAAGTGAACCTGTACTTATAGCTTCCATAGGTTCGATTTCTTTTTCCCCAAGCCGTATCAAAGTGCCTTTGCCAAATGTCTTATCAAGCTGCTTGATAGTAAGATCTAATGCTTTCTTTTTATTTTCATCAACTGCCATATCTATTCCTATTTTATTAAATTATATCATTTTATCATTTTATCAATAAAAAGTTTATGAAAGCAACTTCTTTGCGAAAAAATATTTAGATGAAAAAGAGACAACATATCCTGTCCAAGACCAATTTCAAACTATTTCTTATTCTATCAATATACTCTTTAGCTACTTTTAAATTTTATCTCATTTTTTTAGAACATATCATTGAGTTAAATACCATGTATAAACTTTTTTAATCCCCTCTTCAAGTTCAACTTTATGTCTCCATCCAAGGGTATGTAGTTTTGAAGGATCTGTCAGTTTTATCATCGTTCCGTCTGGTTTTTCAGTATTAAAGTAAAATTCACCCTTATAGCCTACTATCTTTTTAATAGTCTCTGCGAGTTCTTTTATACTTATGTCTACACCTGTGCCTATATTGATATGGGTATTTCTGATCTCTTTTTGACTCTTATCATACATGTCTTTAAAATCTCTATTTTCCAGTAAAAATACACATGCATCTGCCATATCTTCTGAGTAGAGAAATTCTCTTCGTGGTTTGCCACTTCCCCATATCTCTACTTTTGGAGTGTTGTTTAGTTTTGCTTCATGTATCTTTCTTAGCAGTGCGGGAAGCACATGAGATTTTTCAAGATCAAAGTTATCATTTGGTCCATAGAGATTTGTAGGCATAACTGAGATAAAGTTTGTGCTGTATTGGATGTTGTAAGACTCACACATCTTTATACCTGCTATTTTAGCTATGGCATAAGGCTCGTTTGTATATTCCAGGGGTGAAGTTAAAAGATACTCTTCCCTCATAGGCTGTGGAGCATTTTTAGGGTATATGCATGTAGAGCCTAAAAAGAGTAACTTTGTAACACCGCTTAGATAACTTTGATGAATGACATTGTTTTGAATCTGAAGATTTTTATATATGAAGTCTGCCCTGTATGTATTGTTAGCAACTATACCACCAACCTTTGCAGCAGCAAGGATGACATACTCAGGTTTTTCTTCTTCAAAAAAAGCCTTCACCGCATTTGCATCTATCAAGTCCAGCTCTTTATGCGTTTTATAGACTAAGTTTGTATAGCCTTTTTGTTCAAGATTTTTTACTATTGCCGAGCCTACAAGCCCACGGTGTCCTGCTATGTATATTTTACTATCTTTTTTCACGCAATTACCTACTCAAAATAATTCATAATAGTATAACCGCCATCTTTTAGATACTGATCCTTTGTTACTAACTTCAAATCACTCTTCATCATATCATATACAAGCTCTTTGAGCTTATATTCCCTCTTCCAACCTAACTTTTGCTCTGCTTTTGTCGGATCACCTAATAAAAAATCAACCTCTGTTGGTCTGAAATATCTAAGATCAACTGCCACAATAACTTTTCCAGGTGCTAAGTGTTGAGTTTTAAGCTTTAAGTTTTTTGCCCGATTATCATCAATCGAGTCTATAATCCCTACTTCTTCTTTGCCTATTCCTTCAAATCTAAGGTTGATGCCAGCATAGGCAAATGCCATCTTGACAAAATCACGAACCGATGTCGTCTGTCCTGTGGCTATTACCCAGTCCTCAGGCTTATTTGCTTGGAGAATCATCCACATCATACGCACATAATCTTTAGCATGACCCCAGTCGCGTTTTGCATCAAGATTGCCAAGATATAGCATATCTTGAAGTCCCAGTGCTATCTTAGATGCTGCACGGGTTATCTTTCTTGTTACAAATGTCTCGCCTCGAACAGGGCTTTCATGATTAAAAAGTATGCCATTACATGCAAACATATCATACGCTTCACGATAGTTTACCGTTATCCAATACGCATACATTTTTGCCGCAGCATAGGGGCTTCTTGGATAAAAAGGCGTCTTTTCCGTTTGAGGGGTTTCTTGCACTTTCCCAAACAGCTCTGATGTGCTTGCTTGGTAAATTCTTGTTTTTTTCTCTAAACCTAAAAGTCTTACAGCTTCAAGTATTCTAAGTGTTCCCACTCCATCGGCATTTGCAACATATTCAGGTGTCTCAAAACTGACCGCCACATGGCTCATGGCTGCAAGATTGTATATCTCATGGGGTTGTGTCTCTTGAACGATGCGTGTTAGATTCATAGAGTCTGTCATATCGCCGTAATGGAGGATAAAATTTCTATTTTTTATATGCGGATCTTCATAAAGATGATCTATCCTGTCTGTGTTAAATGAGCTTGCTCTTCTTTTGATACCGTGAACGATATAACCTTTTTTGAGTAAAAATTCTGCTAAATATGAGCCGTCTTGCCCCGTTACTCCGGTAATGAGTG